>NZ_JBEXET010000045.1:0-64420 GCF_040606415.1 Streptomyces sp. NPDC005423 | reverse complement strand
CAAGACCGTCTACGCCGTCACCAGCCTCACCGCCGAGCAGGCTGGCCCCGCCCAGCTCGCGGCCTTGATCCGTGGTCACTGGCAGATCGAGGCCCTGCACCACGTCAGAGACACCACGTTCGCCGAGGACGCCTCGCAACTGCGCACCGGCAACGCGCCCCGAGCAATGGCCACCTGCCGCAACCTCGCCATCGGAGCCCTGCGACTGGCTGGCTCAACCAACACCGCCGCCCTCCGCCACAACGCCCGCGACGCGAACCGACCGCTCACCCTCCTCGGGCTCGCCTGATCACGAAACGGACGTCACGCGACTTCGCCGAAGCCCTGGGGTGGCGGGCGCGGCGGGGAGCCTCCCGCCATGAGGGAATCCAGGTCCAGCGGCAACCGACAACCACGAGAGCGTCGCTGACCGAGAGCCGACGGTGGGGGCGCGTCGCACCTCCAGGCCCGCAGACCCGCCCGCACCGATCCCGGGTCGACCTCGCCACCTCGCGCGCCACCGCCGCTCCCTAACGCGACCGAACCCACCGCCGAACGGCTACGGACCAGTCGCCGAAAGTCAGCAGCCGACAGTCCCGGCAACCTCGGGACGGTGAACAGGTTTCTGCCAGGACCGCTACTACCTCCAGCCGTCCTGGCATACCCGTGCCGGGAACACTCAGGTGGCTTCCAGTCAGGGTGGAGCGGAGCTCCGTACCCGCCGGGGTTTGCACGGTGCGGTCGGGCAGGACGCCAGTCCACTCACCTGCCGGTGTGGATGCCGAGTCGTTGCGCCACCGCGACCCGGCGGCCAGAGGCGCGACCGCCCGAAAATCGTCATCCGGGAATCACGTCTGGACCTTCCGGGCCAGTCCGGCGGCGATGAGGTGTTCCCAGACCGTGAGCTCTCGTCTTTCGCCGCTGTTCCACGGGTTGTCGGTCTCGTCGGGACGCCACAGGGACGCGGGGACGATCCCGGGGTCGAGGATCTCCAGGCCGTCCAGCAGGGACGCGATTTCCGCGTCGGTGCGCCACCGGCCGCGGCCGAACGTCTGCTGGAGGACCTTCTCGGCCTCCGCGGTCTCCGGGTTGTTGCCGGAGCGGAAGTGGCTGATGAAGAAGTGGCTTCCGGAGGGGACGTGGTCGCGCCAGTAGCGGACGATGCCGGCCGGGTCCTCGTCATCGTTGATGTGGTGGAGGATGGCACTGAGGATGACGGCGATGGGACGAGTGAAGTCAATGATTTCGAGGGTGTCGGGGTGAGTGCGTATGCCTTCGGGGTTGCGCACATCGACCGCGACGACACGGGTGCGGTCGTCGTTCTCCAACAGTGCGCGGCCGTGGACCAGCACTTGGGCGTCGGTGTCGACGTAGACGACCCGGGATTCGGGAGCGTGCCGTTGCGCGACCTGGTGGACGTTGTCCGCGGTCGGCAGGCCACTGCCCAGGTCGATGAACTGCCGGATGCCGGTGGTCTTCGCGATGTCCCTGACCGCCCGCGTCAGGGCCGCGCGGTTGGCGAAGGCGATGGCTACCGAACCGGGTAAGTCGCGCTTGAACACGTCGCCGATCTCACGGTCCACGGCGTAGTTGTCCTTGCCGCCGAGCAGGTAGTCGTAGACGCGGGCGATGCTGGGCTTGGCCGGGTCGATGGAGGAGCCTTCGTACGTCATGGCGGCCATTCTCCTCAGCAACGGCGCCTGCGTACCCCTGTTTTGGCGTCCTCCAGCCGGTCGGGGCGGCGCGAGGGTCACCTTTCCCCGTGATCATGCACACGTAGCGTTACCGCCGGGACCGGCTCGCGTTCGCCGACGCCAGGGCGGCGTGCCAGCAGTCCTTTCCCTCAGCCGGACCGCCCGTGACCGCGCCTCCTAGTTCGGTTCCGTCGAATCTCTCCGGCAACTCCAGGGAAAGAACAAGGAACGGCTTTTTCGTCATGTCGTTGGAATTGCCGAACAGTTGTGTTCTTTCTGTCTGCGGTGCGGGGACGTACAGTCGACGATCCGCGCCGATGAATGAGCCGTCAGGGCTGACAAGTTCGGGGCTCGCGGCCAGAACGGTCTTCTTGCCGGACTGAGTCATGAGCAGGATGCGCTTGTTGTCGATGTCCGACAGATAGAGATTCCCGAGCGTATCCATGGCGCAACCGCCTGAAAGGGGTACGTCGGCCACGTGCTCGACATGCGTGGCAAGTTGCGCGTCGGAGGCAGTGAGCCTCTTCCAACCTGACGGCTGGTTGGAAGAGGCTCACTGCCTCGTTTGCCGCTTGAATTCTGAGAGTGTGCCGTACGGAACGTGTGCTGTACGGCGCTGGTCCGCCATGTGTGACTACCTGCCCTGACGCGGTGTCAGTCGATCGTTCGACGGGAACGCCAGGGGACTGCCCGGGGAGAAGTGGAACGGGAACCCGTCGGTGAAGTACGAATCCCAGTAACCGCACTGGTGATTCCTGGCCGTGTCTGAGACCAGGGCTGGACCGTCACTGTTGAAGGCGATCTCGTGCGGCTCGGCGGACGAGTAGCGCGGGACTGCGGGCAGTCCTCGGACGGCGAGCCTTCCGGTGCGGGCGAATGCGGCCCAGTAGGCGATCATGTCGTGGGACAGCCGCTGCTGCTCGTCCGTCAGCGTGGCGGAGTCCTTCGTCCCCCACAGATAGGGCAGTTCGGCCGCGTGTTGCGGACCGCCGTCGATGTTTCCCGCCGCGGTGGTGTCACGGAACTCGTACACGTAGGTCGGAGCGGTCGCGGTGAGCGAGGCGGCGTTGGAGCGCATGGGGCACGTGAAACCGACGTCGGTCTTGATCTGGGCCTCGGCGGCGCCGGGCACACTGTAGTCGCCCAGCGCATAGTGATCCGATACCTGGGGGGCGGTCGCGCCGAACGACGCCTGAAGGTCGGCGTGGTACGCGGCAGGGGTCAGTGGTAGGCCGATGGCGTCCGTAGCGGAGTAGATGAAGGAGGCTCCCTCGTCTCCGGTGGTGCCTATCAGCACTGGCACGTGGTTGAAAGCACCGGTGGCGAAGGCGACGGGCACCTGTTCGGGTTGTGCGGGTACCTGTGTGGTCGGGTACCAGATCTGTCCGGCCGTCGTCTGCGCCGCGAGGATCTCGGCGGGCGACTTGTTCCGCAGGCACGCCACCACGGTCGCAGCCGTCGCGGAACTGTCGCAGCCGAGATCGGTGACGAACGCGGCATCATTCCGCTGGGCCGTCTCACGGTCGGCCTCGATGCAGGTGAGGCCGCTCTCGATGACAGCGCGGCTGAACAGTCCCGCGGCTTTCGGCGAGGCCAGGAGCGTGCATATGGACTCGCCGCCGGCGGACTGGCCCGCGACCATCACCCGGCTCGGGTCGCCACCGAACTGGGCGACGTTCTGTCTGAACCCAACGAAGGGCCTGGATCTGGTCGAGCAGCCCGTAGTCACCGGAAGGGACTCCGTTGTCGTGGTCGAGCTGGGGAAGGGTCAGGAAGCCCATGGCGCCGAGGCGGTAGTCGATGGTGATGACGAGCATGTTGCCCTGGTTCACCATGGACACGGGTCGGTAGCTGCTGCTTGAGCCGGATCGGTAGGCGCCACCGTAGATCCACACCGCGACGGGCAGCTTCGACCCCGGGTGCGCGTCGGCCGGCGTCCACACGTTCAGGTCGAGGCAGTCCTCGCTGGAGCTTGTGCCGCTTCCACCGGTCTGCGTGCAGGCCGGCCCGGGCGCGGTGGCGTCGCGAACGCCGGTCCAGGAGGCGGCCGGCTGGGGCGGCTTCCAGCGCAGCCGGCCGACAGGCGCCCGGGCGGAGGGGATGTCCTCGAACGAACCGTAACTGTCGGTGGTGGTACCCGCGATCGCGCTGTTCAGGGTGTGAGATCCGGCCACCCTCACCGGAGCCCGAGGCCCGGGTATCTGCTGTTGCGGTGCTGACGCCTGTGCCGAGCACTCCGGCGACGGCCAGGATCAGGGCGACGAAAATGGCTGTCCGGCGGCGAGATCCTTCGGACAGCGGACGGCAGCTGTCTGTCTTCTTCGCGCGACTCATGGAACGAACCTCTTCTCATGAGGCCCGGCGAGTGGCCCGGGCGGCATCAGGATCAAGTGGTGGACATGTCCGGTCGCCAGGTGCACGGGGCGGTCGGGGTCTCGCAGGGCTGAGCCGCGGGGAATCCGGTCGTCCGCTGCGGCGGCGACGGCCTTTGCAGCGGGCTGGACACCGCGTCGCGTGCCCGTCCTTCCGTGACTCCTCCACGCCCCGGCAGGACGCTCGGCACGACGGTCAGGGAAGGACGACGAGGCCGTCATCATCGACGCACACGGTGTCGCCGGGTCGGAACGTGACACCGCCGAACGTCACGTCGACGTCGCGTCGACCGGTGCCCCACTTACCGCTCTTGAGCGGGTTGGAGCCCCGGGCGGCCAGTCCGAAGGGGAGTCGGCGCAGCGCGACGACGTCGCGGACCGCCCCGTTCACGATGACACCGGCCCAGCCGTTCTCGACCGCCAGCTCAGCCATCTGGTCTCCCATGAGGGCGCAGCGCAGGGAGCCACCGCCGTCGACGACGAGCACGCGGCCCTCGCCCGCCTCGGACAACGCCTGACGGGCAAGGACGTTGTCCTCGTCGCACTGAACCGTCACGATCCGCCCGCGGAACGCGCGCGTTCCGCCGAAAGGCGGCAACGCCGACGTGGGGTTCTACCGAGTGCCGGCGGATCCGCAGCTCAGCACTGTCGCCCTCATGGACGAGAAACTGCATCTGGTGGCCGCCCCCGGACACGAGATTCTCCGCATCCCGGTCGAGGAACGGGTCCGCGCGATCGGCGTCTACCCCTTCGCCACCTACATCCCCTCCATGCGGTCACGCCAGCTCGTGGAGCGATGGTCCGTCAAGGCGGGCGCCCGACTGCGGGTCGACATCGATTCTCAGAGCCTTGACGTAATGAAACAGGCGGCGGTCAGCGGTTCCGCGCTCACCGTGCTGCCAGGACCGGCCATCGGCGACGAGTTGAAGGACGGTCGTCTCGTCGTTGTCGACATCGACGGCATGCCACTCGTGCGGGCCACCGCGATCGTGGTCCGCCCGGGCGACGAACAGCGGGAAGTCATCCGTGAGTTGATCGAACTCCTCGTGCGCGTCGGACGGGCCGCTTCGGATGACGCCACGCCAGAGATCCGTTGGAGCCACGACTCCAAGGTCGCGGGAGGCGCCATGCCCCTGTCGGCATCCGCGACGGGTGCCTCCTGATCACGCCCCGTTCGTCCGGCTGTTCTGCCTGATGCCTCACAGGGCCGTGACAGTCGTCGGCGCACTGACGACCGCGACCCTGCTGACCACCACTGCGGCGAGCGCCCGCACGTCGGATTCCGTGGCTGCCTCGACCGCCCTCGGCCCCACTGTGACCCACACGGGCAAGGGCCCCACCGGCTACCAGCGCTGTACGACTTCCTCACCCGGGTCGGCTTCCGCGCCACCACCACCGCGGTGACCACCGGCACCTCGAAGGTGATCGCCACCGTCACCCCGGCGACCGCAGAACCCGCCACGCCCACCGGCACCGTCCAATTCAGGGCCGACGGCGTCGCGACCGGCAAGCTCAGCAGGGCAAAGCGTTCCTCACCGGCAACGCCTCCACCTGGACCGGCAGAACGGTGACCGCCGTCTACAGCGGCGACAAGCTCTACAACACCAGCACCGGCTGAGCCGTACGGGCCGAGCAGGTGGGAGCGGCCGCTGGCTTCGGAAGAGGCTCGTGACCGTTCACCGTGACACCCGCGGCCAGAGGCCGGAAGAGAAGGACGAGGGGCCCGGGCCGCACTGACCGGGCCGCGGGCGGCCAGCTCGCGGACCGTTGCACCCACTCGCGGGCGCGTCTCGGGGACCGGCCGTCGACGGAGAGAGTCCGTGCGGCGCGGCCAGGGTGATCGGCGCGGGTCCGCATCGGAGCCCTGCGACCCATGGCACCGGAAACAGCGCGGCCGGCCTCCGCCCCGACGTACGAGGCGCACGCGACGCGCGTCCGACGCCGCGGCATGGCTGGACGACGTTCGCGCCGTTGTGGAGCGCGAACGCCTGGTCTCTGCCGGTGTCGTGATTACGGCGTCACGACCGTGCCGCCGAAGGTCACCGCGAGGTGCCCGTTTGATGCGAAGGACCAGCCCAGCGCGCCGCTGTAGGAGGAGCAGCGAGAGCCGTTCGCGCCGGTCCAGAACTGGTTCGAGGTGTCGGCGTCGCCGACCGTCTTGTCGTTGGAGCCGCTGACGTCGAAGCGACAAGAGGTGTTGCTCCGGAAGACCGAAGTCCCCTTGTCGAAGGAGAAGTTGCGTTCCGCGTTGTCGACGCTCGCGTTGTTCGAGATCGTCATCTTGCCCGGATTGCTGTTGTACGTGAACCCGTGGTGGCCGTTGCCGTAGGCGATGTCGTGCTGGACCACGTGGTTGACCGCGATGTCGTCGCCGCCGAGCTTGTAGCCGTTGCGGTCACCGTTGGAGTTCACGGTGCCGTCGCTCAGCTTGCCGTTCGTGTAGGACAGGGAGTACTCGATGGTCACCGGGCCGATCGCACCGGTGTCGGTCTTCGTGTACAGGTCCCAGCCGTCGTCGATGTTGTTGTGCGAGACGTCGTAGCGGAAGATGTTCCCGGTGCCGGTGGTGAGCTTCGCGGCGAAACCGTCGGCGTCCTCGCCGTCGGAGTCGGCGTTGTCGTGCGATTCCGAACTCACGATGAGGTTGTTCGACGGCCACTGGCTGCTGGAGGTGCTGGAGGAGATCCTGCCCAGTTGCAGTCCCGTGTCGCGGTTGTACGCGGTCACCGTGCGCTCGATGACATTGTTGCTGCCGCCGACGTAGATCCCGTTGTCTCCGGCATGCTGGACGGTGAGGCCGTACAGGTGCCAGTAGTTGGCGTTCAGCTGGAGCCCGCGGTTCGACGAACTCTCGCTCTGCGCCGCGAAGTTCAGCACGGGGGTCTCGCCCGGGTAGGCGGACAGGGTGGTGCGGGCGCTCGATGTGCCGTCGCTGCCCGCGGGGATCGTGATCGTCGAGGAGTAGCTGTACGTGCCGCCCCGCAGGTAGATCGTGCCGCCGGATGCGATACGGCTGATCGCCGTCGCGAGCGTCGTCGGGGCGGACTGGGTGCCGGCCGCGCTGTCGGTGCCACTCGGCGACACGTACTGGGTGGCGCTCGCGGCCTGGGCCGGGGTGCCGGACAGCGCGACGAGCGCGCCGGACAGCAGGCTGACACACGCGATGATGGGCCTCACTTGCATCGTTCTTCCTCCAGGTTCGTCCATAACCGGGGGTACCATGCAGAGGGAAAGCGCTTTCTCGATGCCTCGCGGACGACCGTAAGCGCTTGCCGTGAACGCGTCAATAGGTGAGTAGGTGATTCCTGTTCACATTGACGAACGATTGCCGGACGCCGCGTTCTGATCGTCCTTGCGGACCGAGGAGAACGACTCCGGGGGCGTAGTCCGGCAAGAAGGCGTTCTGGACGGATGCGAGGTAGGGCTTCGCCTCGCCGGTGTCGGTCGGTATCCGTCGGCCCGCAACCACTGCCGCGCCGACGCAGGGAACGGACAAGGGCTGGGACCGAACGGCAGCTGAGTGCCCGGCCCAGATCGGAGTGTGAGGCGGGAGGCGAGGCCCTGGCGCCGGTGGGCGCCAGGGCCTTCGTACTCCAGGGCTTTCGTACTTCACGCGCGCGCTTCAGACGGCGGCGGCCGCCTCGGAGAGGCGGGCCGCGACCCTGGCTGCCGTCGACCGCGGCCGACAGGACAGCTTCCGGCCGACGGCCGCATCGGGGCGTCGAGGAGTCCGCTGAGCGGTGATCACGCTACTTGAGGGCGAACGCCGCAGCCTGCGCGAGCGTACTCGCCGCCTCGGAACGCTCCGCCTTGGTCGACTTCTTGTCGGCCAACACCTTGGCCGCGGCGGTGAGCGTCTTCTTGCCCGGCCTGCGCGGGGACTTGGCCGGAGACTGGGCCAGAGCGCTGGCCGCGGCCCTCTTCTCGGACTTCGACCGCTTCTTGGCCCCCATGGTCTTGCCCGCTGCGGCGGCCGACTCGGACTTGGTCGTCTTCGCGTCGGCCGCGCCCGCCTTGCCGGAGGTCTGCGACAGCGCGCTCGCAGCGGCCGTCCTGCTGCTCTTCGACTTGCCACCCTTCGCGGCCCGGCCTGCCGCCGCGGCGGCCTTCGGCTGCGTGGTACCGGCTGCCTTCGTCTTCGCCATGTCACTCCCATACTCGTCCATCGGTCTGCCGACCAGTCGGGTACCCGGACTTGCCGACATGCAACGACTGAAGTCATTCCTGACTGCTCGTCAGGCGAAGCGCCCGCTGACAGGGAAATCCGCCGTCGGCCGACCCTTCGCCCTCCGGGTCACGGGCGTCTCGGCGGCACAACCGCCCTGCGGGACAACGTCGTTGCCGGACAGGTGTCGTCTCGTTGCCGCCAACTCCCGTCGCGGTGCCATCCCCACCCCCGCCATCGCGACCCGCTGATGCCCGGCCGCGAGCGTGAGGAGAGCCGTCAGTCCAGCCTGAAGTCCGTACCACCTGCCTGCGTACGCCCCTGCTTCCAGGGGGCCTCACCCGCGGGCCCAGCCCGGAACGCCTCCTCGTTCTCGGCGAACAAATCGACGCTGTCCGGCAGCAGGAGCGCCTCCCTGCTGTCGAAGTACCGGAAGAGCGTCCGCTCGGACACGTTCGCGGCAGCCGTGACGTCGGCCACCGTGGTCCGCGGGAAGGCGCGTTCGGCGAACAGCTCGGCCGCCGCGTCCCGCAGCGACCGCCGTGTCTCGTCCTTCTCGCGCTCCCGCAGGCCGGGACCGTCGAACTTCGTCACCATGCCACCCCCCTCGTATCCTCGGCCCGGCTGTCGATCGTCACGAGTGCCATTCCGGTGCAGGCGACACCTCCGGCTTCCGGTGTCCCACCCGCCGCACTTCGGTCAGGACGTGGCCGCCGGCGCGGTGGGCGTCAGCACCCGACCCGATGGTCCGGGCGCCGTAGCCGACCGCGTACCCGGCCTCAATGGCCGTGGCCTGTGGCCGTGCCTCTGACCGGGTCTGGTCAGCGCGCCAACGGACCATCGGGTTACGGGAGTTGGCGTACGGCCGGTCCAACGCCCTGCCCGGCAGGGCCCGTGGCCGGCCTACCTTCCGGTGGGGCCCGGCGTACCGTACGGTGCGGATCAGGACCGTCCCGGCCGGGCGGGGGGAAGGGAACATGAGCGAGCTGTTCAGTGATCGAGGCGCGGTTGCGGACGTCAGGGCGCCTGCCGGCGACATGGTGGTGGTCGAGGACCTGCGCCGCACCTACGGCAGCGGCGACACCGCCGTGCACGCCCTGCGCGGTGTCTCCTTCGCCGTGCCGCGCGGCGAACTCGTCGCCCTCAGAGGCCGTTCCGGCTCCGGCAAGACGACGGTGCTCAACCTGGTCGGCGGACTGGACACCCCGGACGGCGGCCGGATCACCGTGGACGGCACGGACCTGGCCGGGCTCGGCGACGACGACCTGCTGGCGCTGCGCCGCGACCGTATCGGCTTCGTGTTCCAGTCCTTCGGTCTCCTGCCGATCCTGACCGCCGCCGAGAACGTCGGCGTTCCGTTGCGCCTGCGCAAGGTTCCGGCCCGCGAGCGTGACGCCCGCGTCGGCCTCCTGCTCTCCCTGGTCGGCCTCTCCGACCACGCCGAGCAGCGTCCCGGCGAGCTGTCCGGGGGCCAGCAGCAGCGGGTCGCGATCGCACGCGCGCTCGCCAACAATCCCGCCCTGATCATCGCCGACGAACCCACCGGCCAGCTCGACGCCGACACCGGCCTCACCGTGATGAACCTGCTGCGCGCCGTCGTCCGCAGTGAATCCGTCACCGCCCTCGTCGCCACCCACGACACCCAACTCCTGATGCTCGCCGACCGGGTGCTCGAACTCCGCGACGGCCGCGTGATCGGCGACACCTGACCCCGGCGCCCCCGGAGCCGGCGGCGAAAGCCCGCGCCGGACGGCGACAGCCCGCGCCTGGTGCTCGGCCCGCCGCGCCGCCGACCCGGCCGATCCGGCCCCTCGTCCGCACTCGCGCATTACCCTGGCGACTGTCCGGCGGTGCTCTTCGCAGCCTGCACCCCGTCCAGTCCTCACCTCCTCGGGAGACCGCGTGGCAGCCCCTCAACAGCCGACCGTGGCACCGGACTTGGCCGAGTTGGGCCGGCGGGCCGCCGCGGCCTCCGCGCCGCGACGCGAGGAGGGGCTGATCGTCTGCGAGAACCTGGTGCGGATCTACCGGACCGAGGGCGTCGAAGTGCAGGCCCTCCAGGGTCTCGACCTGGCCGTGGCCCGGGGCGAGATGATCGCGGTGATCGGCGCCTCCGGCTCGGGCAAGTCCACCCTGCTGGGCATACTCTCGGGCCAGGACCTGCCCACCGCGGGCGCCGCCGAGGTCGACGGCCACGACCTGCTGGCGATGAAGCGCCGCGACCGGCTCCGGTACCGGCGGAGCACCGTGGGCTTCGTCTGGCAGCAGACGTCCCGCAACCTGATGCCCTACCTCTCGGCCGCCGAGAACGTGATGCTCCCGATGACCTACACCGGGGTCAAGCGTTCCCGGCGCCGGGCCCGGGCGGAGGAACTGCTGGACCTGTTGTCCGTCGGCCACTGCCGGGACCGCACCCCCGACACGCTGTCCGGCGGCGAGCAGCAGCGGGTCGCCGTCGCAGTCGCCAACGCCAACGAGCCCCGGGTGCTGTTCGCCGACGAACCCACTGGCGAACTCGACACCGCCACCAGCGACGAGGTCTTCGCCGCGCTGCGCCGGGCCAACGAGGAGCTGGGCGTCACCGTGCTCGTGGTCACGCACGACACCTTGGTGTCCGAGCAGGTCCAGCGCACCGTGCTGATCCGCAACGGCCGTACCTCGACCGAGGTGATACGCCGGGTCGCCACCGGTGAGGACGGCGTCGAGGTGCTCACCGCCGAGGAGTACGCCGTGCTGGACGGCAGCGGCCGGCTCCAACTGCCGGGCGAGTTCACCGAACGCCTGCACCTGCGCAAGCGGGTACGGCTGGCCCTGGAGAGCGACCACATCGGTGTGTGGCCCGACGAAGCCGCGCGGCGGGCGAAGTCCGACACGAAGGGCGCGAAGGGATAGAAGGGTGCGGGCTGCGCGGTGAGCGGGCCGTTCGCGGCAGCCTCCGACCGCGGAGCCTCGCCCGCGAAGCTCTCACGGCAGGCGCAGGACGGCTCCCAGGCGGCGTCGGCGGGCGAGGACGGTCTCGCCTGCCGCGGCGGCCAGGATCAGCACGGTCACGCCGGCGACCAGGGCCAGGGTCAGCGAGTAGTCGGTCCGCAGCGCCGGTTGGGCCGGACCGCCGGTGAACTGCCGTAGATCCAGTGTCCGCGCCATCAGCCGCGGTTCGAGCAGCCCGAGCAGGGTGCCGCCCACCGCGGTGGCCACCGCCAGCGGCAGCAGTTGGAGGAAGTTCAGCGCCGCGGCTTCCTTGGCGCCGAGTCCGAGCGTGCGCAGGAACGAGGTCGTACGGCCGCGCTCGTGGGAGGTGAGGGTCAGTTCCAGGGCGAGTGCGAGCAGGCCGGACAGCGCGGCCAAGGCCGAGCTGGTGGAGTAGACCGTGGTGAGTCCCCGTGTCAGGCCGTCCGCGCGCAGGGCGTTCAGCGTCTGTGAACGGACGCTGATCCGGGCCGACGGTCCGAGCGCCTTGGCCGCCGCCGAACGCAGCGCCGCGGGTTCGGCGGCGGCGCTGCCGTCGCCCTTGAGGAGCAGGAGCGTGGTTCCCGAGGACTGGCGGGGCAGCAGGTGTTCGGTGGCGGCGCTGGTGATCAGCAGCGGTGTCCCGGCGGGTATCTGCGCCGTGACGGGCCCCAGGAGCGGGTCGCGCAGCTCCGCGGCGGTGAGGGTGCCGACCGGTTCGATGGTCAGGTTCACCGGGGCCTTGCCGGGGGCCACGACGGTGGAGGTGAAACCCCCCGTGCGCTCTCGCCCGCGCAGGCCGGGCGAGAGGAACGACGGCAGCGCGGCGCTCGCGCCGGTCCGGGTCGCCGACCGGGCGGCGAGCTTCGACAGCAGGGCGTCGGCCAGCGGCGACTCCGGTGCGACGGCGGCCAGTTGACGGGGATCCGCGGTGATCACGGCGACCCCGGAGACCACCGCGCCGTCGGCCTGGCCGGCCAGGTCCAGGGTGCGCAGGTGCTGGAGGGCGGAGCGTACTCCCGCGGCCCCGGACGAGGACGCCGTCGCGGCGGGCGACACGTTCCCGGCCACGGTCGCGCTCGCGTCCGCACCGGTGGTCCAGGCCGCGCCCGTGGCCAGGCCGTCGCCGATCGTACGGTGCACGAGGCCGCCGAAGACGGCCGTACCCAGCGTCAGTACCAGGACGAAGAGGGCGAGTCCCGTCGCCGGGGCGTCGTGCGCGGCGCGGGCCGCGCCGATGAAGCCCACCGCTCCCCGGCCGCGCCGGGAACGGCGCAGCACCAGCCTCAGCACGAGCGGGTAGAGGCGCAGCAGTACCAGTACGACGGCCAGCGCCACCAGCACGGGCACGGCACCCAGAATCCCGTCGGGGCCCTGCGTGCGCAGCGCGACCACACCCGCCGCCGTCGCGAGCAGCACCGTCAGCTCCAGGACCAGGCGTCGGCCGGCGACGGTGTTTCGGCGCGACCGCCGCAGCCGGCCAGGCCTGCGCGGTTCGCGCACCGCGAGCCAGGTCATCAGCGGCACCGTCAGCAGCACCACCGTGGTGGCGAGGACGGCGGGTACCGGTTGCGGCGACCCGGACGTGTCGGTGGGAGCGAGGGCCTGTCCGGCCGCCCAGCCGAGCGGCGCGGCGACCAGCACCACCGGCCAGGCCACGGCGCAGCGCAGCACCACCAGCCGCGCGGTGGACGCCCCCCGCGCGCGCTGGAGCCGCAGGTGCGTCCGGCGCCGGCGCAGCAGCAGCCGTACGGCGACGGCGACGGTGGCCAGGGTGACCGCGGCCAGCGCGTCGACGGCGAACGCGGCCAGCGCCCTGGCCTGGTCGTCCTGAGCGGTGAACTCGGCGAGCAGGGGCGTCAGGAAGTCGGTGACCAGCAGAGGTCCGGTGGCCGCGGTGCCGACCCGGCAGCTGATGTCGTCGGTGATCGGGTCGCTCCCCTGGCACAGGGCGGCGCTCAGGTCCTCGCTGTAGTGGGACAGTGGCCCCTTGAGTGCGCGGGCCCGGTCGAGGGCCGGTCCGGACAGGTCGGCCCGCAGCTGCCAGGTCACCCGGGGGCCGCCCACACCCGCACCGGCCAGCAGGTCGGCGGCGTCGACGCCGACGAGGCCGCGCGCGGCGAGCACCGTACCGGCGGAGCGCGCCGCCGGGTAGCGCGACGGCCTCTCCAACGCCTCCCGACCGCTCCAGAAGTCGTCCGTCGGCGCCGTGGCGCGGTAGACCCCGCTCACCACCAAGCGCGCGCGGGGCGGGGCGCTCTGCACCGCGGGGGTCTTGGCGAAGTCGAGCGTCAGCCGACTGCCGGCCCGGAGGCCCAGCGCCCGCGCGGTGGCCTGCGACAGGCCGATCTGGGGCGCGGTGCCCAACGGTGTGTGATCGGCCGGGGCGCGTCCGCTGACGTAGCGCAGATGGGTTCGCGCGGACGGCAGGTAGCTGACGGTGAGTTGGGTACTGGTGTCGGCCGGTCCCGGTGGCTTCGGCGTGCTCAGGGACGCCGGGTCGTAGTCGTATCCGCTTCCGGCGACGGGCAGGTGGCGGGCGGCGGGGCCGCTGAGTTGTTCGGTGAGGGTGTGGCCGGCGCCGAGCAGGGTGGCGATGTCGACAGATGGCGGACTGGTGGTGAAGATCTCCGGTGTGGCGCTCAGGCTGATCAGGGGTGCCTGGGCCTGCGTGGCGTCCACGCGTTGACGCAGTGCCAGGTCCTCCTGTCGGCCCGCGAGGGCGGGGGCCCAGGCGCACAGCGCCGTCAGCATCAGGACCAGCACCGCGAGGCAGGCCAGCAGCGGCAGGTCGCCGCGGGTCTCCCGGCGTACCAGGCGCCGAGTCACCGCGGTGCCCCTGCCGGCGGCTCGCGTCACCGTCCGCCCTTCCCGGTCGTGTCCGGCCATCAGCCTCAACGGTCTTCCCCCGCTCGCAGCACGCGTACCAGGTCGACTCGGGCCAGCAGCCGGGCCAGCGACAGCACGACCGCGCTGATGGCCAGGGCGGTGGCCACCGCGGTCAGCGCCACGGTGGCCCAGGGGATGACCTGCGGCAGTGGCGGATAGGGGGCCTGTCCGCTGTCGTCGACGGTGACCAGCGGCAGCACCGCGGCGGCCAGGGCCACGCCCATGAGCGCTCCCGGCACCACCGCGAAGAGCGCCAGGCCCAGTTGCTCGAAGCCCAGCAGCGCGGAGAGACTCCTGGCACGGACGCCGATCGCACGGAGCAGGGCGAACTCCTTGCGGCGCTGCCTGGTGGAGACCACCGCGTGCACGGTGAAGGCGATGACGGCGAAGCCGGGGGCCAGGTACCGGACCAGTTCCAGCACGCGCCGCAGGCCGCTGCGCATCGGGTCGGCCCGCAGGGCCGCGGCGGTGCGCGCGGTGGTGGTGACACGGCCGAGCGCGGGTTGTGCCTCGGCGGCAGCGGCCGTACGCGCGCTGTCGGTGCTGCTGAGCCACCAGAACGCGGGGTCCGCCTGGTCGGCACCGGCCAGCGTGGTGGCGGAGGCGAGTTGGCGCTGATCGACGATCAGGTGCCCCTGTCCGCGGCCCAGTCCGGGCAAGGGGCCCGCCCGGCCCACGATCACGGCGGTGACCTGGCCGACGCTGAGTTTCAGTGCGGTGGTGCTGCCCACGTGCAGGCGCGCGTCGCGCAGTGCGGAGGCGTCGGCGCGCACCGGAAGCGGTGCCGGACCGTCGGCCGGCCCCGCCACGAGCCGTACCTCGCTGCCGGACTGGGTGGCGTAGTCGCTGTCGGAGAGGCCGCCGTAGGCTCCTTCGGCGGAGGCCCGCATGCCGGTGCTGATGGTGGTCCTGAGCGCCGCGGAGTGACCGCGTGCGATCGAGCACACCCCGGGGCTGCCGGGAAGGTAGCCGCCGTCCGGTTCGCCTCTGCAGGCCCCCGCGGTGTGGTCGGCGGCGTGGTCCGTGCCGTCGGCCCAGACCTGGCCGCCGGGCAGCGGGGGCACCCAGGTGTTCGCTCTGTCGGTGGTGCCGCGGACACCGAGCCGGACCAGTTCCAGGTCCAGCCGGACGGGAGCCACGCCCGGCTCGGGGAGGACGCTGATGGCGGTCACTGTCAGCGGATACGCCCGCGGGTGGCCGCCGCTCTGCGTCACGTGGAGTGGGGTCACTACGGTGTGTCTGGCGCCGTCGGCCGCGGGGAGACGGGCCCCGACCGTGCTGACGAGGCCGGAGGCGTCCTGCAAGGTCAGTTCCAGACTGGGCGCCGCCCGGCTGCCGTCGCTCCGCAGCCGTTCGTCCAGGAGCAGCGCGGTCGGGCGCCCGGGCAGCGGTATCCCGTCGACGACCACTGCCGGGGTGCGGGGAGCGGGTCCCCCGACCGTGCCGATGAGGTCTTCGGTGGCGCCGCCGGGCAGGTTGACCGTCGACCGCGTCACCGGTGTCACGGCGGTCACCCCGGGCAGCGCGTGATAGGCGCCGCCCAGCACGGTGGAGGGGAAGCTGTCGTCGGCCGACGGCGTGATCCGCACGTCGGCGCCGACGGTGAACGCGGCCTCCGCCGATGCCAGGCCGCTCAGACAGGCCAGGGCGGTGGTGGCGAAGACGCTCACCGACACGGCCAGGCACATCAGGACCACCGGTCCCGCGTTGCGGGCGGCCCGCCGGCTCAGGTGCCAGCCGCCGAGCGGGAGAACGAGGCCCCGGCCACGACGGCCGAACGCGTCCAGCAGCAACGAGGTCAAGGGCAGCAGCCGTAGCAGCAGGAGCGCGGCGGCGCCGGCCACCAGGGTCGGCACCAGGACGAGCACCGGGTCCACGGACGCGCTCCCGGATCCGACGCCGGCGATCAGCGAGTGGTGGCGCCGCAACTCCGCATAGCCCAGGGCCGCGACGGCCAGCAGCGCCAGATCGGCGCTCAGCCGTTGCGCGGCGGCGGCGCGGGCGCCGCGGGCCGGCCCCGACCGCGTCGACGGCAACACGGGCAGCAGCACCGCCGCCGCGTGCACCAGGAGGGTCAGACCCACCGCGACCCACGCGAGGGCGCCCCGGCCGCCGGGATACAACACCCCGGCCAGGAAAGGGGCTACGGCGGTGGCCGGTACGCCGGTGAGCACCCACTCGGCCGCCGCGCCGCCCAGCAGCCGAGGGGTGCCGGCGCCTCTGGCCCGTTGGAGGGCCAGCTCGTCGCGCCGCCGCACGGTCAACTGGCGGGCGGCCAGCACCAGAGTGGCCAGGGCGAGCACCGCCAGCATGACGCCGGGCAGATACAGCGAGGACCGGGCCGCCACCATCGGGACCGTCAGAGCGTCGATCGCCCCCGGCAGACCGGAGGCCACCGTCAGGTCCTCCAGCGACGGCTGTCCCCCGCGGAACACCGACACCTGGCTCTGGCTGCCGGCGAAGGCGCGCAGCCGGTCGCGCAGCCCGGCGAGGCTGTCCGCGTCGAGACGGGAGAGGTCGGGCTGGATGCTCCAGTGGGCTGTCAGGTGACCGTTCAGGACGGCGCTGCCGTTGAGGGCCGACGGCGGGACGACCAGCAGATGCTGGTCGGCGTTCTCGCCCGGGCTGAGGTCGCCGGCCATCGTGGGCCAGAACCCGACGGCACCGGTGGCCCGGAAGACGCCGGTGATCCGGAGCGTCATGGCGCGGTTGAAGGCGTCCCGTACCTGGAGGCTGGAGCCGGCTGTGACGCCGAGGCGCTTGGCCAGCGCGTCGGGCACCGCGGTGTCGACCGGGGTGGTGGACCCGGTGGCGACCGGGACGTCGGGCAGCGAGGTGAACGCCCGGGCCGGAGCGTGGGCCGTGCCGGCCGGCCAGCGCCCGGCGACCAGCTTCCCGAAGCGTCCCGCGTCCTGCACCGCGACCGCGTGCAGCCCGCTGCCTCCGGGATTGTGCGGTGGGCCGGTGACTCCGTCGACCGCCGTCACCGAGACCGGCGAGGTGCCCAGCAGCCCGACGTAGGTCCGCTGCGGTACCCCGGCGAACACCCGGCCGCCGGCGGCCCGCACGTCCCGGTCGGCGGCGGCCATCCCTCCGGCGCTGAAGGACGCGTTGACATTGGCCTGGGCGCCGGGGTCGGCCGCCAGTCGGCGCACGGCTCCGGCCTGCACCGAACTCTGGGCCAGCGCCGCGAGCGTGGCCAGCGCCGTCGCACACAGCAGGACGGTCACCGCGACAGCGGCCAGCACCAGCCGGTGCCGTGCGGCCCCGCGTACAGCGGCGGGCAGCCGCCGCCGGACCGGGCGCGGAGCGTTCGGGCGTCGCCGCTGTACAGACGTGAAGGCCGTGGCGACCACATGAACCCCCGCGACTCGAACATGTGACGGTGACGGCGCCCCCAGTCCTACCAGTCGTTCCCCCAACTGGGCAAGAAGCGCTGGTCTTCGACGCCCACCGCACCGTAGCGGCGGGCCGTCAGGCCGGGATGCGACCTCGCCCCACAACGTCTCCCCGATGCCCGGTAGTTGACGGAAAGCGACCACTGACGCAGACAGTTCGACACCTCGACCGCTCATGCCCGGTAGCGAGGGGTGTCCGAAGGGATACACCAGCGCCCATGACCGCCACCGCCTGTACAGCGCACCACCGGACGTGACCCACCACAGCGGATGCCACCCCGCCACGGGACCTCAGGAGGCGGCGTCCAGCACGTCGAGGGCGCTCTGTTGGCGGGCCGCGTCGGTCGTGTCCAGGGGGCCGTACCAGCGCAGGCCGTACTGGTCGAGCGCGTTGCGGTCGGAGGCGTATGCCTGCGCGGCCTGCCTGCCGAGGTACGCCGTGTAGGGGTGGTCGGAGAGGACCGCGTTGAGTTTTGCCAGGCCGCGTACGTCGGCGCCCTTGAAGGAGGGTCCGTCGGCACCGCAATCCCCGCTCTCACAGGGGTCCTTGAGGATGCCCGCCGAGGTGTTGAGCCTGCTGGAGGCGGTATTGGCGTCGGCGATCCGACGAGCGGCGGCCAGTACGGAGGAGTCGGCCGTGGCCTTGTACAGCTCGGTCAGACCGCCCACCAACTGGCCCTGGTTGTAGCTCCACACCGTGGCGTTGGCGTTCTTGCAGGTGCTCAGGCTGATGCCGTCGCCGACCGTGGAGTCGGAGTTGACCATGCCGGTGCCCTGGAACCAGCTCCAGTCCGCCCGCGCCCGCTGGAGGTAGGTCGTGTCCCCCGGAATGCGGTTGTGCAGGGCTGCGTCGAGCTCGATGTAGAGGGAGTTGGGGATGGCGTTCTTCACCGTTTTCGCGGTGCTCCACCACACGCCGCCGCCGCACGTGCCGTCCCAGTAGGACGCCATGTGGTCGGCGTCGGCCCGGGCGGTGGCCAGGTAGCGGCTGTCGCCGGTCAGGTCGTAGGCAGCGATCCAGGTGAGGCCCCACCATCCGGTGTCGTCGATGTAGTCGTTGCGGAACTGCCCCGCCTGGGCGTTGAGTTGCAGATCGTAGGTGCGGCCGATGGCGTAGGTGTAGCTCTTCATGCCGGTGACCCGGGCGTTGTCGATGACGGCGTGCAGCGCGTTGGCGGAGTTCCACCAGCCGGTGGTGTCGAAGAGGCCGCTGCCGTAGTCGTAGAACTGCATCTGCGCGGTGGCCGCCGCGGTGCGCCGGTCGGCGGCGTTCCAGGTGGAGCGGGCCCAGGGCGTGCAGACGATGTCGGCGCGGTCGCCGGCCTTGCCGCAGGCGCGCAGGGCACCGATGCCGTAGCCGGCCCAGTCGTCGACGTTGTACATCAGGGTCCGCCAGCCGGCCCGTCCCGCCGGAATCGTGGTGTCGCCGATCCTGCTGCCCGAGGACCAGGTGCGCCCGCCGTCGAACGAACGGTCCATCCACACCTCGTCCCCCGGGCTGCCATTGCCCACCGACGCCCATCCCATGGCGTCGGCGTCGTCGAAGTGGAGCACGAACGTGCGCGAGAAGAGCGTGGCGGTGACGGGGGTGCGGTCCTGGCCGCTGAGCGCGGGGTCCCGCGCGTCGCAGTACTTGTTGCAGACGGTCGACTGAACCGTCGTGGTCGACGCTTCGGCCCTTGGGGAGGACGGGATCAGGAGTGCCACGGTCAGCGCGGTGGCGAGCAGACCGGTCCCAAGCAGGCGTGCGATAGCGCTGTTTGACTGCATGTCAGCTCCGTCAGGGTCGGTCGGTCAGCTCAGGCGCCACTGCTGGTTGGCGCCGCCGTTGCAGGTCCAGAGTTCGAGCGCGGTGCCGTTGACGTTGCCGGCTGCCTGGTCGCCGCCCGTGACGTCAAGACAGAGGCCGGACTGGGTACCGGTGACGGTGCCGTCGGGGTTGAGGCTCCACTTCTGGTTGGCGCCCCCGTTGCAGGTGTAGAGCTGCACCTTGGTGCCCGCCGCCGTACCGCTGTTGTAGGCGTCCAGGCACTGGGTGCCGCCGTAGAGCCGGAGTTCACCGGTGACGGTGACGGTCACCGCCTGGTTGGCGCCGCCGCCGCAGTCCCAGATCTCGATCTTGGTGCCGGGGGCGGTCCGGTTGTCGTAGGCGTCCAGACAGCGGTTGGACGAGGCGCCCACCAGGGGGTGAGTGGTGCCGACGCTGGTGCCGCTGCCGACGGAGACCCGGTACATCACGGAGCCGTGGGCGGGGACGCCGGCCGAGATCGTTCCACCGGTGCTGCTGACGGCATGGGACCAGAGGTTGTCGAGCCGGTAGGAGGATGCCGCGGGAAGTCCGACGGCGGTGGCCGAGGTGGTGATGGTGGCGGCTGACGCGTTCTCGTTGAAGAGCACCACCGACACGTCCCCACCGGCCAGCGGCTTGGCCAGTACGTGCAGGCCGCCTGAGGAGGACACCTCGGTGCCCTGCTTGCCCAGGGGGTCCTGGTCCGCGGCGATGACGTCCTTGTCGCCGTAGAGGGAGAGTGTGGCGGCGGATGCCCTGCGCATGTCGTTTCCGGCGATCAGTGGCGCGGCCATCTCCGACCAGAGGGAGAAGTGGGAGCGATCCTCGGTGAACGACATGCCGTTGCCGACTTCGAGCATGTCGGGGTCGTTCCAGGCGCCGGGCTCGGCGTACGGGGCGAGCCTGACGTTGGCCTTGTAGATCGACACCACCGTGGAGAAGTTGACGTTGATGTCGTCGGTGGTACGCCAGCTGTTGCCGACCCCCGCGCCCCACGTCCACACGTCGGCGAGGCCCCAGTTGCAGAGGCTGTAGGCGATCGGGCGGCCGGTGTTGGCGAGGGCGTCGCGCATGGCGGTGTAGCGCTGCCGGTCGGGCACGTTCTGGTGGTTGCAGTTGTCGTACTTGAGGTAGTCCACGCCCCAGGCGGCGAAGCTGTTGGCATCCGTCTGCTCATGGCCGAGGCTTCCGGGGTACCCCTGACAGGTGGCGGTGCCGGCACTCTCGTAGATGCCGAGTTTGAGGCCCTTGCCGTGGACGTAGGAGGCGGTACCGCTGATGCCGTCGGGGAACTTGACCGGGTCGGGCACCAGTTGACCGGCGCTGTTGCGGGCCGACGACATCCAGCAGTCGTCGATGTTCACGTACTGATACCCGGCGTCCCTCAGACCCGAGGATGCGAGGGAGTCAGCGGTCTCCTTGACCAGTTGCTCGGTGACGTCGCAGCCGAAGGCGTTCCAGTCGTTCCACCCCATCGGGGGCGTCCTGGCCAGCCCGTTCTCCAGGGCCTGCGCGGGCGGAGCGGCGGGGAGCAGAATCAGGGCCGGAGCGAGAACCAGCAGGAGAACCATGGTGAGGGCGGCACTCGGACGTCTCATGAGGGGTGGCAGGACAGTCATGTCGATGTCTCCCGTTTCGCCGTGTGGGGCCGAACGAACTCAAGTGCCGGACATCGTTGTCAATTGCGGGGCGGAGCATCTTGACCACGTAACCATCGAGAACATCCCACCGGGCAGTCTCGGACGTCAATGGTCCGTACCGGATTGCCGGGCCGCGCCGGTGTTGCAACGGTGTTTAGGCCCGGCGGACCGAGATCCGCTTCCTACCTCCCCCGCACAGCAGCGTTGAGGAAGCTCCGTCCCACGGACGCCGTTCGGGGCAATACCGTGCGCGCAGGGGCGCGTCGCACCGTCGTGGCCCCCGGATCCTGTCGTCCAGCGCCGTGTCCGCACCCGAACCGAGCGACGTGGCCTCGGAGATCTAAGGTGCCCGCTTGTGGAACTGCGATAGCCCGAGGCCAGTTCTCATCGTGTCCTGCTCATGAGAGGGGAAGGAAGCAACTGCCGGGGAACGGCGTCTTCCCGGTGCTGCCAGGAGACGCCGGCCGGTGTCAAGCAACCAGCGACAAAAGGGTTCGCCCAAAAGGGAGTTCCAGGCTCGGGACGTCAACGAGACCGCAGCGGGCCACCGCCCTGTCACGGCGGACGTCCGTGGCCGGTTCGGTCCTCGCGCTGTCAGGACTCGTCAGCCACGCAGGATGCGCCCCTCCCTGTCCGTCCGGTTGTTGCTGGTGAGGAAGAGGATGCCGTCGATCAGCGCCCAGATGCCGAGGCCCCCGAAGGTGAGCAGCTGGGCGATGCCGATCCCTATGGAGCCCACGTAGAACCGGCCGATGCCAAGGCCCCCCAGCAGGATCTGGAGGACACCCGCCACGATCTTCGACTTGTCGGAGTAGGGTCGGCCCAACGGGTCGACACCGTACGGAGCTTCGGCGGGGTGAGTGGTCATGCGACTGCCTTCCTGTCACGGGTCTACGACATCGGGGGCGACGCCCCCTCGCGGGGTGCCGTCGTCCCGACCTCATGACGTGGCGGGACGGCCAACGGTTCACATGATCCTTCGTGAAGGTGGGCCCCCGGAGGGTTCAATCCGCTCCTCCCCCGGAACGGCACACGTGCTGTCCGGGCTTGCGGGGGAATTCTTCGTCAACTGGCAGCGCAAAACGTCCGTCGCCGGGTACCGGCAGGTGACTCCCGTTCTTGTCGACAACGACATCCCGGCGAAGCAGGTGCCATCCGCGGTCGTCAACAACCGCTGTGTGAGACGCCGATAAAGCCAGCCTCGGCCTGGGCACCGGGCCAAGGCCGACGTGTGCTGGTCGAGCCTCAGACCCCCGCGGCCTCGCCGGCCGGCCGTGTCGCGCCGAACTCGGCGACGGCGAGGACAGAGTCCAGTCGGGCTCGCGTGGCGGCAAGGTCCCGCATGTGCTCGTCGAGGCGGTCCCGCTCCGCGCGAAGCCGGGCGATCATCTCCGGGCCGGCGATACCGGTGTGCACGCACGGCAGGAACTCCACGATCGTCCGGCTGCTCAGCCCGGCGGCGTAGAGGAGCTGGATCCACCGCACCCGCTCGACCGTGTCTGGCGCGTAGAGGCGCTGCCCGCCCGCGCTGCGGCTCGACACGATGAGTTGCTGCTGCTCGTAGTAGCGCAGCGCCCGCGTGCTCACTCCCGCGGCCGATGCCACCTCGCCGATACGCATCCCGTCGCTCCCTCCGCTCCACATGCCGCCGGGCCCCGGTTGCCGCCGGGCCGTCCCGGGGCTCGTCGCCCGACTTGCCTTTGACGTCAACGTCAACTTTTACACTCCAGCAGCCGGACATGAACACCGGCGGAACCGACCACTACGGAGTAGGACCTTCATGAGCACTGACGACACCACACCCGACGGCCTCATCCCCGCCGCCATCCTCGCCTCGGACACGCCGGTCGCGGTATATGGATACGCCCGGGCCAAGGCGGGCGAGGAGGGCCGGATGCTGGGCGAGATCCAGGCGATCATCGGCCTCACCCGCAAGGAGGACGGATGCGACCAGTACGTGGTGCACACCACGCCGGACCAGCCGGGCGCCTTCGCCTTCTACGAGCGCTGGTCCTCCGGCGCCCACCTGCTGGCGCACGTTTCGCAGCCGTTCATGCAGACGTACTTCGCCGCCGTCGCGGACCTGGCCGAGGGGGAACTGGAGGCCCACTGGCTGCACCCCCTCTCCTGACCCACTGCAAACGGCTGTACGGATGTTCCCCGAGGCCGTAGTCGCGCTCCGTCTTCTCCAGCACGCCGTCGCTCAGGAGCACGTGGAAGAGCTGGCGGAGCGAGACGCACAGGTGGTCGCGGTAGCGGTCGAGGACGCGGTGTCGGCCGCTACCAGCACCCGCAGGGCCTCCCGCTTGGGCTCCAGTGCGGCTGCGGCCCACGGGGGCGCTTGTTCCGCATCTCGGGCCTCCTGCCTTCGAGAGTCCGCCACGGCGCCCTTTCACTCAAGCGGTCGGTGATCTGCAGCTTTAGGCGGTCGGAAGCTTAGTGAAGTCCATCGTCATCCGGAGTTCACTCGGTGGAGCGCACCAGAATGGAGCCCATCGGGTGGACTCCACCGAGCGGCACTGGGCCAAGACGGGGGTCGCCGTCTTGAGAACGGTCAAGTCAGCCTGCGGGGTGGGTGGCGGCGCGCCAGGACCGGGGCCGGGGGATGTGCTGCCAGTCGAGGAAACCCTGGAGTGCGGTTGGGTTCCGGGGTCGGCGAGCGGGAGTCGGTGGCAGGTGGACATCGATGCGTTCGAGGTTGACCGCGATGGCGGTCAGGACGTGCTGGACGTGAACCTTGTCCTCGCTGCGACAGCGACACTGGCGCATGCCGTGGCCGTTGACGAACTCGCTGATCGTGCTCTCGATGGCGGCCCGTAGCGAGTAGCGCGAGAGCCATTCCTGGGTCTGCCGCTCGGTCCGTGACTCGGACTGGATGTCGTGGAGATCACGGGGCACACAGGAGACCTTCCGCGCGTCGGTGCGGGTGCAGGCGCTCTTCCCGGGCACTGGCGGCAGTCGTCCGGGGAGAACTCGGCGTTGACGTAGGGGGCGAGGGAGGGCGGTGTCGACCACCGGCGGCTGACCTTGCCCCGTGGGCAGGTGACCTGCTTGGCGTCCCGGTCGATGGTGAACGCTTCGCGGTGGAAGGCGGTGCCTTTGCCGGACTGGCGGGTGCTTCTGGCCCGGATCGGTCCGACCCGGGGTCCCGGTCTACGCGGGCACGGACTCCGGGTGCAGGACCACCTATGTCCATCCCGGGCTGCGCTTGTCGAAGTTCTCGTACGCGCCGGGCGCATCGTGGAGCGGAAGTTCGTGCGAAACCAGGAAGGACGGTTCGGCCTTGCCGCCGGCGAGCAGGTCGCGCAGCACGCGGCTGTACCGCTTGACCGGTGCCTGCACGCCCCGAGCCAGCTGGCCCGGCGCCATCAGCTACGGTCTGGTCACCGTCCCGATCCATGTGGTGAGCGCGGGCCAGGACCCCAGCATCCGCTCCCGACTCCTCCTCAGCGCGTTTGCGCAGGCAGTCACGATGCTGGTGGCAGGTCCTCTCCACGTGGGTGCAGGGGCAGGTTTGGCCATACGCCCGCCTGACGGCGGCACGGATACCCACCCTCGGTCTTATTCTGCCGAGGCGCGCGGGCCGTGCCATTCACAGAACAGAACGGTGGCGTCGTCGTGCAGTCGTCCCTGGTGGTAGTCCATGACGGCATGCATGAGACGACGCAGCGTCTCGTCCACGGGGAGGTTGTCGGCGTGGTGGCGGATGATGAAGTCGGTGAAGCGTTCCACGCCGAACTCACGGCCGTCCGTGGCACGGGCTTCGGTGATGCCGTCGCTGAACAGCAACAGCCGGTCGCCAGGCTCCAACTGCTCGGTGCTCTGCTTGATCGGCAGGTTGAACCCGCTGCCCATCGGCCCGGCCGGCGGGCAGTGCAGCGTGCTGGCCCAGCGTCCGCCCCGGATCAGCACCGGCAGCGGGTGACCACGGTTGACCCAGCTGAACCTGCCGGTGTCCAGCTCCAGGTCGGCGAGGATGCCAGTGGCGTAGCGGCTGTGCCCGAACTGCTCGATCAGGGTGTCCTCGATGGCCGCGCTGGCTTCGGGGATGCTGGCGCCGATACGGCGGTGGCTGCGGCAGGCGGCCATCGCCAGAGCCACGGTCAAGCCGGCGGAGGTGTCGTGACCCATCGCGTCGAAGACCGCCAGGTGCAGGATGTCATCGGCCACCGCGTACTCGTAGGCGTCCCCGGCCACCTGGTAGGCCGGTTCCATGAAGGCGCTGACCGTGACCCGCCGGTCGGAGAACGTCCGCGGCGGCATCATGCTCCACTGCAGTTCCGCCGGTACCCCCATCGGCCGGATGCGGATCAGCCGGGCGTGGGAGTCGCTGTTGGCTCGCTTGGAGACCAGCAGCAGCCCGGCCATCGACGCCAGCGCCCGCATCACCTCCTCATCTGGCCTGCCCCCGTCCCCATCGCCGGGCTCGACGAGCAGGACCCCCAGGCGTTCTGCGCCGTCCCGCACCGGGACCCAGCATGCCCCGCCGCGGGCCGGCGCCGTGACCTCAGCGGTCTGGTAGGCGCGACCGGGCAGCGTGCCCTCGATCGGGTACTCCTCGCCGCCCTTGCCGGCGCTCAGACCGATGCCGGTGACCTCACGCAGCACCTCCTCCTGCAGATCCGCCACGAACAGCCGCGCCCCGCCCGCACCGGCCTCCTTCGCGGCGGTGTGGAGCAGGCGGGGCAACTGCTCGAAAGGCGCCGTATGGCTGGCCTCCAGCAGGCCGGTCAGCGCCCGCGCCAAGCCCCGCGCCCTCACCACACCCGTATCCGCAGCCCAGGCCCCAGCCCCGGCCCGCCGCCGGCATTCCACTCTTCTGCCATGACCCATTCCCATCAGCGCAAGACCCCACAGGCCCGCGCACCGACAAACGCATGTGCTGCCGGGAACCACAGGACGTGAAGCCCGAAGGGAACGGCACCGGCGCGCCCAGCTCACCCCGGCCCCACGGCGGGGCCCAGTCAGCAGCCAGGACGGCGATGCCCGCGAGTCTCCCACCCCGCTGGCGGGGACCGCGTACCCCGGCCCACCGTACTTGACGCACGGCGCAAACTGAGGTGCTCAGCCACACTCCCGACCTGGAACGTCTCAAGTCGCTCCGCGTGTGGCACGCCCCTGGCTGCACCGGATTGACGACAAAATCGCGGGCCGCCAGCAGCGGGAGGCCGAGACCGAACGCGGGTGGCAGCGCCGCCCCGCCGGGCCGGAGCGGGTCGTCGAGCCGGGTATCGGCAACGGGGCCCCGCCCACCAAGGTCCATGCCGGCGGCTGCTACGCCTTCGGCAAGCGCCACCGTCCCGCCGACAGCAGCGAAGCCCGGGGCCCGCTCACCACGGGACTGCGAGCTGCCGCAAGTCCGGCATCCCCACTGCCGACGTCCGCGGCAACACCAAGCCGCCGAGCCTGGTCCACCTTCGCCTGCCAGCTCTGGGAGTCACTCAGCGCCCGTTCGTGAGCAGGCAAATCACCCCTCCCGAAGCGCTGGGCAGCCGAGCGGTTCCACGGCCGGCCGGCTCTCGCTCATCTGCCGACGAGCCCGCGACTACAAGACCCCAACCCGCAAGCCCGTAACGCAACGGCATTGAGCCCAGGTGCCCGACGATGGCGCTGTCGGCGAGCACCAACAGCGGCTCGGCGAGCAGCGCGCCGAGCGCGGGTAGCGCCAGGGCGGGGACCTGCCGCCCGGAGACATGCGTCGCGTCGTCCGTGTCATGCGTGAGATCGGCCTTCCCGTCGCTCCGCCTCAGATCTGGTCGTGCAGCATGCGCAGCAGGCGGTCGAGGACGCGTCCGCCACTGGCGCGAAGCCCGTCGTGCTCGTACTCGTTGGTCGCCCACAGCCGTAGGCCCCTGATGGTCTCGGCGGTCTGCAGCGAGTAAGGGGCATCGACATACATGTCGTCGAGGTAGACGGCGGCGGCCACGGGGACGTCGTTCGCGGCCAAGCGCTGAGGCTCGTAGAGGTCGGGCCAGTCATCGCGGGCGAACAGCATCTCGGCGGGCTCGCGCAGGGGGGCGAGACAGGGTTGGTCGAAGTGGCACGGGTAGGTCATCTCGCCGGTGAACAGCATCGGGTCCTCCCCGGCCAACGCCGTGCGCGCGTCGAACTGGGGGAACTCGCCGCGCACTCGCTGAGCCGCCCAGTTCGTCGCGCCGGTGCCGCGCTGGGCGTAAGAGAGTTCGTGCATGAGGGGGTTCAGCGGCAGTTGGGCGTAGCTGAGGAAGGCCGCGGCGCGGGCGAGGAAGCTGTCGGACAGCTCCGCTCCGGCCCAAGTGTCTTCGAGAAGGTAGTGCAGGACGTCCGCGCCGTCGCTCATGCCGAGCATCAGCCCGAGCGACTGGAAGGCCTCGACGGTGAGCAAGGAGCCGTCCGGCATGGGTGCCGGGCGCTCGATCAGGTGCGCGGCGATGCGGCGGACCGAGGCGGCGTCCTGCGGGTACCGGCGGTAGTACGCGGTGTTCTTGCGCTGCACGCGCGGATAGGCGGCGCGGTAGACCTCGTCGGCGGTGACGCGCAGACCGGGAAGGCCGCCGGTGATGATTGCCTCGCGCAGGCCTTCGGGCGCGAGCGAGAGGTAGGTGACGGTGCACATGCCGCCGAAGCTCTGGCCGAGCACCGACCACGGTTCGTCGGTCAGTTCGCGCCTGATCAGTTCGGCGTCGCGGACAATGGCGTCGGCGCGGAAATGGGTGAGGTAGTCGGCCTGCGCGGCGGGCTCGCCACGGGCCGGGAGCGTTTGACGGGTGATCGGACTGGAGCGGCCCGTGCCGCGCTGGTCGAGCAGGAGGACGCGGTAGTCGTCGAGTGCGCGGTCCAGCCAGGAGTCCCGGCCGACCGGACGCGGCGGCAGCATGCCGGGGCCGCCTTGCAAAAACAGCAGCCAGGGAAGCTGCTCGCGCTCGCGTCCGGTGGCCACAACCTCGCGAGCGTAGATCTCGATGTGCTCGCCGTCCGGCCGATCATGGGCGAGGGGGACGGAGAAGAGATGATCGGTCAGCGTGACACCGGGCATGGAAGCTCCTTTGCGGTAATGGAGTGATCTTGATACGGGCGCTGCTTCGGCGTACGTCAAGCACCGTCGCGGCGTCAAGCGTGCCTGGGCTGTACGAGGATGCTGATGGCGTTGGCCGCGATGATCGCCGCGATGCTCAACCAGGCGGCCACGTCGAGTTTCTGTCCCAGAACGAGCGCACCGACGGCTGCGGCGAGCACCGGGTTGACGCTCATGAACAGTCCGAACGCCTCTGCGGGAACGCGGCGCAGCGTGAACAGGTCCGCGAGGAACGGCAGAGCGGAGGAGAGGATTCCGGCCGCGACAGCCGCACCGAGCGCCCTGGCGGAAGGCGTATGGTGCACCGCGACGCCGGCTCCGATGGGCAGGAAGACCAAGGCGGACAGCATCGCTGCGGCGGCCGTGCCCTGTGCCCCGGGGATGCGCTGCCCGATCGAGCGGTTGAGAAGGATGTAAGCGGCCCAACCGGCAGCGGCGAGCAGACCGAGCCCCATGCCGAGGTAGTCGGCGGTGGGGCGCGGGCGCATCAGTACGACGACTCCCGCCACGGCGAGTACGGCGCAGCCCAGGTCCACGCGTCTGCGCGAGCCGGCCAGCGCGATCGCGAGGGGGCCGAGGAACTCCAGGGTCACCGCCAGGCCTAGACCGATCCGGTCGATCGCGGTGTAGAGCGACAGGTTCGTCACACCGAAGTCGGCCGCGAGCAGCAGCACCGGCCCCCACTGGCGCCGAGTGAAGGACCGGAGGCGGGGCCGACCGAGGATGAGCAGCACCGCCGCCGCGACGTACTGGCGGACCGCGACGACGCCGACAGGGCCGAGCACCGGGAAGGCCAACGACCCCATCGCGGCGCCGAGTTGGGTGGAAAGGCCGCTGGCGAGCATCGCGCAGACCCCGGCTATGGGCACGGCGCCGGGCTTCGTGGGCAGGACGGCGCGGTCTGCCGGGCGAGTGGGCGCTGCTTGCATGCGTCGATCCTGTGCCGCGCCGGACCGTGCGCAAAATGCAGGGAGCGCGCCAACTATACGATTTGGTTATGGATGTCGAGCTGCGTCAGTTGCGCTGCCTCGTCGCGATCGTGGACGAGGGCACGTTCACCGACGCCGCGATCGCTCTGGGTGTCTCGCAGGCTGCGGTCTCCCGCACACTTTCGGCGCTCGAGAAGCGCCTCGGCGTACGGCTGCTGCGGCGTACGTCCCGCGCAACCTCGCCGACCGCGATCGGACTACGCGTCGTGGCGCACGCCCGGCGCGTGCTGACCGAGGTCGACAATTTGGTACAGGTAGCGACGTCGGGCCACGTCGAACTGCGAATCGGCCACGCCTGGTCGGCACTCGGCCGACTCACACCCGCGTTTCAACACCGGTGGCGGGAATCGCACCCGGAAACGCGGCTGCACCTGCTTCGCATCAACTCCCCGAGCGCCGGCCTGGCCGAGGGCACCGCGGACCTTGCGGTCATGCGTAGGCCGCTGGAGGACCGCCGCTTCGAGGGCGCCATCGTGGGTCTGGAAACACGCTGGTGCGCGATGGCCGCCTCCGACCCCCTTGCGCGGCGGCGCTCGGTGCGTCTGGCCGATCTCAGCAGCCGCGTTCTGCTCGTTGACCAGCGCACCGGGTCGACCAACGCGGAATTGTGGCCTGCGGACGCGCGCCCGGTGACGCAGGAGAGCCGCGAGATCGACGACTGGCTCACGGTCATCGCCACCGGTCGCTGCGTGGGGGTTACCGCCCAGTCCGTCGTTGACCAATATCCAAGGCCCGGCATCGTCTACCTGCCGGTACGCGACGCCGAACCGATCGCCGTACGACTGGTCTGGTGGCGCGACGACCCCCACCCGGCCACCCGCGCCGTACGCGAGCTTCTTGCCGAGCTTTACCGCACATGACCGGCCACCTCCGCGGCTTCCCCTTCACACCCGCCCGCTGCGCCCGCCTGGATGCACGGCTGCTGTCCGGAGTGGAGCACGTCGGCGGGGCGTCCCGTGGGAGCGGGCGGGCTACCGGCCGGTGTCCGCGTACTGGGAGGTGCGGTAGTCGATGCTGTCAATGACCACACACGCCGCGAAGAGGGTGATCCTGCGGTAGTAGCGGACGGCGACCCCGTAGCCGTCCCCGTGGACGTCGCAGGCCCTGACGGCGCCCTTCGCGCCGTAGGACACGGCCTGTGCGCGGACGTAAGCGCCGTAGGCGACGGCGGAGGTGCGGTCGACTGCGTGACTGGGCAGCGTCGGCCCGGCATCCCGACCTTCAGGACGAGGTGGGGGCCGACGCACACAACACCCGGTCCTCACGGTCGTGAACGGGCAGGCGCAGTCCGACGACGCGACCAGGCGGGCATCCCGCGCCGGTCGGTCGGCAGGGCCTGGCGCGCAAGAACACCTCGCCACAAGCGGAGGCCTTGAGGGTATGGGCATGGGCGGTGAGCGGCTGCTTCGTCCGGGCACCGGATGTCATGGTGCCCGGACGAGGTGGCGCACAGGACCCGCCAGGGGGCGGAGTGTCTGAGGATGGCGGGTGCTGTTCAGCCGTTGCCCATGGCCTTGCGTACGGCGTCCTTGGTGCGGTCCATGAGTGCGGCGACCGGCCCGAGCGTCAGGTTCGCCGCTCCCGATTCGACGCCGGGGTGCGGCCGGGTGGGGGCCATGGCTTCGGCGGCCTTCACCGCCTTGGCCATCGCGGCGAGGTTGGTGACGTCGGTGCTGCGGCGGATGTGGGTGAACTCGTAGCGTTCCTCCGCCCGGGCATGCTGCTGTACGTCGGCCCGTAGCGCTCGCAGTCGGGGCAGGAAGTCGGGGTCTTCGGTGTCCATGTCGTCTAGGGCGGCGAGGGTTTTCTTGGCCGCCCGTTACTCGGCGAGAGGTCCGTACAGCAACGGCCCCACCGAGGGCGTCAACACCAAGACCCCGTCGTTTGCGCAGGTGTTCGCGGTAGGGGTCGACGAGGCCGGCGCGGTACTTGGGGACGCGGAGCATGCGCTCGGGACGGTCGGCGCGGGCGTAGCGTTTGACGGTGTTCAGGGCCAGTTGGAGACGGCGGGCGCATTCGAGCAGGCCGACGCCCTGGTCGAGCAGGCCGCGGACCTGGTGCCAGCGTTCCAGGGTGGTCTGGGCGCGGGGTCCGTCGTAGATGGGTGCGTCCAGCACGGTGGCCCAACAGGTGCTGTGCGCCTTGACCTCACTCAGGGCGGCTTCGCACAGGTTGTGCCACACATGCCACCGGTCCGCGACCTGCACCGCGTCAGGCAGGGCACGATGGATGGCCTCAGCGTAGGTGGCCGAGCCGTCACGGCATACGATCTCGATGCGCGGATGCTCGCGCAGCCACGCTTCCAGAGTGTCGGCCGTGCGGCCGGGCAGCACGTCGGTCCGTTCATGAGTCTCGGCGTCGATGATCACGGTGGCGTAGCGGTGCCGGCGGCGCAGTGCGAAGTCGTCGACGCCGATCACACGGGGCACCCGCCCGGCAGGCAACGGGATCCGCAGCAGGACGCGCAGGGCCGTGTGACGAGACAGGCTCACCGCCAATATCGCGGGCAGACGTGCCCCGGCCCGGCCCGCTAACTCCTTGACCACGGCCTCGACTTGCCTGGTCAGGCGGGTCGTGCGCCGCTGACAGCGGTCCAGGACACCGGGCACCTGTCCGCGCAAGGTGTGGCGACAGCCGCGGGTGGGCCACACCGGACGCCGCACCCGCACCCGCACCCGCACACAGGCCACCACCCGTCTTTCATCGACCGGCACGTCCGCGACTGTCCGCCAGTGATAGCCGTGCACGCGTTCCGACGGGGACCCGCACACCGGGCAGACCGCAGTGTCCCGCGGAGTTCGTGCCCGCACCACGATCCGCACACCTTCGTCGACTACATCCTCGATAACCAGCGGGGACAGGCCCGAAAAGACCGTTTGCACAAGCTCGTTGACATCCTTCACATGAATGTCAACAACCCATCACAACGCTCCGTCACCACCGAAAGCGAGACAGGGCCGTTGATCGGACACTCCCTCACCGTCTGCTGGACGCTGCGGTGTCCTGCGTCGTGGTGGCCGTGCTTGAGGTGAGCAGGGCGAGTTTCCCCGCGTCCTCGGTGCCCGGGTCCGCGTGGTAGATGGCCATGGTCAGGTTCTGGGCTTCGCCAACGATCAGCTTTTCGCGATTGAGGCGCAGCTCTCCGAGGAGAGGATGCCGCAGGCGCATGACCGTGCCGTTTCGGCCGCCGATGTCGTGGCGTCCCCAAAGGTGGCGGAAGCGCGGGCTGGCGAGGGAGAGTTGGCCGACGAGGTCGATGCTGCGTTGATCGTCGAGTCCCGTTCCGATCGACTGACGGAACGATGCCACTATGCCTTCCGTGACCGCGTCCCAGTCGATGAGCAGGTCGCGCTCGCCCGGATCGAGGAAGACGTCCTGGAGCCGGTTGGCGCCGGCGACCAGTCGGGGCGAGAGGGCAGTTGCCAAGCAATTGGGGCCTTCGTCCCCGACCTGGGTTACGCGAAGAGGACCTCGAACGAGAAGGCGCGTCGCGTTCTCCAGTGGACCGCACGGAATCCGGAGGAGGCCATCATCGCCGCGGCCGAGAGCCTGATCAGAAGGAGCTGACCAGGTTCCTGACACCCCGATATTTTCCGTTACTTGATCCGTCGTCCGTATGTGACCTTCAGCGGTGGTGGGGGCGAGAGCGACGATCCGCTCGTTCACTGTTCTGCGCCGGGGGAAGTAGGCGTCGCCCGGCCGAACAGATGCACAGATCACGAACCCGTGACATCGCCCCGCGTCATTGGCGAGCTGCCCCGGCTCAAGTCTTGTTCGCGAGGATGACGGCCATCTCCCCGCGGAGATCCGGTCCGACGCGCTCGGCACCCCTCAGTTCTTGTGCGTTCGGCACCTCTCCTGCCCCGTTCCGCTGAGCGGACCAGGACGCGACAACCGGTGCACCGCGTTCCCACGCTGTCTGCCGAGGGTTTGGAACTCCTGGGCCGGTGTTGGGCAGGGGACTTCCACCAACCCCGGTCACAGCGCCGGCAGCACTTGTTGCCACGCTCCCGATCACCTGGGGGAAGTACATGAAGAGACGCGGAACAGTCAGCGCAATGCTGGCCGGGCTGATGGTCCTCGCGGCCGGCCTGGCCATGGGCGGCAGTGCTCAAGCGGCCGGCGGGCCGACAGATGTCGTACGGCCGCTCAATATCGGGGCCGCCTTCACACTCATCAACAGGGGGACCAACAAGTGTGCCGAGGTCGCCGGTGGCTCGCTGCTGGACAACGCCCCAGTGGTGGAGAATGACTGCCTCGCCAACAACACCGATCCCAACCAGAACTGGCTGCCGGTGTCGGTCGGCGGCGGCTTCTTCAACCTGCGGAATGTCCAGAGCAACCTGTGCCTGGACTTCGCGAACTCGGTGAATACACAGACCGTCAAGCACCACGTCTGCGGCGGCGATGTCTCCGAGCGGTGGCAGCTGGTGGTCTCTCCGAACGTCCCCGGCTTCCTCACGGTGGTCAGCGCGAACCACTCCGGAGGGCACACCTTCTGCCTCGATCTCCGGGACGGTCAGGCGACGAACGGAACGACGATCCAGATCTACGACTGCCTGGGTGCCGTCAACAACCAGCTCTGGCGCCAGGGTTAGAGCCTGTCGCCATAGTTCCGCCCGATAGCGACTGGGCGCTGGACAAGCTGCGGCGAGCTCCCTCGGGATACCCGCGACGGAGTTCGCCGCCGTTAGCCCCGCGGCGCGTCGTCGGACTCGGGTCGCGGAGTCGGGGGATGAACAGGGAGAGCGTCAGGGACGGGAGGGTGACGAGGGCGCCGAGCCAGAACACCCAGGCGTTTGCGGCGTCCTGGTAGAAGGCGGTGCCGTCGACCACGGTGCTGTGCGCGTTGAGGAGGGCGGAGCCACCGGACCGTGCTCACCACCGCCCGCGACTGAGACGGCGGGACGACGGGACGCTCCGCCGGAGTGCCGGGCCCGGCACTCCGGCCGGACGCTCCGTTGCCGCCCCTCGGCTCCGCTCCCACTCCGCGAGGTCAGTTCTTACGCACACCTCTCTGCCTACGATCCAACGACCCGGCGCCGCGACCGGCCCGGGGATGTGAACCACAGTCGTCGGTGCCGCGTCGTCCGCGCACGCGCGTACGTGGCTCAGAGAGGTTGGACAGTGTCACGGCAGGTGCTCATGGTCTGCCCGGAACGCCCGGACGGCTACCGTACGATCGGCGAGGCCCTGGCGCAGGCACGCACGGGCGCCGTGGTCAGTGTGGCCCCCGGGCGCTATGCCGAGAACCTCAGTATCCGGACCAGGGTGACGATCGTCGCCGAGGGCGAGCGGGACAGCGTCGAGATCTGCCCGCGCCACGGAAGCGCGGTGACCCTCTTGGCCGAGGAGGTCATGCTCACCGGCCTCCTGCTGCGCGGGGGCGACGACGACGTACCGGTGGTCGACGCGCCGCGTGGCCAGGTCGCCATGGAGCGTTGCACGGTGGTGGGCTCCGGCTGGGCCGCCGTACTGGCCCGGATGGGGGGTTCGCTGGCCATGCGGGGCTGCCGCGTCACCAATCCGGCGGGCGCCGGTGTGGTGGACATCGCGCCGGGCGGAAGTGTCGTCGAGGACTGCCAGATCGAACACCTGGGGTCTTCGGCGATCGTTCTCGGCGAGCGCTCCCGCACGACCGTCCGGGGCTGCCGGCTGCGGGACGCGCGGGGCAACGGCGTCCTGGCCAACGGCGAGGCGCGGGGCTCGGTCGAGGACTGCGAGATCTCCTCCACCGACAAGCCCGGCATCGCCCTGGAGGCGCTCAGCTGCACCACGGTGCTCCGCACCGCCGTACGGGACGTCACCACCGGCGTCTATGTCACCTCGGCCGCGCGCAACGTCCTGGAGGACGTCACCGTCACCGAGACCTCGGCGGCCGGCATCGTGGTGTCCTCGGGCAGCGATCCCACGCTGCGCCGCTGCCGTACGGTCCGGACCGCCGAGGCCGGGCTCGTGGTCGACGAGCGGGCGCGGGGGACGTTCGAGGAGTGCGAGTTCCTGTCCGCGGCCGGGTCCGCGATCCGGGTGAGCGGTGGCGCGACGCCGGTGTTCGACCGGGCCTCGGTGCGCGACTGCGCCGACCCGCGGGCCGCCGTACTGATCACGGAGGACTCCGCCCCCGAGTTCGACCGGCTGGAGGTGGCGGACGCGGCGGGGGTCGCCGTGGCCGTGCGCTCGGGGGCCAACCCCCTGTTGCACCGGGCCCTGATCTCCTCCCCGGGCGGGCACGGCGTGGAGGTGGACGACGGGGGACGCGGCAGGCTGGAGGGCTGCCGGATCGAGGGCGCGAAGGGTTCCGCTGTGCTGATCGGCGAGGGCGGCAGCCTCTACCTCGGCGACGGCCGGCTGCTCACGCCGGGCGAGACGGGCGTGACCGTGGCGTCCGGCGGCCGGGTGACCGTACGGGACACCGCCGTCGAGGAGAGCGCGGGCTCCGGGATCGTGGTCTCCGAAGGGGCGGAACTGGCCGCGACCCGCTGCCGGATCACCGGCTCCGGAGCCCACGGGATCCTGCTGTCCCCGGGCGCCAGGGCCGTCATCGGGCAGTGCGAGGCGTCCGGCGGACTCGGTGACGGCATCCGGGTGGACACCGCGGAGGCGGTCTCCGCGACCGGGTGTACCGTGCGCGACAACCGGGGCTCCGGGCTGCGCCAGACCCGCACCGGCGAACGGCTCTCCGTCGAGGACCTGTCCAGCCTCGACAACGCCACCCCGGACGCCTGGGGCACGCGGGTCTCCGACGGGAGCGGCCGGGAGACACCGGCGGGCCCCGGTGCCGGAAGCGTGCCGGGCGGGGCCGCCAAGGGCGCCCCCGTCTCGGGGCCGATGGCCGAACTGGAGGCGCTCGTCGGCCTGGAAGGCGTCAAGCAGCAGGTCTCCACCCTGGTCCACCTCAACCAGCTGGCCCAGCGGCGCGCGAAGCTGGGCATGCCGGTGCCGCCGATGAGCCGCCACCTCGTCTTCGCGGGCCCGCCAGGCACCGGCAAGACCACCGTGGCCCGGCTCTACGGCGGCATCCTCGCCTCGCTCGGCGTGCTCCGCTCCGGCCACCTGGTCGAGGTCTCGCGGGCCGACCTGGTGGCCCAGGTCATCGGCGGTACGGCCATCAAGACGACGGAGGCATTCAAGGAGGCGCTCGGCGGGGTGCTGTTCGTCGACGAGGCGTACACGCTCCTCTCCGACAGCAAGGGTTCCGGCGCCGACTTCGGCCGTGAGGCGATCGACACCCTGGTGAAGCTGATGGAGGACCACCGGGACGACGTCGTCGTGGTGGTCGCCGGGTACACCGCGGACATGGAGGCGTTCCTCGGCGCGAACGCGGGCCTGGCCTCGCGTTTCACGCGCAGCATCGAGTTCCTCGACTACTCCGACACGGACATGGTCACCATCACGGAGAACATGTGCGCGGCCCACCGGTACGAGTTGCACCCGACCACCCGGGAGGCCCTCGCCGGGCTCTACCGGCGGATGCCCCGCGACGCCTCGTTCGGCAACGGCCGTGAGGCACGCCGGGTGTTCGAGGAGATGATCGACCGGCAGGCCGTACGGCTCGCGTCGATGGTGGACCCGGCGGAGAGCGATCTGGCGCTGCTGCTGCCCGCCGACGTCTGTGCGGACGGGTCCGGTGCGGCACAGGACGCGGCACCCGATTCGCAGACCCTGCTCGCGGGGCTGGACGCCATGGTGGGCCTGCACGCGGTCAAGCGGGAGGTCGGCGACCTGGTGAGCGTGCTGGCGGCGGCCCGGCAACGGGAGGCCGTCGGCCTGCCGGCCCCCAAGCTCAGCCATCATCTGGTCTTCGCGGGCCCGCCCGGCACCGGCAAGACCACCGTGGCCCGGCTCTACGCGGACCTGCTGCACTCCCTCGGCGTACTGCCGCGCGGCCAGCTCGTCGAGGTGGCCCGCGCCGATCTGGTGGGCCGGTATGTCGGCCACACCGCCCAGTTGACCCGGGAGATCTTCCAACAGGCCCTGGGGGGTGTGCTGTTCATCGACGAGGCATACACGCTGACGCCCGAGAACGCGCCCTCCGACTTCGGCAGGGAAGCGGTCGACACCCTGCTCAAGCTGATGGAGGACCACCGGGACGACGTGGTGGTCATCGTCGCCGGCTACACCGAGGAGATGCGCCGCTTCCTCGCCTCCAACCCGGGGCTCGGCTCGCGGTTCTCCCGGCACGTGCGGTTCGAGGACTACACCACGGAGGAACTGGTCACCATCGTCCGCACCCAGGCGTCCGACGCGGGCTACACCTGCGGACCCGAGACCGTCGAGGCCCTGCGCGGGCACCTCGCCGCCCTCCCCCGTGACCGCTCCTTCGGCAACGCCCGTACGGCACGTCAGCTGCTCCAGTCGATGACCACCAGCCAGGCCCGCCGCCTCGGCTCGATGGCCACACCGGGGCTGGAGGACCTTCAGACGCTGCTGCCGGAGGACCTGCCTGGGGCGGAGGGGGAGTTGGCCGACGGGTCGGTGCGGGCGCCGTCCGCCGGGACGCCGTTCCCCGCCGGCGCCTTGCCGGGGCACTGAAGCAGACAGCACGCTGAACGCCGTGGCCCCTCGTTCGGGGGGCCACGGCGTTCAGCGTGCTGCGAGCAGGGCCCGCCGTCAGTGATCGGCGGTCGCCATCAGCGCCGCCGCCGCGCTCTCGGCGAGCGTCGGAGTGGCCGGAGCGGGGGCGGGAACGGGCGCGGGAACGTCGGACGGCTCGGGGGTCCCGTCGGAGCGGGTCTCCGGGTCGAGGGCCGTGGCCGCGGACGCCGGGGCGAGTGCGGACGCGGGCGTGGAGCCGCTGGTGTCGACGCGGGTCGCCGCGGCGATGACCTCGTCCGGCACAGATTCCGGCCCTCCCTCCGGCTCCGGCCTATCCTCCGGCTTGGTCTCAGGTTGCTCGTCCGGCCCCTCGCTGAGCCCCTCGCCGAGCCCGGCGTCGAGCCCCCCGTCCGGCTCGGCGGCGGGCTCCTGCTCACCGGCCCCGGGAGCGTCGGTCTCTTGGCGGGCGCGCTCGATCGCCCGCGCGAGGGCCTCCGGTTCGACGCACATGGACACCGACGCGGAGGCGTTGAGATAGATCTGATGGCCCTCGGGCAACCGGTCGGCGAGCGCGGGCACGTCGAGGATCTCGTACGCGAGGCGTCCCGCGTTCGTCAGATGTGCCTCCGAGGTGAAGGCGAGGACCACCGGGGTGCCGTCCGGGGCGACCGCCGCCACCGGCTCCCCGCCGGGCCCCACCAAGACAGCCACCTCGGCCCCGGCCAGCAGTTCGGGCACCTCGTCGTCCTGGCCGTAGCCCGCGGCGGCCCGCTGGACGGCGGCATCGATCGCGTCGGTCGGCCGCGACCAGCCTCGGGCCGCCGGGGAACGCACGTAGTCCGGGTTGTGCCGCCACTCGACGAGCTGGCCGAGGTCGTCCGCGCGCCACTCCCCCACCACGGTCCACGCCGGTGGCGGCCAGGCCCCGGTCCAGGCGGGGTCGGCCAGCGCGAACCAGTGCCCGGGGGTGTCCTCGGCGGCCTCGACCACGTGGCGCGGCGGCGGGGGCATCGCTCCCGCGATCTCGGGGTTGTCACCGGTCTCGTGATCGCCCTGGGCCAGGTCATCGGCGGTGACCGGACGGCTGAGCACCGGCGGCCGGGTGTCCTCGGGTTCCCCGGGTGCCTCGGCCGGGTCGGGGGACGGGTCCTGCGGGGTGGGGCCGGGCGGGGCGAGCGGGGCCGGGAGGCCGTCCTGCGGCAGGGCCGCGTCCTCGGCCGGTGCGGCATTGTTCGTCATCGACTGTGTCCTTACGGTGATCGTCGCGGTGGGGGTTCGTCAGTCGTCCTCGATCGAGCCGGCCGAGGAGCGGCACCCGGGGGAAGGGGTTGCCGAGGTCGCGGGCCGCTCGCAAGTCCCGGCAGTCACTCACCAGTTGGGTCCGCGGGAGGGGATCACGGGCGAATCCTCGTCGTAGGGCCCTGTCGGCTCGTCGTCCTGCTGTTGCGGTGGTGCACCGAAGTGGTGGCCGGGGGGCATGACGCCGGGGTACCCCGTGTACGCCACTCCTCCGGAAACCGGAGCGCCCGAACCCCCCGGAACCGGCCCAGGACCGTAGCCGTACCCGTATCCGTATCCGTATCCGTATCCATAGCCGGAAGGCACCGCAGCGGAGTACGCCGTGTGCACCGGTGCCCCGGAGCTCGGACCACTCGAACCCCCGGGAACCGGACCGAGCCCGAAACCGGAGGCGGAACCAGGCGGCATCGCGGCCGAATAGCCCGTGTAGACCGTCCCTCCCGAAACCCGACCGCCCGAACTCCCCATGACCGGAACGAAGTTGCTGCCCCCTGCCGCTCCCCACCCTGGTCGGGGATAGGCCTGCGGAGACCTCGCCCAGCCCTGCTGAGTCGTCCCTGCCGGTGAGTAGCCGTGTGACGGCACGGAGGGGGGCGAGAAGGCGAAGGTCGGGGCCGGTCCGGGCCAGTACTCGTCAGCGGAGGTGGGGTCACCGGTTCTGACCATCTGCACCGCCGCCCCGCCGGGAGTGGGGGGGTAGTCGTTGTCGAAGGCTGTACCCGGGGAGGGCAGGGACAAGGTCTGGTTCGCCATGGTGGCGGCCTCCCGTGAGAGGCTGCCGAGCCACCTCCCGTCGGACGCCTCGGCAATGAGCTGCCGTACCGCATCACGATGCCCCTGCTGCGAGTCGTCCGCCTTCTTCCGATGGCCGAAGATTTTTGACTTCGACTTGCCCTCCTTGAGCCTTTGCTGCCCCAGAAGGTGAGCGACGCTCTCGTCCGTCGTTCGATGACCGGCCTGAATCGTTTGGGCGGCAAGCATCAGCGTCTGCGGGGTGGAGGTGTTCCGCAGGACCGCCTCGTCGGACTCCGCCTGGGTCCTCACCAATTCGTAGGCGGAGATGAGATTGAGATTCGTCTCGTCCCGGACCAGCTGTCGAACGTGCTCTCCATCGCCCTTTCTGACCGCGCCCAGGAGGTCGTTCGCCAGCGACCGGTAGATCGTGGCCACGTCGATCCACCCGCGGCCGGTGGAAAGTGGCTTCGCCTGGACCCTCAGGAGGGTCGCCGAATTCCCGCTGAAGAACGGCGTGTGATTGTCCTGGCTGAGGATCTGCCATCCGTCCCGCCCACGCCACATAAGGTTCGTGGCTTCGGGCATCGCTCCGTCCATCGTGCCCATGTACTGCTCGTGCCCGAACCATTCGAAAGTCCGCTTCGTACGGCGGAACTGCTCGGCCGCTTCCACGTTGCTGGCGCTGTTCGGCGACTGGTAGTGCCACACGGTGAAGTTGCCCCACACTTCGCTCTCGGTCACCACCAGGGCACAGCCGTTCATCGAGGGAGTGAACACGAAATCGGCGCCGCCGGCGGCCCCACTCCCCAGCACCGGTATCTGGGTGTGGCCGACACTCCTCTCGGGATTCACCGCGGATCCCGTCATATAGGGAACGAAGTGCGCCGTCACGTACGTTTCCGGGGCGCGCAGCGAGGGAACGCGGAAATTCCTCAGTAGCGTCCGCAACTCCGCGTCCATGCCGTGGAACTGCTCCGCGTATTTCTCCACCGCCGGAGTCAACAGGTACACCGGCTGACCCTCTGTCGCCGACCGTCGAGGGTCCCTGGTCAGTACGAACCAGTGCCGGTCCTGACCGTTCATCCAATTGATGAACCTGGCCACATCGGAAGGGGAGTTCGACGACCGCGCCTGCATCCCCTCGTCCAAGCGCGAGAGCACCAGGTTGTTGTCGAGGAATTCCTTCGGCGCACGCGCGAAATACTTGACCGCTTCTTCATCGGACAACGCATTCCAGTTCCTGCCCGGTGAGCCGGCCTCCACGGCTCCGTACGGCGCGTGAGCCGACGCCTGTCCCCAGCCCGAGCCGTGACCGCCGAATCCACTCGCCATCGAGGAGTTGGCGGCACCACCACTGTGTGTGCCCCTCGTGCTGCCTGCCCTCGCGCTCGAAGTGCCCGACGTATGGGGTCGTTTCGACTGCCGGCCGGGCCCCTTGCCGCTACCGCCAGGCAGGTAGCCGCGCTCGGCTCTGGGCCGGCCCTGGGCCAGTTGTCTGGACAGTTCCTCGGCGTGGTCCTCGTCGTCGTACGTCCGCAGGTCCAGGGCGACCGTGTAGACGGCCAGCTGCCCCGGGTCCAGGGTGGCGAAGGAGGGCTCGGTCTCCGTTGCGAAAGGCGTCAGCTTCTGATGCGTCCGGACGATGTTGTGGGCCATCGTGATGTCGTCCGGGCTCGGGGCGCCCTGTGACCACTGGTCGGCCAGGTGCCTGCGCATGGCGTCGAAACCGACGGCGGAGTCCCGGTCGGTCGCGTCGCGGGGCTCCGTCTCCTCCGTAGTTCCTTCCTTCCTGGTCTCTTCCGCGGCCTTCTCCCCGGTCTCCTCCCCGGTTTCTTCTTCCCGCTGCCTCTCGCGGATCGCCACTGCCTCGGCGGTGTCCGAGGGCGGGGCTTCCTCCTCGTGCGTGGCCTCGTCGCGGTCCTGGGTCTCGTCGTCCTTCCGGGCCGGCCAGTCGACGGTGATGGTCGCCAGGCGATGGGTCAGGGGGTCCTCGTACAGCTCCCTGGGGGCATCGTCGTAGACGCTCTCGATCGTGAAGTCGTCGATCGTCAGCGGGTCGGCCGCTCCGCTCTGGAGTTCCGCCAGCCTGCGGGCCAGGGCCTGTTCCAGCGCGGCCCCCGTGTTCACCGCCCGCAGTGCTCCGGTCGCCGCGGCCGTGGTCCGCCCGTTGCCGCGGCCCGCCACCCGGATCACGGTCGGCCCGTCCCCCCGCCCGCGCTCGCGCAGGGCCCGTACGGCGATCCGGTCCACCAGATCCTGTATGTCCTGACGGCCACGGTCCGACACGGTCTTGTCGCCCCTGCCGAACAGGACGCGCGTCGGCGTCTCGGCGAGTTCGTGACGGTCCCGTCGACCGGACTCCCTCAGCGGAGTCCACTCGACGCCGTCGGGTCCCTCGTCGCCGAGGGTGACGATCGCGGTGCGGCGCTCGGCCGGGTCCATGCGGCGTCGGTCGGCGGTGTCCTCGTAGCCGTGCAGGAGAGTGAGGTCGCCGGTGGTGAGCGGGCGGCGGACGTCCGTCTGAAGGGTCCGCAACTCGGCCGCGAGATAGGCCTCCAGGGTCCGTGCGGTGTTCTTCGCCCTCGTCTTTCCGGTGGCTCCGGAGTCGGCCGAGCCGTTGCCCCGGCCGCGTACCCGGATCGCCCGTGGTGTCCGTCCGGCGGCGTGGTCGCGCAGCGCCTCCCGTGCCACCCGCCGGGCCAGCCCGCGCAGCGCTCCGTGCTCGCCGTCCGCCATCGTGCGCGAACCCTGCGGGAAGCGGACGGTCAGGGGCTTCTCCTCCGGGTACGTGGCTCCGGCGACGAAGACGGTGCCGCCGGAGACGTCCGCCGTGGTGCTGCTGTCCTCCCCCAGCGCCCCGGCGTGGGTCGGGGTGCCCGGCGTCGCGGAGACCGCGGAGGGCACGAAGATCGCGGACGGTACGGGGGCGGGCCGCGGTGCTGAGTCGGCGAACCGGTCGCCGGAGAGGGCGCTCACGCCGCGGTGGCTCGCGTTCTCCTCCGCCACGGCGGTACGTGATCGTTCGGCGTCCCGCCCGGCGGTGGCGGACGGGCGGGGCTGCTGTGCGACGGCCGCCGGGACGGTTCCGCCGGCGGAGAAGTCGTGCTGCGGTCCGTACAGACGCTTCAGCAGGGGCATGAGGCCGGGTTCGTTCGCCGCGACCCAGGCGGCACCGTTCTCCCGCTGTCGCAGGGTCCCCGGGTCGGTGCCCCGGTTCATCCGCAGATAGGTCCTCGTCAGTTGGGCGAAGTAGCCGTTCGTGTTCTCCGAGGAGGTGTTCTCCGTGGGCAGCCCGTCCAGGCCGCGGCGGATCCCGTCCGGCCATGGCGCGTCCTGTCCGAGGGCCTTCCTCGCGTCGAAGGCGGCGTCCACCAGGAGACGGTCCTCGGAGGTGAGCCCGTACAGATGGACGGCGCGGGCCAGGGCGCCCGCCACCTCGCCCAGGCCCCGCGCGAGTTCTGCCGGTGAACCCGGCGTTCCCGAGCCGAACAGGAGCGCCTGGGGGACGACCGTACCGAGCACTCCCTGAAGCGTCGTGACGTTCTCGTAGTGGTGTCCTGCGACGGGCGGCAGCCCCCGGAGATGCTTGAACTGCGGCAGGTCGGTCAGGGCCACCGCGTCCGGGAGCACCGTGACGTGAGCGCCGCCCTTCAGGAGCCGGGCCGTCACCCCCGGGTCGGCCAGCAGGCGGCTGAGCACCGTCCGGGCCCGGGCTCCTGTCTCCTCCGCGTCCCGCGCGTTCTCCGGGACGTCGACCATGAGCAGCGCCGCCGTGGCCGCGAACTCCCGGGCGGACAGCGACCGCGCTAGGTCGTCGACCAGTTCGTGGTGCAGGGACAGCCACCGCCGGTGCTCCGGGGCCATACCGAGGAGCAGGTCCGCTCGCTCCCGCGGTGTGGCTCGCGGCAGTTCGCGCAGGAGGCGTCCGGAGTCCGGGGGTCTCGTGGCGTCCTGCCGCAGTACGTCGTTCACGGCGGCCAGGCCGCTCCGCTCGTCGAAGCGGTCCGGTTCCCCGCCGAACAGGGCGCGTACGCCCTGGTACCCCTGTTCCTCCAGGACGGTGCGGTCGACGGGGTTGACCGGGACGGTGATCCCGGCGACGTCGACGGGCCCGTAGACGTCTTCGAGCAGCGGGCGCAGTCCGTGCTCGTGGTCCACCACCCATGTGGCGCCGTTCGACTTCTTCCGTCTGGTGGCCTTGTCCAGCCCCTTGTTCACGCCGAAATACACGGTGCTGAGCTGGGCGAAGTACTCGAAAACGTCCGTGGAGGAGTAGTTGTCCACCGGGTTGCCGAGCACGTCCCGGCGGATGCCGTCCGGCCAGGACCGGTCGGGGCCCTCGGCGCGCCGGGCGACATAGGCGTCATCGATCAGCCGCTTCGAGGCGTCGTCCATGCCGATGACGTGGATGAGGTGGGCCATCTCGTGGACGGCGGACGAGAACCCGTCGGGGTAGGGGGCCGTCCTCTGGTACTCCCCGAGCAGGTTCTCCTCGGGGATCACGGCGTGCGCTCCGATCCGTGCGCCTCTGACGGTGTCCCAGGGACGGCCGTCCCGGGTCGTCCCGCCCCGGAGGTGGTGGGCGAACGGCAGCTCGGTGAGCGGCGTGTCCCGTGGCAGTACCACCACTCGCGCCCCGCGACCCAGCAGTGTCCTGGCGATCCGCGGGTTCGGCAGCATACGGGAGATCAGGTCGTGCGCGACCGCGCGTGCCGAGACCGGCCGGTGCGTGCCCGGCGGGACCTCGACCATCAACTCCGCGGCGAACCGGCCGAATTGGGCGGGAGTGAACTCGGTGGCGAGGACGTCCATCAGCATGGTGTTGGCCTTCAGCTCCGCCCGGTCCTGTGGCGACATAGCCGCGATCGTGCCGTCGGCGAGCAGTTGCCGGTGGGCTCGCGCCACGGCCTGCGGGATGAGGGCGGCGGGGGGTGCGGTGGACGAGCGGCGCGCCCCGACCGTGAAGGTCACTTCGTCGTCGCTGTCGTCGCTGTCGTCGCTGTCATAGCTGTCGTCGGAGTCGTCGGGCTCGTGCGTGGCGGCCGTCGGGTCCAGGTCCGGGTCGGCCGGGACGGCGGAGCCGGGCCCGGTCCGGACGGCCGGCCCGGCGTGGGTCCGCCCGCCGGAGAGCGTGGAGACGCTTCTCTCCGGGAGCGGGGGCGGCAGCTGGCCCGGGACGGGGGCGCCGGCCGGGGCGCGGTCGACCTGGTTCTCGCTCTCGTCCGTGAGCCAGCCGCTGTGCGCCCAGCGCTCCACCTCGAAGGGGTCCATGGCGACACCGTGCTCGGACCCGTCCACCTCGCCGAGACCGTAGGTGGCGCTCTGTTCGTAGGCGGCCCTGGTGAAGGTCAGGGGGCCGGTCAGGAACGCCCCGCCCGCCGCCAGTTCCTCCGCGTTCCAGGTGACGATGGACTCGTCGATCGCGTCGATGACGCGTCGGAAGAACGACGACTCGGGGACGGTCGACATCAGGGCGTTGCCGAACCGCCCATGGGTCATGGCGTACGAGGCGACGTCCACCATGCTCAACTCGTCCGGACGCAGCCGCAGTTGCTCGGCGAACTCAGCGCGCTGCTCCCGGAAGCTCGCCTGGTCACGGAACATGGGGCCGATGAGCGGGATGTCGGAGCGGCCCATCTTGCGCGGCTGGGAGAACAGGTCCACCGTGCCGGGTTCGAGGTCGACGTCCGCGTAGGTGCCGCCCTCGTACAGCATGATGCCGAGCCGCGCGGCGTCCGAGGCGACCGGGAACGCCGCCGGGGTCGTGCGCGCCCGGTCGTAGACGGAACGCAGCTTCTTCAGGCGCTGGTTGACGAGGGTGAAGCCGTCGTCGCCGTCGGCGGGCGCCCGGTCGGGCGGGAACAGGTCACGGACCGAGCGGAACCTGATGCCGGCCTCCTCGAAGGCCTGGCCGGTCTCGGTGCTCCAGGTGCTCAGCGACGGCTTCTCCGCGCTGTCGCCTGCCATGACGACCGGGGTGGTGTCCGTCCACATCTGTACGGTCCAGCCGTGTGTGCGGGCGGTCTCGGCCCAGGCCAGCACGTTGGCGACGGCGGCGGGCGAGAGCGGGCGGCCGACCCAGAAGAAGTTGACGGTCCTGGGCGGGGACTTCATCCCGGTCCCGTTCGAGGCGTGACCGAGTTCCCCGGTGACCCATTCCTTGAGGTGCCGGGCCTCGTCCTGGAACCGGGTGCCCTCCAGCCGGGCGGCGCGTTTCGTCAGCCGGTCCCGCACGATACGGACGGCGCTCAGCCGGGAGGTTCTCCCGAGTTCGGCGACCCGCTTCCGCACGCTCTCGGTCTGTGCCTCGGTCAACGGGCCGTTCCAGCGCACCAGTTCACCGACGGGGGTGTCGGCCGGCGGGGGTTCCTCGCGCAGCGGGGGCAGGTCGGGGTAGAGGTGGCGGACGGCTTCGTACTTCTCGTTCTCCTCGCGGTTCGTGTGGACCGGGTTGGCGGGGCCTGTCCGCAGGAGGACCGGATGGGTGCCGTAGAGGCGTTCCAGGAGGGCGCGCAGGGGGCCCTCGTGGGCGCGGACGTAGTCGGTGCCGTTGTTGCGGGGGCGTCCGGTGGCCGCGTCGGTGCCCGTGTTGACGCCGAGGTAGGCGTTGCTGAGCTGGGCGAAGTACTCGTGGGGGTCGGTGGCGGAGTAGTTGTCGGTGACCCGGCCGCGCAGGTCGCGGCGTATGCCGTCCGGCCATTCGGTGTCGGGGCCCTTCGCGGTCTTGTTCCGGAAGGACCGGTCGATCGCCGCACGGTCCGCGGTGGAGAGTCCGTAGGTGTGGACGATGTGGGCCAGCTCGTGCGCGGCCGTCGAGTAGCCGTCGGCGTACTCGCTGTCCGGCAGCGGGGAGGTCTCGCCGAGGAGGTTCTCCTCACTGATCGCGGTGTTCTTACCCGAAGTGCCGCGTACGTCGTCCCAGACCCGGCCGCCGGAGAGCGTCCGCCCGGACAGGGCCGTGAACGGCGCCACGGCGGTCAGGGGGACGTCCTTGGGGATCACGGTGACGCGCGCGCCGCTGGTCAGGACCCGCTCGGCCGTCTCCGGGTCCCGCAGCAGCGCGGCGAACAGGCGGTGCGCCTCCCGGCGCGCGGAGACCGGCTGGTCCACGCCGGGCGCCACGTCGACCATGAGGGCCGCGGCGGTCCGCGCGAACTCCCCGCGGGTCAGCGATTTCCGCAGATCGTTGACCAGTTGGCGGTCCGTGGCGAGCCAGGCCCGCTCGTCGTCGGTCATGCCGAGGAGCGCCGCCCGACGCTCGGCGGGCGTCATCACCGCCAGGGGCAGCGCCAGCACACGGGGGTGCCCGAGTGGCCGGACCGGGGTGGGCACGCTGACGGGCGACGCCACGTGCTGCCGGCCGGTGGTGGCGAACGTGGTGCCGCCGGAGACGGGCGGCGGGGCGGGCAGCGCCTGGTCACCGGGCGGCCGTTCGAACCGCGAACGGCCCTGCGCGGGCGGCCCCGGCCGGGGGGTGTGCTGCGGCGGGGGCTGGTTGGCCGCGAGCGTCCGGGCCAGTTCTTCGAGGGCCGGGACGTCGTTCGGGTCACGGACGAGGGCGGCCGCGACGGCGTACACCGCGCGGTGGGAGAGCGGCAGGTCCCCGAACTCGGGCTCCGCCTCCACCTGGAAGCCCGTCACCCGCTGATGGGTACGGACGACGGTGAGGGCGATCTGCAGGGCCGCCTCGCGCCGGGGGTTGACCGCCCCCGCCAGATAGGCCCACTCGTTGTGCAGGACCTCCGGGGCGAGTTCCTCCTGTGCCGGGTTGAGCGGCGGGCTGTAGTCGAGCGTGATCCTTACGGTGTTCGCGGGGCGGGGCTGCGCGGTGGTGGAGGGTGCCGTCTCCTGCGACCTGCTCCGGGCCCGGGCGCCCGTCTCGATGCGGAAGTCGTCGGCGGTGACCGGGTGTCTGCGGTACGCGGGCTGCTTGTTCCGCAGGACCTCGGCGAGCCGGTCGCGGACATAGCGTTCGGCGGACTGCTCACGTGCCGCGCCCTCGTCCCTCGTCCCGGTGCCGGGCAGCACGAACCGGGCTCGTCGGGCGGGCTCCGTGTTGATGCCGAGCACGGGCAGCGGCACTCCCGTCGCCACGTTGATCAGCGCCTGTTCCGCGGCCAGTTCGACCAGGGTGTCCAGCTCCCGTGCCTGGTCCGCCCCGATGGCGGTCACGCGTTGGGGGAAGGTGAGGACGAGGGGTTCAGACAGGAAGGAGGGCTTCCGCGCCTTGGCGGCGTCGCGGCGCCTGCGGGCGGCGGCACCGGCACCGAGCACCGCGCCGGGCGGCGGGGGCGGCCCCTGGTCGGTGGCGGCGGGATCGGTTGTGGCACGTGTCCGGGTGGCCATCCGGCCGAGCCGGTCGGCGGCGTCCGGTGACAGGTCGTTCAACCGGGCGAGCAGGTTGTCGCTGGCTCCCTTGTCGCGCAGCATGGCGGTGAGCGCGGTCGGCCGGCCGGGGCGCGCGGGCGGGGCCCAGGGCGCGGCGGGCGGCAGGTCGTCCACGGGGCTGTCACCGGTCAGCTCGTTGTCGGTGATCATCACCGGGGACGCGACCGGGACCGGCCCGTCGACCGGGTTCATCGCCGAGTAGTGGTTGCCTCCCTCGTAGAAGACGTGCAGGGAGCGTGCGGCGGACGGGTTCAGCGGGTTGGCGAAGGCGAGGTCGTCCAGGCCCTCGACCGGCTGCACCGGCGTGATGTTCAGATCCAGCGCCAGGGCGGTGAGCTGCGGCACCTGGTCGTAGAACGGGGTCGTCCACATGTCGACGTTGCGCGCCGCGCTCTCGGCGACCGCGCCCGGGGTGAGCGTCTGTAGGTCCTGGAGCTGGGGGAACATGCGCTGGAGGCCCGGGTACGAGCTGATCAGGGACGTGTAGAGGGCCTGGCTGCGGGGAGTGACCGCGGCGAGTTCACGGGCCGCCTGCTCCCGCAGGGACGTCAGCCGCAGCTCCGCGACGAGTCGCCGGCGGTCCGCCGGGCGGATCTGCGTGGGATCCGGCGTGAAGTCGGGCAGCAGGGCGGCGGCCATACCCGCCGTGAAGTCACCGATGACCGCCCGGTCGGCGGGGTCGGGGAACTGGCGCAGCAGCTCCCGCACGAACTGCGGCCGGCTCAAGTCGCGGTCGATCGCGGCCAGTTGTTCTGGGGTGGGCTGGGGAGCCGTGCGCTGGAGGAGGTGTTCCAGCTGCGGGAGGCTCAGGTCGTTGATGATCACCCGGACGGGAGAGGGGCCGGAGTCGAGTTCGGCGCGCCGCGCCACCGCCGCCGCGCTGCTCCCGGCGAGCCAGTCGCCCACGTGGTCGCGCAGCTGCCGTACCGTCAGGCTGGCCGTCGGGGAGCCGGGCAGCTGGCGGGAGAGGCCGGCGAGTGTCGCGGTCATGAAGCAGTCGCCGTCCGGTTCCACCCGCAGCACCTCGAACGGGCGGTCGTCGACGTCGACCGTGCGGAACACCTCGCGGCGAGCGTGGCCCGGCAGTGAGGTGTCCGGCCCGCGCCTGGTGGCACTCGCCGGCGCGCTCCGGTCACGGCCCGCCACGTCGGGGCCGCGAACCCCCTTGGGCTGCTGCCTCGGCCGGGTCCGTCCGCCGGACGCCGCGTCGGCCGATGTGCCGGTGTTCGTGGCTGGCAGGGAGGAGGCGGTCGAGACGGCCGGGCGCTGTCCCGCGCCGGTCCGCGAGGACTCCGCGGACCGATCCTGCTCCATGGAACCGGTCGCCCGGGTGCCCGGCTGGTTCGCGGTGGCTCGGGGTGGGAGGGGGAGACGACGGGAGCGCGGCTGTGCCGCGTCCGTCGAGGTCGAGGTCGAGGTTGGGGCGGTCGTCGAGGTGGTCGAGGTCGACGTGGTGGCGGTGGGGACCGTGGGGACGGCCGCCGGTGTCGTGTTCGACGCGGTCGTCGTGATCGTCGCGGTGCGCCGGGCGGGCTCGACGGACCCAGCGGCGCTGGATCCCGACGCCGAGCGGGGGCCCCGGGGCCCGAAGACGCGCTCGTGGCGGTTCGTTCCGCCGGACGTGCCTTCGCCCGGCCGTCCGTGCTCTCCCTGTCGGGTGCCGCCGGGCAGGTAGCCGCGTTCCGCCCTCGGCCGCCCCTGGGCGAGCCGCCGGGAGAGGGTCTCCGCGCGATCGATGTCACCGTGCGTGCTCAGGTCGAGGGCGACCGCGTAGACGGCCAGCTGGCCCGCGTCCAGGTCGGCGAAGGAGGGCCGCTCGGCGGGTTCGAACTCCGTCAGCCTCTGGTGCGTACGGACGATGTTGTGGGCGGTGGTGATGTCGTCCGGTGCCGGCGCGTTCGCCGCCCAGGCCGCGGAGAGTTCTTCGCGCGGGGTGACGCCTTCCAGCTGCGCGGAGGTGTCGGGGGTGGGCGACCCGGTGGTCGTGGGCCGGCTCGACGGGGATGATCCGGTGGCCGTGGTGGGCCGTGCCGTCCCGGCCACGGGCGGCACGGAACGGTCCTCCGCGCGGCCCTTCTCCGAGGTCGCGGCGGGAGTGGAGGTTTGGGCGGTCTCGGTGGTCCGCGCGGACTCGGCGGCGGGGCTACGGCGGCCGGTGGCCGGGGAGGACGTGGTGGACGGGCGGTTCGCGTCGGCGGGCGGTGCGCCGGCGGTCCGGGCCGCTTCCGGGGCCGCCGCTCGACGGCTGTCGAGGGAGGCCGTATCGGCGCGGTTCGCCTCGGGCGCCGGCGTGTTCATGGCCCGGTTGGTGCCGGCCGTGGGCGAAGTCGCGTTCGTGGAAGGGGTGTTGGTCCCGATCGAGCTGCCCGGAGAGGTCGTGGTCGTGGGCAGCGCGGTCGTGCCGGACGCCGTGCCGTCCTCGGCCATCGGCTCCGTGGCGACGTCGGGTCGGTCGGTGCCCAGGTTTTCGTCGGGCACGGCGCGCTCCGTGACGGGCCGGGTGCCCGAGCCTCCCGTCGTACGGGGGGTGTGCGCCGACTCGGTGTCCGTCACACCGGTGCGGCCTGTGCCGGTCCCGGTGGTCCCGGTGGTTTCGGTGGTCGGGGTGGTCGGGGCGGTCACGCCGGGTGCGCCGATCCGGTCGAGGACGTCGAGGGCGTTCACGTCGGTGCCCAGGGCCTGGCGGGTCTTGCCGTTCCCGGTGGCGGTGATGGTGCCGCCCGTCGTGGAGGAGGTGCCACGTGAGCTGGTGGGGACCGCCGCGCCGGTCACGCCTCCGGTGTCCTTCGCCCGGAGCGCCGAGTCGTCGTAGGCTCCGCGGACGTTCCCGACCGCGTGGGTCACGCCCTCGCCCAGCACATCCGACGTCTGCTCACTGACGGCCGAGGTCCAGAACGTCGTCGCGAACGCGCTCCACGAGAACGGCGTCCCGAAGAACGCCATCGCCAGCAGCGTCTCGGGCAACGCCTCCGTCAGACCGTCCGCCACGAACTCCGACACCCGCCGCGGCGACGACGCAAGCCACTCCCCGAACGCATGGGGCGAATTGCCCGTGCCGCTCCCGCCACTCGGGAGGTCCCGCCCGGACTTCGACGTGACGTCCCCCGACAGGTCCTTGAACAGCCCCCGGCTCCCGCTCTTCGCGAACATCCCGTTGAAACGGTTGGCAAGGTTGCGCAGGGGGCCCGACAGCCAGCCCGCCGCACCACCGAAGGCGGCGCTCTGCCACACCGCCCGCCAGTCCACCCCCGACGGCCGCATGTCCGGACCGTTGAATGCCATCAGCCCCAGCCGCACCACCAACGTCTGGAAGGCCTCCTCCAGCGCCTCGCTCAGACTCGGCATCAGGTGCGTCCGCCGCAGGAACAGGTCGAGCGCCGTCAGGAAGGCCGCTGAGCTCCGCGCCTTCGCCGCCGCGGCCTGACCCGCCGCCGCCGGGTTGATCCACGCCGTCGCCGCCAGGATCGTCAGCTCGATCACCAGACGGATCAGCTCCGCGATGATCTGCCACTTGCTCTCCTGGATGTTCAGCGACTGGTCGCGGTGGCCCGCCGCGACGTCCCGCAGACTCCGCTCGTACTCCCGCAGGTAGTTCGTCCCGCCGTCCGCGCCCGTCAGCACCGACATCGCCCGCACGTACTCACGGCCCGCGTCGCCCGGCAACGAGTCACCGATGTGCGCCACCGAGTAGCCGATGTCCTGCTCCAACTCCCGCATCCGGCGCCCGAATTCGGCCAGCTTCTGGCTGGAGACCCGCGCCCCCGTCTCACTCGCCTGCGGCAGCCCCGTACCGATCAACGCGATCAGAACACCGTTCATCGCCTCCGAGACCCTCAGATCACCCATGGTTCACATCCCGCTCTCAGTGCCTGCCGTACTGGGCCTCTTCGGCCGCGATGCCGTCGTACGCCTCGTCCTGTGCGCGCTCGACGTGCTTCGCGGAGCCGGCGGTGTTGCCGACGACGGAGACGATGGCCTCGGTCACCTGCTGACCGGAGCCGAGGGTCTGCCGGTAGTTGCGCTTGATCTGCGGGCCGACCTGCCCTGCGTAGTCGTCGTCGACGCCCGCCCAGCCGGTGAGCGTGTTCCGGTAGTGCTCCAGGTCGCTGACCACGGCGTGGGCGTGGTCAGCGATGTCCGCCAGTAGCTGGGCGCCCCTGCGGGTCAGATAGGGGTTTGCCTCGAACGAGCTCGCCATGGTGCTTCTCCTTCGTCTCTCGGGCCCGCGCTGTCTGCCGGGGCCGCCCGGTCCGCCTCACGGCTGCGCCGGGTCCTCCACGATCTCGTCGCGCAGCCTGCCTGCCTGCTTACGTCGGGCGGCCGCGCCGCCGTCCTCGTCGTCGGCGGAGCCGAACAGCAGCTCCCAGTCGATCTCCGCGCCCGGCATCCCCGGCAGCCGGGGCACGCTCTCGGAGATCGGCCGGTAGGTGTCGGTCACCTGGCGGGCCATCCGGGCGCGGGCCTGGCCGATCGTCTCCAGCAGTACGGCGGAGAGCTGTGCCGGGGCCATCGACCGGTACGTGCCGTCGTGGAACCGCAGGTTCCGCACGTCTCCCTGGGCGCCCACGGTGACCTCCACCGAGCGGTCCTTGGACGTCACGGTGACGGACGCCTCGCGCAGTCTCCGCTCGGCGTCGGCGACCGCCGCCCTGGTGGACTCCAGGGCCTGCATGGCCTTGGCGAGCCGTTCCTCGACGGATTCCATGGTCTGTCTCCTTCGGTTCCGCGCTCGGTGGCGCTCAGTCGTCGCGGCCCAGGACCGCGGGGGCGGTGTCCTCGTCGGTGCCCCAGATCTCCTCGTCCTCGGACAGCCAGGTGGTGCGGTTGCGTCCCTCGCTCTGGGTGGCTTGGCCGCCCTGTCCCGCGCCGGCGCCGGGAGGCATGAACGGCATCCCCGAGCTGGTGGTGGCCCGGGCCGCGGCTTGTTCGGTGGTCGTGGCCGACCGGGCGGCGGCAGTGCGCGCGATGCCGCTGCCCGCGTCGGCGTCGGCGTAGCCGGACCGGACGCGTTCGGCCGCGGTCATCTCGCCGTTGAGGCCCCCCATGCGGGAGGCGGCGGCGAGCGCTCCGGGGTTGAGACCGGAGGACCCGGTGAGGCCGGCACCGGACGAGACTCCGCCGCCGAGCGCGCCGGAGAGCGACGAGGTGTAGGGGACGTCGTCGTAGAGGAAGTCGCCGTCCTGTGTCGCGGTGGTGAGGGAGTCGGTGGGGGACGCGGTGCCGTTGAGGAGGTTGTCGAGTGCGCCGTTCAGGCCGGTGCCGGTCGAGGTGCCGGAGCTGTTGAGGCCGGTGCCGGAGGTCACCGTCGTGCCCGAGCCGTCGGGGGACAGCGAGGAGGTGTCGACTCCGCCGGTGCCGGGGGCGTCGACGGTGTAGGTGCCGTCCGGTTCGAGGGTGCTGACCAGGCCGTCGGGGTACTTCGTGGTGATGCTGCCGTCGGAGTTGAGGGAGGTGGTGCTGCCGTCGGGGTTGGTGACGGTCTGGCCGGGCTTCAGGTCGAGGTCGCTGACTCCGCCGTCGGCGTTCTGGACGGTGTAGGAGCCGTCGGGGTCGAGGGTGACCTCGCTGCCGTCCGGATAGGTGGTGGTCACGGAGCCGTCGGCGTTCTGCGTGGAGGTGCTGCCGTCGGCGTCGACCAGGGTGGTCCGGCCGTCCGGGTCGGTGGTGAGGGTGCTGCCGTCGGGGTACTTGGTGACCTCGGTGCCGTCCGGGCTGGTGGTCCTCGTACTGCCGTCGGGGTTGGTGACGGTGATGCTGCCGTCCGCGTTGATTTTCGTGCTGCCGGAGCTGGACGAACCGGTGCCGTTGAGCGCGCTGTTGAGCAGCGAGGTGTAGGTGGGCGAGCTGCCCAGGTCGGTGGTGCTGCCGCTGCCGCCGGTGCTGTCGGTTCCCGTCCCGTCGCCCGACAGGCCGTCGGTGCCGAGGATGTCGTTGAGGTCGCTGTTGAGGTCGGTGGTGCCGACGCTGCCGCCGCCGGTGCCGGTGCTGCCCGAACTCCCCCCGGACATCAGGTCGTTGAGCGCGTCACTGGTGGACGAGCCCACGCCGTTCAGCGCGTCGTTGGTGGACGAGGCGATGTCGTTGAGGGCGTTGCTGACGGAGGAGTTCTGGTTGTTCAGCATGTTCGCGATGTCGCTGACATCGAAGCCGGAGTCGCTGTTGCCGTCGTTGCCGCCGCCCGTCGTGGTGAGGGTCGCGGACGGCGCCTCCTCGAAGCCGTAGCCGGGGTCCCAGTCGGTGTTCATGAGTTTCGACCAGGCGCCGCTGAGGGTGGTCGTCGCTGTGTCGGCCGCGGGGTCCAGATGGGCGGTGACGCCGTTGTTCCAGCGGGCCACGGCCTCCTGGCCGATCTTCGCCCAGTTGGCGGGGTCGGTGAGGCTGCCGTACGCCGGTACGTTCTCCTTGAACCCCTCCATGAGGTCGTACCAGTAGTCGGTGCCGCCGTACGCGGTGCCGTAGGTGTTGGAGTGGGTGACCACCTTGCCGGCGTTGTTGGTGTCGAGCCACTGCTTGATCTCGGTGAGGACGTCACGCATCACGTCCTCCGGGTTCCAGTGGCCGGCGGGGGTGTTGGCGGAGCCGTCCGGCGCCTTTCCGGTGACGGTGCCGCTCTGGTCGCCGTGCCACTTCGTCCAGGCGTCCCTGAGCGTCTTGACGGCCGTGCTCAGGGCGTGCTCCGCCTCGATCAGACCGTTGCCCTGGAAGGTCTTGCTGGCATAGCCGTCGACGACGCTCGCGCTCTGGGTGCTGAAGCCGTTGGGCGCCAACTGCTCGTCGTAGTGCTTGTACTGCTTGCGCAGGGTGTCGAGGAGGTTGACGAAGACGCCGGCCGCGTTGCCCTGCCAGGCCGCGTCGTCCCGTCCCATGGCGTTGACCCAGCCGTCGAGCCGCGTCTGGTGCTCCTCGAAGAACACTTTCGCCCGGTCGAGGGACTTGGCCCGGTAGGAGAAGGTGCCCAGGTCGACGGAGTCGGTCTCCGTCACGGCCAGTCCGTCGAAGGAGAAACCGGTGGTCTTCCAGGGGGAGGCCTGGAGCTGGTCCAGGGCGGACGCGACACCGTTGGCGTACTTGTGGAAGTTGGTCCCGCTCACGCCGCTGCCGGTCTGCCACGCGTAAGTGACCTTCGCGACATACAGGTTGAGGGACTTCGCGTTCTCCATCGGACCCGCGTCGCCGGTGCCCGCGAAGAACAGCACGTAGTTCCCGCCCTGCGCGGCCAGCCGCTGGGCGGCGGCCGTCGCGTCGGTCTTCCCGACGTTGGAGATGGTCACGGAGAACCAGGGGGTGTCGACGCCGTCGTCACCGCTGCCGCCGTTGAGGCCGGCCTTGCCTTGGAGGTCGCTGGTGACCGTGCCCCTGGCCGGAACCTTCCATCCGGTCATCAGGTAGACCGCCTGCTCCCACTTGCCTTCGTCTGCCATGGTGCTGGGAACTCCTGGTGGGTGGGGGTCAGGCGGAGCCGGTGCCGCCGAGGTCCTGGCCGACGTCGGCCATGGACGAGATGAACCGGTCGGTGGCCAGGGCCTGCAACGAGGACCCGGAGGTGTTGAGCAGGGTCGTCACGGTGTCCCTGAGGTCCCGCTCCATGTCGTTGAAGAGCTTCTTCTGCTTGACGAAGACCTGGTCGACGTTCTTCGCCAGCGCGACCGTGTTGGTCCGCAGCGTGTCACCGTGCACCGTGCCGGCGGTCCCCATGGGGCCGATGGCGAGCTGTCTGTCGGGGGTGGCGCTGAGCGCCGAGTGGATGGTGAACAGCGACTCGATGGGCGGCTGGTCGGCCGAGTCGTCGCGGATCTTCGTGAGGTCTCCGCTGAAGGTCGTCAGTTCGTGTTCGACGAACGAGGTCAGCTGGCTCGCGTCGAGGTGCGTGAGGTCTGCCATGTCTCTTCTCCCTTCCGGGTTGCTTGCCGGGTTGCTTGACGCGCCGCTGTGGCCGGGACGCCCCGCCGGACGGCGGTGCGGCACGGCGGGCGTGCGACACGACCGCCGGCGGTGCGGCCCGGCCCGCAGGTCAGGACAGCTCGCTCCACATCTGGGTGAGGCTGTTCTCGGTCTGCCGGTAGTTGTTCGAGACCTCACCGAGCAGCGTGGCGTGGGACATCAGCAGCTGCTCCATGGCGATGACCGCGTTGTTCCAGTCGCGCTGCGCGTCGGTGTAGGCCTGGGCGTCGGAGCCCTGCCAGGTGGCCTTCAGCTCTCCCAGCTCGGCTTCCAGGTTGTCCAGCGTGGTCTCGATGGCCCTGGTCTGCTGGATCAGGTCCTCCACGCCCTGCTCGACGTGGTTGTACTCGACGTGGATGACACCGTCGGCACTCATGGCAACTCCTCGGGTCGTAAGGGTGGTTTCCCGGTCGGCCGGTCGACCGGTCAGCCGGTCAGCTGGCTGTAGGCGGAGTCCGACGTGCTCTGCGAGGTGCGCACCATGTCGGTGTTGGCCGACTGGGTGGAGTTGTGGTGCTGCATCGTCGTGTTCAGGTTGTTGATCAGGCCTTGCAGCTTGTTGAGGATGATCTGCGCCTGGCCGTCCCACTGCTGGAGCAGCTTCTGGAACTCCCGGCCGTCCTCGGAGGCGGAGCTGTAACTGGTGGCCAGGCCGCCCGCGGTGGTGTCCACGTCGGTCTTGCAGCGCTGGATGCCCGCGTGGGCGCTGGTGAGGGCGTTGATGCCGAGGAGTGTCGACGACTGCGACGACTGCTGGATCGGTGTGCTCACGGGTTACCTCTTTCCACTGGGTGCGGCGGTCGGATGCTGTCGGTCGTGCTGTCTCCCGGTCCCGCCTCGGCGGGACGGTCCGGGACGGGCCGGGGTGGCTCGGGGGCCGCTGGTGGTCACTCCTCCCCGCCCGCGGCGAGGCCGGAGGCGGAGGTGGCGGCGTGACCGGTGGGGGTGCCGTCGGCGGGTCCCCTCGGCGTCCCGGCGGCGTCGTCGCGCGCTGGGCCGCCGGTGCAGCCCCCGGCCTGTGTGGTGTGTGCGGCGGTGGCTCCGGAGGCCGCGTCGGGATCGAGGTCGGGGCCGGTCGGGAGCATCTCCAGGAGCGTCGAGGGCAGGGCCGCCGGCCGCGTCCCGCCGTAGCCGAGATCCGTGACGGCCTGCCCCGAGGGCATGCGGTACTTCACTCCCGTGTCGGTCACCAGGTACGTGGTGTCGCCCAGTTCCCCGCCCCCCGCACCCAGCGCGCGCACCACGGCTCCGGCGCCCGGCCGTACCGCGACGGCGTCCACGGGCGAGCAGGCGGCCTGCACCCCCTCGGGTGCCACGGCGGGCGAGGCTTCCAGGGTGGAGACCACGGCGACGCTCGTCACCGGGCCGCCGTCCGTGGGTTCCACGTTCACGCAGAGGTCCTGCCGTCCGGCGGGCTCCACCAGCCGGGGCGGGCCCGAGGGCCACTGCGCGGAATCGGTGTCCCCGGTGCCGGAGCGGGCGAGATGGGCGTCGAGGGTGTCGGTGGCCAGCGCCACCGCGGCCGGCGGCTCACCGCCGTAACTGTCCTTCCTGGTACGGGGATCGCCCAGTACGAGCGCCGCCTGGGTGGCGTCGACGGGGCGCAGACCCTGCCCGGTCAGCAGGTAGTAGCGGACCGGGCCGTCCGGGACCTGCACGGTGAACACCTGGCCCACGCGGGTGGCGTGGCCGTCGAGCGACGGGCCCGCCGTGCCCCGTCCCGGCACCGCGAGGGGCGCCAACTCCCGTCCCAGGGGCAGGCTGTTGAGGAACTCGGCGGAGACGTTGCGGGCGGTGGCGTCACCGTAGCCGAGGGCGCGCTGTGCGCCGTGCACGGTGTCGAGGGGCAGCCGGCGGCCGTGCCAGACCAGGAACCGGTCGCCGCCGGCGGAGATGACCAGGAGTGCCTGTCCGGTGGTGAGCCCGTCACCCTCGGGCGGCTCGGAGCCGATGACGAGGGTGGTAGTGGCCGACCGCTTGCCGTCGTCGGCCGTGTACCTCCCGGAACACACCAGCCAGGGGCCCGAGTTGACGTCCGAGGCGGCGGGCAGGTCGTCCGGGGCGCCGGTGATGCCGACGGCGGTTCCGCGCGGGGTGCCGTCCAGGGAGGCGCCGGAGACCATGCGGGTGGCGAGGTCGGAGCCGCCGATCAGCCGCGCCGAGGCGTAGTTGCGGATCGGGTGCAGGACACCGTCCTGGTAGATGTAGCGGGTGCCGGTGTCCTTGCGGACGATGACGGCGTCGGCGCTCTTCCAGGAGTCGTCGCCGCCAGGTGACATCACCCCGAACAGGACACAGCCCGCGGCGCCCAGGGCGCCCAACAGCAGCCCCCAGGCGGCACCGCGGCTGGTGCGGCCCATCGGGCTCTCCGGCGCGTCCGGATCGGTGAGCAGCATGCCGGAGGTGAGGCGGCTCATCATGAAGACGTGCGCCTCGACCTGGTCGCGCTTGGACTGCACCGGATCCTCCCTTCCTTCTCGTCTCTGGCTCTGTCGTCGTCACCTGCCGCGCGCACCCGGTACATGGCGCGCGCCCAGGGACCGCTCCACGCGCTCCGGCCGGTCAGCCGAGGACGCCGCGCATCCGGCCGTAGACGCCGAGCACCCAGAGGACCAGGGGCAGCAGGGCGATCGCCGACGCCGAGTGCAGCAGTTCCGCGGCTCTGCCCCAGTGGGGGACGAGGCGGCGGCCCGGCAGCGCCCAGCAGAGCGTGGCCAGCGCGGCGGCCAGGCCGGACAGCAGCACGACGAGCAGCAGCCGGTCCGTGGTGCCGGAGCGCAGGGCGAGGGAGAGGACCAGGACGGCCGCGCCCCACAGGCCGGGCACCAGCACCGACACGCGTTGGACGGCGTTGCCGATGCCCCGGCTGTGCAGGGTGAGCAGCAGGGCGAGGACGAGGGTGGTGACGCGGGCCTGGGTGGTGGGCTCACCGCCCAGGGCGGTGAGGGCGCCCGCGCAGATCACCCCCACCGCTCCGTACAGCGCGGTCATCCAGCCCTCGGCGCGGATCGTGCGGACGACGAGGCGCTCGCCGGGTTCGGGGTCGATGCCCTGCTGGAGTTCCTCGGCGTTGGTGGGCAGCGGAGGCATACGGAGTCCCGCCAGCCAGAACGACGCGGCGGGGACGCTCGCGCCGAGCAGGGTGGCGACGACGGCGATGAGCGCGGCGGCGTGCGCGGCCGGCAGTCCGGCGAGGACCATGAGCAGTCCGGCCAGCCAGACGGCGACCGCGACCACGGCCGAGGCGAGGAAGAAGCGGGCCGGCCCCGAGATCAGGATCAGGGCAAGTCCCGAGCCCGCCGCCGACGCCGCGGCGGCGGACAGCAGTCGGCTGCCGGTCGAGGCGGAGCCGTCCCCCGCGCCCAGTACGGGCAGCAGCCAGCCGGCGGCGCCCAGGCAGGGTCCGGCCATCACGGCGAGCGCGGTGGCGGTGCCGTTGTCGGCCATGGCACGGCTGGCCGCGGCGGCCCCGGCGAGCAGGACCACGCCCATCAGCGCCTCGGTGACGGCGCGTACGGCGACGTGGGCGCCGGGCAGCACGAGGATCGCCAGGGCGACGGCCACCGAGCACACCAGCAGGGCGCGCAGCAGCCAGCGGGTCGCGTCCTGGGACCACTGGTGGGGGCGCTCGCGCAGGGTGGCGGCCATGCCGTCCACCAGGTCGTCGAAGTGCGCCTCGGGCAGGGTCTCGACGCGCGGTCGCAGGTAGAGGGTGTCGCCGTCGCGGAGTTGCAGGGAGTGCGCGGTGGCCTCCAGGTCCAGCGGTGTGCCGCCGAGCCGCTGGAGCACCCAGCCGCCGTGTTCGAGTCCGGTTTCCTCCAGGTCGTCGCCGGCGTAGCCGATGACGACGGGCAGCAGATCGGCGATCGGGACGTCCGAGGGCACGGCGAGATCGACGGACCGTTCGGACGTCCGTATGTTCACGCGGCAGAGACCGGCCAGCGCGTTGTCGCTCACACTCCTGCCTTTCTTCTTCGGCTCTTCTTCAGCAACTCTTGGGACACGCAGGGCTGTTGGGGTCCCGAAGTTCTTCGACGGCCCGTCGTGCGGGCGGATCCGGACGGGGCGGGGCGGGCGGGGACACCGATTACTGACGGTCCGGCCGTCCGCCCCGCAAGCACCGGGGCGATCGTAGGCAGGCCTGTGTGAGGGAAAACTGACCGGCGACGAGGGTCGCTGTGCCCGGACCGTACGGCCGTGCCGGCGCCGTCGCGGGGCCGGGGAGGGCGGTGCGTGTCCCGCCGGAGCCGGTCACGGCCGCCGTGCTCCCCCTCCGGGGACGAACACTTTTTACGCACTCGGGGCCGCCTAGGATCCCCGTGGGGTTCGTGGAGACGCTCCCGGCCGCGAGAGGCGGCCGGCGGGGCGAGGGCCGGGCGGCGGAGCCCGTGCGGCGATTCGCCCGGTGTCCGCCCGGCGTCCGCCGTACTCCGTCCGAGGGCGGGAGCACGTCGAGGGACCCGAACCCTCCGGACCCCCACCGAAGGAGCGTCATCCCGTTGTCCGTCGAACTCTTCCGCAGGCCGGCCCGCCGTCGCGGTCCCGACATGCCCCAGGGCGAACTGGCGCTCCAGGAGCCGCCCACCCTGCCGGAGACGCAGGCGGACTCGTCCGCCGTCTGGACCTTCCTGCCCATGGGCATGATGTCCGCGTCGATGCTGGTGATGTTCCTGCGGCCGGGCGAGAACTCCGCCCTCAGCTACATAGCCATGGGCATGATGATGCTGTCCATGGTGGCGATGCTGGTCGGCCAGATGATGCGCGGCCGGGGTGAGCGCAAGCGCCGTACGAAGGGTGAACGGCGGGACTACCTACGGTACTTGGCGCAGGTGCGCAAGAAGGTCCGCCGTGCGGTGACCGAGCAGCGGGAGGCTCTGGTCTGGCGCCATCCCGACCCCGCCGTGCTCTGGTCGATGGTGCGCACCACCCGGCTGTGGGAACGCCGCCCCGCCGACGACGACTTCGCCGAGGTGCGGATCGCCGTGGGCGACCAGCGGCTCGGGGTGCGGCTGAGCCCGGTCTCCACCAAGCCGGTCGAGGACCTGGAGCCACTGAGCGCGAACGCCCTGCGGCGGTTCATCCGCGCCTACTCGACCGTCCCCGACCAGCCCGTCGCGGTCTATCTGCGCGCCTGGTCGAAGGTGCTGACCCGAGGCGACGAGCACCGGATCCGGTCGGCCGCCCGCGCCCTGGTGGCCCAACTCGCCGCGTTCCACGCCCCGGAGGACCTGTGGGTGGCCCTGTGCGTGTCCGACGAGCGGCGGGCCGACTGGGAGTGGCTGAAGTGGCTGCCGCACTCCCAGCACCGGCACGACCGTGACGGCGCGGGACCGGTCCGCCTCGTCGCGCCGTCGGTCACCGAACTGGAGAACCTGCTCGGCGCCGAGTTCCAGGAGCGGCCCGCCTTCGACCCGGACGCGGTGCCGGGGCGCGAGGAACCGTTCACCGTGATCGTCGTGGACGGCGGCCAAGTCCCCGCCGGGCACCGGCTGGACGGACAGGGCTTCCGCAACAGTGTCGTCGTCGACCTGTCGGGCGCGCTGACCTGGCGGCCCGGCCGTACGACACTGCGCCTGGACTTCACCGACCCCGAACTGCGCCTGGTGCGCACCGACCGCAGCCGCCAGGAGCAGACCACCACCCTCGGCCGCCCCGACCGGATGGGCCCGGCGGCGGCCCGGACGCTGGCCGCGCTGCTCGCCCCGTACCGGCTGAGTCTGGCCACCGACAGTACCGAACCGCTCGCCTCCGACGTCCAGTTGACCTCACTGCTCGGCATCGCCGACCTGCACCAGCACGATCCGGCGGACTACTGGGCCGCCCGCTCCGGGGCCACCGAGCGGCTGCGCGTGCCGATCGCGGTCGGCGCGGACGGGGCGCCCGTCGAACTCGACATCAAGGAGTCCGCGCAGGGCGGCATGGGCCCGCACGGCATGCTCATCGGCGCCACCGGCTCCGGCAAGAGCGAACTGCTGCGCACCCTCGTCCTCGGACTGGCACTGACCCACTCCTCACAGACCCTCAACTTCGTGCTCGTCGACTTCAAGGGCGGCGCGACCTTCCTCGGCCTGGAGGAACTCCCGCACACCTCCGCGGTGATCACCAACCTGGCCGACGAGGTCGCGCTCGTCTCCCGCATGCAGGACGCCCTGCACGGCGAACTGATGCGCCGTCAGGAACTGCTGCGGGCCGCGGGCAACTACACCTCCGCCCTGGAGTACGAGAAGGCGCGCGCCTCGGGCACCCCGCTGGAGCCGCTGCCGAGCCTGTTCGTCGTCGTCGACGAGTTCAGCGAACTGCTCGCGGCGCACAGCGAGTTCATGGAGCTGTTCGTCATGATCGGCCGTCTCGGGCGGTCCCTGGGCGTCCACCTGCTGCTGGCCTCCCAGCGTCTGGACGAAGGCAGGATGCACCAGTTGGAGAGCCACCTCTCCTACCGCATCGGTCTGCGCACCTTCTCCGCCATGGAGAGCCGGGGTGTGCTCGGCGTGCCCGACGCCTACCAGCTCCCCTCCCAGCCGGGCAGCGGCTATCTCAAGAGCGGGGTGGAGGCGCTGACCCGGTTCCGGGCCGCGTACGTCTCCGGGACCTACCGGCGTCGGCGCGGCGCCCTGGCCCGCGCGCAGGTGGCCGGGCAGGTCACCCCCTGGAGCGTCGGCTGGATCGCGCCGCGACAGCTGCCCGAGTCCGTGGTGCGGGCGGAGGCGGAGGCCGCCGCCGCCGAGGAGGCGAACGCTCGGAGCCTGCTCGCCACGGCCGTGGAGCGGCTGCGCGACTCGGGTCCCGCGGCCCGCCAGGTGTGGCTGCCGCCGCTCGGACTGCCGCCGACCCTGGACCAGTTGCTGCCACCGACGGCGCCGGACGCCGAGCGCGGCCTGACGGTCCCGGCCGGCGGGTCGGGGGCGTCGGCGGTGGCGCGGGGCGGTCTGCGGGTCCCGATCGGCATCGTGGACCGGCCGTTCGAGCAGCGCCGGGACCACCTGGAAGTGGATCTGTCCGGGGCGGGCGGCCATGTGGCGATCGCGGGCGGCCCGCAGAGCGGCAAGTCGACCTTGCTGCGCACCTTGATCACCGCCCTCGCCCTCACCCACACCCCGCGCGAAGTCCAGTTCTACTGTCTGGACTTCGGCGGTGGCAGCCTGACCGGGCTCGCCGGGCTACCCCACGTCGGCGGTGTCGCGGCCCATGTCGACGGGGAGCGGATCGGCCGGACCGTCGGGGCGGTGGCCTCGCTGCTGGCCGAACGCGAACGGTTCTTCCTGGAACACGGCATCGACTCCATGTCGACGTACCGCAAGCGGCGGGCGGCCGGGGAGTTCCCCGACGAGCCGTACGGCGACGTGTTCCTGGTCGTGGACGGCTGGGGCACCCTGCGGCAGGACTTCCTCGACCATGTGGCCACCCTGTCGCAGTTCGCGCTGCGCGGCCTGAACTACGGTGTGCACCTCATCGTCACCACCACCCGGTGGGTCGAACTCGCCGCTCAGGTCAGGGATCAGGTGGGCACCCGCCTGGAACTGAAGATGGGTGACCCGATGGAGTCGGTGATCGACATCCGGCGGGCCCGCTCGGTGCCCCGGGTCCCGGGCCGCGGCCTGACCCCCGAGACCAAACTGCACTTCCTCGCCGCGCTGCCGCGGCTGGACGGCGTGCGGCACCAGGAGGACCTGGCGGACGGCGTCGCGCAGGTCGTCAGGTCCGTCGCCGAGCACTGGGCGGGGCCACCGGCGCCTCCCGTGCGGATGCTGCCGGCACGGCTCTCCGCCGCCGGACTGCCGCCCGCCGAGGGCGATCTGCGCGTCGCGCTCGGTGTGGAGGAGGAGAAGCTGGCGCCCGCCTGGCACGACTTCTCCGAGCACCCCCACCTGGTCGTCGTCGGTGACGCCGAGACCGGCAAGACCAACCTGCTCCGGCTGGTCGCGAAGGGCATCACCGAGCGCTACACCCCCGCCGAGGTGCGGGTCCTCGTCGTCGACTACCGCCGGGAACTCGTCGAGGCGGTGCCGCAGGAGTACCGGCTCGGCCACGCGGTCTCCGTGGACCAACTGCGGGAACTGGCCGACGGCGCGGCCCGCGCGCTGCGCAGCCGGATGCCGGGTCCGGACATCGCGCCGTCCCGGATGCCGCTGCGGGACTGGTGGCAGGGGCCGACCCTGTTCGTCCTCGTCGACGACTACGACCTGATCAACGCGCCGCTCGGGCGCAGCCCCTTCGAACCGCTGCTGGACTTCCTGGCGCTCGGCTACGAGGTCGGTTTCCACCTGGTGGTGACACGGTCCGCCGCGGGCGCCGGACGGGGCCTGGGCGACTCGGTCCTGCGCCGGATGCTGGAGATCAACACCCCGGGCCTGCTGCTGTCCTGCCCGCCGTCCGAGGGGTATCTGTTCGGCAGCGTCAAGCCCCGAGTCCTGGTGCCGGGCCGGGCGCTGCGCATCACCCGCCGCAAGACGTTCCAGGTGCAGACGGCTCTGCTGGGCGAGGACTGACACCGCGGAGGGGCCCGGCCCCCCCGCCGGGGGCCCCCCCGGGGGGCCCTGTTCCCCCCCCCCGCGCCCCCACCCCGGGGGTGGGGCGGCCGGGCGGGGGGGGGGGGCCGCCCCAACC
>NZ_JBEXET010000044.1:0-71998 GCF_040606415.1 Streptomyces sp. NPDC005423 | reverse complement strand
GGGCAATTCGGGGCCGGGCGGTCCCCCGGCAAGACCCGGCCGGCCGCGCGCGCCGCGCCGGGTGGCGGCCGGAGCTCGGGCCACGGGAGGTCGACATGGCACTCCCCTTCGATCGCGGCCCGTGCGCGACGGCCGGGCCAGGTGTCTCGTCCGCCCCTCCTTCGGCCCGGGACGGCCGATCGGATGCAGCGCCGACAGGAGGCGGGAGGCAGGAGCCGGAGTCGGAGTCGAGGGGCGGGAGTCGGGAGGCGGGATACATGTACGGGGCATCCGCGCGGGGTCGTCGGCGGTGGCCGGCGCCGGCGGCGCTCCTCCTCGAAATCCCCTCTCATCTGCCTGCGTTTGTCGGCGAGTTGGGGGAAGGCGGACGGAACCACGATGAGTTCGCTCATCGCCTCCAAGAAGGGAAAAACACTGTGCTCGGTATTGTCGCGGCGGTCCTGTTCTTCTTCGCGTTCCTGATCAACGCGGCCGACATCTCGACGAACGACGTGTTCACCTCGACGAACGTCATGCTGATCGGGCTCACGCTGCTGGCCCTGCATGTCGCGGGGGTGGGCAGCGGCTGGTCGACCCGTAGACGCTGAGGTCCCGCGCGGCGCGGCGCCCCTCTGCCATGGGGAAGGCGGAGGGGCGCCGCCGTGCGTCGGAGGCCGGGCCGGGCGTGCCGTACGGCCGTCGGGGACAATGTCCGCATTTCACCCGCATGCGGTGCAACCTTCTCGGTCGGTGAAGGCGAAGACGGGACAGGGCGGCCGGCCGGTGCCGCACCGCCCGGGGGGACGCACCCTTCCCGGCTTCGAAAGGATCCGCCATGAAGCTGAGTGACGATCTTCCGGTCGATCACACGCTCGCCACCGTCTACCGCTACGGCGCCGCCTTCTGCGGTCTGGTCCTGCTGGTCTTCGGCGCGCTCGGGTTCGCCGACCGGCTGAGCCCCTTCACCACCGACGGGCAGCATGTGGCGGGGATGTCGACCAACGGCGTTCTCAGTCTCGTCTCCGTCCTCGTCGGGCTGGTCCTGATCGGTGGCGCGATCGTGGGAGGCAACTTCGCGTCGACGCTCAACATGGTCGTGGGGGCGCTGTTCCTGCTGAGCGGGTTCGTCCACATCTTCATCCTGGACAGGCCCGCCAACGTGCTCGGCTTCGGCATGACCAACGTGATCTTCAGCTTCGTCATGGGGCTCGTCATCCTCACCTTCGGGATGTACGGCCGGGTCTCCGGCAGGCTCTCGCACGACAATCCGTACTGGCGCCGCCGTCACGCCCGCGAGGCGGCCAAGGAGTCGCTCGCCCGCCGCCGAGGTGAGCGAACTCCCGTACCGGGCACCGCGGTTGCCGACCGAGAGGCGCTCGGGTCCTCCTCCACGGCCAGGGAGACGCCCGCCGAGTGAGGCGCGCCGGTGGTCAGGGCAGGCGCAGAACTCGTGTGGTCGCGCTCTCCGTTACCGGCGTCTCGGGGTCAAGTCAGGTGTGCTGTGCGGCCGGTGGGCGTGGCGTGGTCGCCAACGCCCACCGGATCACGGAGGTCAGGGCGGAGCCGAGGGGGTGCACGCACAACTCGTCCGCCACCGCGAGCCGGGGCAGCCGTAGTTCACGCGCGGCCCAACGCGGAAGCAGCGAGACGGCGTTGGCGGCGAGCACACCGTAGGGGAGACGGGCGGCGAGCGGCAGGGGAGGGTTCAGCAGCAGGAAACGCGCGGTGTCGCGCGCCTGCGGAGTCCCCCTCAACTCCGGTCGATACGCGCTCAGTCGCTCGGCCAGCTCGCCGCGGTCGCGCGGTGGATCGGACACCCCGAGGGCGACGGCGACCCGGGCCATGTCCGCCACGTAGCCGTCGCACTCCGCGGGAGTCAGGGGGCGCGCGCCGTAGCGCTGGTGGGCGCGGAGGAAGCTGTCGACCTCGGCGACGTGCACCCAGCCGAGCAGATGCGGATCCGCGGCGTGGTACGGCTCGCCCCGCTCGGTCTCGCCCCGCACCCGCTCGTGGACGGCGCGGACCCGCTCGCAGGCCCGCTCCGCCTGGTCGCTGGGACCGTAGGTCGTCGTGGCCAGGAAGGTGCTGGTCCGCTGCAACCGGCCCCACGGGTCACCCCGGAAGCCGGAGTGCGCGGCCACGGCCGCCATGGCGAGCGGATGCAGGGACTGGAGCAGCAGGGCGGACAGCCCGCCGACGTACATCGAAGCGTCGCCGTGCACACGGCGGACGGGGCGCTCCGGTGCGAACCAGCGGGGGCCGGGCGTGCCGTGGATGCGGGCACGGTTGCCGGGCCCGTCCGGTCCGGCGACGCGGGCGAAGATCGCGGAACCCAGCCGCTCACGCGGGCCGAACCGGTCGAATCCTGTGTGAGTCATGAGCCCGGGCCTCCCGCCACCTGGTCTTCCGTCCTGGTTCGCCACCCCGACCTGGCCCTGAGTGGTCGACGCCGGGGTACTGCCGGGCGCACGGCCCGCCGTCCCCTCGCGGGCGACACGGACGGACACCCCTCACCATTCTGCGCCGTGTCCGTCCGCGGCGGATGCGTGGCGGGTGACGGACTCGCCTTACCTCGACTCGGCGACGCAGCGACTCAGTCTCGGCCGCCGCTCCCGTTTCCGGGGTGGCCGCGACGGCTGTGCGGCACGGTTGGCCGAATCGGTCGAAAGTGCCTATATTGCTGGCACCCCCTGCCGGGTCACACGGCGCCGTGAGCGCCGTGCACGTGCTGTCCGGAACGCGGGCGGCGAACGATCGGTGGAGGTACCGATGCACCCTTTCTCTCCCTTGAACTGGCGCTCCGCGGCGGCCTGCCGCTCCGAGGATCCCGAGCTCTTCTTCCCGCTGGGCGAGGACGGCCTCTCGCGCCGGCAGATCGAGGAGGCCCGGGCGGTCTGCCGACGGTGTCCCGTGATGGGAGCCTGCGGCGCGTGGGCCGTGCGCAACGGCGAACGCGACGGCGTGTGGGGCGGGATGACCGCCGCCGAGCGCCGGACGCTGCGCCGCGGGCGGGTGACCGGGAGCGGGCTCTGAGCGGCTCCGGGCGCCCTGCCGTTGACCGGGAGCGGGCGGTGAGCGGACCCCGGCCCCCTGCCGTACGGGGGCCGGTGGGCAGGGCGGGCCGGGGCATGCCGCATGAGGCACGGGATTCGCGGCACGTCCGTGGCGGCCGCCGCCCTGGCGGCGCCGACGGCGGGGTCAGCCCGGGAAGCGGCCCGTCGAGCGCAGCAGCCAGCGCCGCTCGGCGTAGGCCAGGTCGTCCCGCCAGAGCCGCCCGGCGGTGGCGCGCATGACCGGCCGCAGGAGCGGCGCCATCGAGCGCGCCACGGCGAACCCCCGGCGGTCGGAGGCCGCCACCACGGCCTCCACCACCGCCGTCCGCGGCCTGCCGAGGTGGTCCGAGCCGAGCGGGGTGGCGTGGGTCTCCACGACCGACCCGCGCCCCTCTCCCTCCGTGATGTGCATGACGACCGTGCGCGGTTCGGGGGCGGTGAACACGGCCCGCACCGGCACGACGAGCCGCCCGGCCAGCTTGAAGGAGACGTCGACGGCGAAGGCGTCCTCGGCCTCGACGCTCCCCGGTCCGGGATCGGGTGCGTCGACGACGGTGAGGTCGACGAAGGAGTACGGGTGGAACCAGGCGCCGTGCCACGGGTCCAGCCGGTTGGCGACGACGTCCTCCGGCTCACAGGTCCCGACGCAGGTGTAGACGGCGGAGAGCGCGCCGGCCGGCGCGGGCCTGACCGGCACCACCGGTGCGTCCAGCGGCGCTTCGCCGCCCACGCCGTCCAGCCGCACCCACACGAGTAGCCCGTCGTCGTGCACGGGCAGCGGTTCCCAGCCGGCGAACGGCGTGCCGGTCAGGGCGAGTCCGTGCCAGTGGCACACGAGCGTGCCGCAGCGCACCGGACTGTCCCGCAGCGGCGCGCCCAGGTGCGGGCAGACACCGGCCCCGGCGACGAGCCGGTCCGCGGCGTCGCGCCAGACGACGACCTCCTGCCCGGCGACCGTCCGCGCGAGGGGCCGGTCGGCGGCGACATCACGGGTGGCGCCGACGACGTACCAGTTGCCGGAGGGACGGGCCTGGCTGCGCTTCAGGGCCTGGGCGATGACGGCGGGCCGTGCCTCGCGCCAGGTCGGGCGCTGCTTCTCCCAGGACACGGGACGCCTGCGCAGCGACAACGGGAACCGTCCGCGCGGGACGGGACGAGAGGCGTTCACGCGACCTCCTCGGGGACCTGCTCGGACGACGGCCGGTGACCGCGGGGCGACAACCGCCCCCGGTCCTGGAGCCCGGGCCCCCGGGTACCGGCCGTGCGCGACCCGGCGCGCGCGGCCAGCACCCGCGCCAGGCCGTCCAGGGCCACCGCGGCACGGCGTCTGCGGGGGACGACGGCACGGCGGTGGACCACCGCGTACCCGTCGTCGGCGATGGCGTCGAGGATTCCCCCGTACAGCACGAACGCCGTGCGGATGCAGGGGCGGGAGACCGGGTCGAGCATCGCGAGGCCCGGTGCCGCCTCGCGGTAGACGCCGCGGGTGAGGTGTTCGGCGGCCTTCAGCGCCTCGGTGACGCGCCGGTCGCGCCGGCCGGTCCGTCGGCTCCAGACCAGCAGCTCCCGGTGGGCGCCGTGCGCCGCCAGCAGGTTCGCCGGCAGGTAGACGCGGCCCCGGTCGAGGTCCTCGCCCACGTCCCGCAGGAAGTTGGTCAGCTGGAAGGCGACGCCCAGGGCGGCCGCGTGGGGGGCGGCCTCCTCCCGGGGGACCACGGTGCCGAGGACCGGCAGCATCTGGAGTCCGATGACGGCGGCGGAACCGTGCATGTACCGCCGCAGATCGTCGTAGGTCGGGTAGTCGGTCACGTGCAGGTCGGTGCGCATGGAGGCCATGAAGTCGTTGAAGTGCCGGTGGTCGATGTCGTACCGACGGGCCGTGTCGGCGAGCGCGCGGACCACCGGTTCGGTGCTGTTCGCGTCCCGTAGGCCCCGCTCCAGGGCTGCCTGGAGGCGGCCGAGGTCGGTCGCGCGGCTGTCGGCCGTGGCGGCGGGGTCCGCGGAGTCGACGATGTCGTCCGCCCAGCGGGCGAAGCCGTACAGCGCGTGCACGGCGGGTCTGTGGTGCACCGGCAGCAGACGGGTGGCGAGGAAGTAGGTCTTGCCGTAACGGGAGTTGAGGCCTCGGCAGTGCGTGTACGCCTCGCGCAGCGCCGGGTCGGTGATGCCCGCCGCGTCGAGTTCGCGATCGGTCATGAGGGCGTTCCTTCCGCTACGGACCGCGCCGCGCGCGAACGGCCGGGGGAGTGGGCCGTACCACCGGTGATCCGGGCGGCCGCGAGCTTTCCGGAGAGCAGCACGGTCGGTACGCCGACGCCGGGTGTGGTGCCGCAGCCGGCGAGAACGGCGTTCTCGGTGCCCCGGACGAGGTTGCGCGGGCGGAACGGGCCGGTCTGGGCGAAGGTGTGGGCGGCGGAGAAGGGCGTCCCGGCCGCGTGCCCCTGCGCCTGCCAGTCGGCGGGTGTGACGAGGCACTCCTCCTTGATGGCGGCGCCGAGGCCGTCGAGACCGCGCCGTTCCAGCTCCCGCAGGACGCTGTCGCGGTAGCGCGGCCCCAGATCGGCCCACTCGGCGGCGCCCGGCCCGATGTCGGTGTTCGGGCAGGGCGCGAGGATGTAGTGCAGGTGGTGGCCGGGCGGGGCGAGACCCGGGTCCGTGGCCGTCGGGCGGGTGATGAGCAGCGAGGGGTCGCTCATCAGCTCGCCGGTGCGGGTCAGTTCGTCGAAGGTACGGCTCCACGCCGTGCCGAACGACAGGGTGTGGTGGGCGAGTTCGGGCCAGGTGCGGTCGGTGCCGGCATGCAGGACGACGGCCGACGGCGAGTGCCTGATGCGCACGGGCCGACGGGGCGCGTGGCCCAGGAGGCGGTAGGCGACGGGCAGGTCCGGAGTGAGGACCACGGCGTCGCACGGCACGCGGCCCTCGGCGGTCACGACGGCCGTGACCCGTTCCCCGGAGCGTTCCAGGCGGACGACGTCCTGTCCGAAGCGGAGATCGGCGCCCGCGTCGGCGGCGGCGTCCGCCATGGCCTGGGGTACGGCGTGCATGCCGCCGCGCGGGAAGTACACCCCGGCGACCGTGTCCATGTAGGCGATGACGGCGTAGGCGGCCAGCGCCCGGGCCGGCGGGACGCCCGCGTACAGGGCCTGGAAGGAGAAGACGCGGCGCAGTCGCTCGTCGCGCAGATGGCGGCCGATGCGGGCGTCCAGTCTGCCGAAGCCGCCCAGCGCCGCGAGCCGGGCCAGATCGGGGGTGAGCAGCTGCCACGGGGAGTCGAAGTTGGTGTCGATGAAGTGGCGCATCTGGGTCCGGTAGAGCTGTTCGAGCCAGCCGCGCAGACGCCGGTAGCCGGCGGCCTCGTCCGGGCCGGCGAAGCGCTCGACCTCGGCCTCCATCGCGTCCGGGTCGGTGTGCACGTCGATGCCGCTGCCGTCGGCGAACCGCGCCCGGTAGGCCGGGTGCAGCGGGATCAGCTCCACGCGCGCGCGCAGGCTGTCGCCGACGGCGGCGAAGGCCTCGTCGGCGAGGTCGGGCATCGTCAGCACGGTGGGGCCGGTGTCGATCCGGTAGCCGCCGCGGGTCAGGCGTCCGGCGCGGCCACCGGGCAGGGGGTCGCGTTCGAGGACGGTGACCCTGCGTCCGGCGCCGAGCAGGTGCAGCGCGGCCGAAAGCCCGGAGAGCCCGGCGCCGACGACCACGACATGGTCCGTACGGCCTCGGATCCGCCTCGGCATCCTGGGCGTCGTCGGCCTCGGCGGCGTCCTCATCGGGTGGTCCCTTCGACACGGGTGGCCGGCGGCTGCGGCAGGAGAAAGGACTCGGCGGTGCCGGGCGGGCCCGCGGACCCGCCCATCGTCGGCGGCGCCCCGGCGGCGGAACGCATCAGGTGCAGCAGGCGTCCGCGGCCGTCCGGTACCAGGTCCGCGCCCTCCAGACGGCGCACGCCCTGCGCGACCAGCCGGTCGATCCTGGCCTCGACCGCGGCCCGTGCGCCGGTGGCCACGAGGACGTCCCGCACCTCCGCGAGACCGCTGTCCGGCAGGTCGGCACGGCCGAGCGAGCGCTCCAGCACGTCGAGGGCGTGGCGGTCACCGGCGGTCTCGGCCCGGGCCCGCGCCACGGCGACGAGGTAGGTGGGCTTGCCCGAACGGATGTCGCCGCCCAGGGGTTTGCCGGTGCGTCGCGGGCTGCCGAAGACGTCGTGCAGGTCGTCGCGGAGCTGGAAGGCGAAGCCGACGCACCGCCCGGCCGAACAGAGCGCGGTGGCCGTGGCCTGGTCCGCGCCCGCGAGAACGGCGCCCAGAGCGAGCGGCCGTTCCACGGAGTACAGGGCGCTCTTGAGGCACGCGGTGCGGATCGCCCGGGTCAGGGAGCGGGACGACGTGGCCTGCCCCTGGATGTCGAGGTACTGCCCGGCCACCATCTCCATCCGCATCGCGCTCCAGAGGTGACGCACCCGGCGAGCGGTGCCGGGGGGAAGCGCGGTGCCGGCGAGCAGGTCGTCGGCCCACGCGAGCGCCAGATCCCCGGCGAGGATCGCCGCCGACTCACCGAAGGCCGGGCCGTGCGCGGGGGCAACGGCGCCGGGGTACTGGGCCTCGACATCGGCGTGCAGGGTGGGCCGCCCGCGACGGAGCCGGGAGCCGTCCATCACGTCGTCGTGGACGAGGGCGCAGGTCTGGATGAGTTCCAGGGCGGCGCCGACGCGCAGGGCGGCCTCCGCGTCCCGGGTCCCGCCGCCGCAGGCGCGCAGCGCCCACCAGACGAACTGGGACCGGGTGCGCTTGCCGCCGTCCAGGGTGAAGCGGGCGAGGCGTTCGGCGATGTCGTCGGCGAACGTCTTGTCGAGGGCGGCGGCCCGCGCGGTGCGCTCGGCCAGGAAACGGTCGAGGAGACGCCCCACCGCCGCGGGCACGTCGGCGTCGATCGGTCCGACCGGGCCGCACGCGACACCTTCCCCGTCGGCGCCGACGTCCGGGCTCATGTCCGCGCCGAGGTCAGGGTCGGTGGGGAAGGCGTCGGCCGGGCCGTCGTCTTGGGGGCGCGGTCGCGGGCGCGGGTCGGGGGACGGACCGGCAGGGCCGGGGTGCCGTGGGTGCTCCGCGGTCATGGAGGTCTTGAGGGACGCGGGGGACCGGCCGGGCGGCGCCGCGGCCGCTTGGTGGTCCTTCGCCTTGCTCGGGGGCATCCCGGTTCCTCTCGCCGTGATCGGAGCTGGCCTAGTCATACGCATTCCGCGCCGACGGGGGACTCGGATGCGCCATGCGGTGGAAAGTGCCGCGCCCGTCGTGGGCGGAGGCGACCGCGGAGCGCGGTGGACGCCGGTGCGCGTACCGCGACGCGCACGGTCGATGCGACGAGCCGACCGGGTAACCGATGCACCGTCGATGCAAGTTGCCGCATCGCTTCCCTGTTCCGGATGGTGGGGGTGAAGTGATCGCTCCGAGCGACCGGCGACCCGATGTCCGCGGGCGCCGTAGGACCTCACGCGGTTCGCCCGCCCCGGAGACGGAACGGATACCCCCCTGCACGAGGAGCAGTCATCATGGCGACACCGCAGACCGTCGGGCGGACCCTGGAAGACGTGCGGGACGACGTGCGGGAGACCGTGCGGGACGACGTGCCGCTGTGGGCGCCGGCCGAGGAGTCACTGGCCGACGAGGAGATCGGCGCGGGCTTCGTCGCCGGTCACGAGGGGTGTCTCGCGGCCGCCTACCAGCGGTGGGGCCCGCTGGTGCAGACGCTCGCACGGCGTTCCCTCGGAGACGTACGGGAGGCGGAGGACGTCACCCAGATCGTGTTCCTGGCGGCTTGGCGGGGCCGGGCCGGGTTCGCCCCGGAGCGCGGCCCGATGGCCGCCTGGCTCGTCGGGATCACCCGCCACAAGATCGCCGACGCGCTCTCGGCCAGGACCCGTCGGACCGAACTCGCCGCTGCCGCCGGTTCGTTGATCTCCGTCGATGTCCCCGAGAGCGCCTCCCGGCCGGACGCGGTGCTCGACCGCGTGCTCATCGGCCAAGAGATAGCGAAGCTTCCCCCGCCCCAACGCCGCGTCCTGCACCTGTCGTTCTACGAGGACCTCACCCAGACGCAGATCGCGGAGCTGACCGGCTGGCCGCTCGGGACGGTGAAGAGCCACGCCCGGCGCGGTCTGTACCGGCTCGCCCACTGCCTGCGGGAGGACGAGGCCCACGGGTACGGAGGGTGACTTCACGGCAAAGCGACGCAGATTCGATGCGTACCCCGCTCCTAGCGCGGGCGTCCCGGTTCCCACCGGCTCCGAAGGGGCGCTGACGGCGCGTGGCGCCGTCGCCCGGCGCCGCCGCCCGGGTTCGACTCCGGGCCCGAAGCGGCAAAACCCCGCACGGCCGCGCCCCGGCCCGCATGTCCTGCATCCGGAGGGGCACTTGAGCGGGAATGCTGCCGAGGGCGCGGAAAGGGCCCGCGCGGAAGGAGGACGGCTGGTGCTTGAGGCGGACGTCGCCATCGTGGGCGCGGGGGCAGCGGGACTCACCCTCGCGCACCGGCTGTCCCGCCCCACGCCCGGCCGACGCCGGCCCTCGGTGCTCCTGCTGGACGCCCCGCCCGGGCCCCTGCGGTCGCCGAGCCGTACCTGGTGCTTCTGGGAGTCCGGCCGCGGACGGTACGACGCCGCCGTGACCGCGGCCTGGCACCACCTGCGCGTGCACACACCCCGGGGCCGGGCGATCGAGGACGACATCGCACCGCTGCGGTACAAGATGCTCCGCTCGGACGACTTCGAGGCGTTGATCGGGCACGACCTCGCGCGGAGCGAGCGGGTGCGGCGGGTCGAGGCGGCCGTGGAGACCGTGGAGGGCGTCACCGGCGGCGCGCACGTCCACGCCCGCGCCGCCGGCGGACGGCCGCTGGTGGTACGCGCCCGCTGGGTCTTCGACTCGCGCCCGCTCGGCAGCCTCCCGGCGGCCCGCACCACCCTCCTTCAGCACTTCCACGGCTGGTTCGTCCGCTCCGAGCGGCCGGTCTTCGACGCCGACACGGTCGAACTCATGGACTTCCGTACGCCGCAGCCCGCACGGGGTCTCTCGTTCGGCTACGTCCTGCCCACCGGCCCGCGCCAGGCACTCGTGGAGTACACCGAGTTCTCCCGGGAGCCGCTCTCCCGCACGGGCTACGAGGCCGCGCTGCGCCACTACACCGAGGACGTGCTCCGCCTCGGTGACCTCGACGTCGTCTCCACCGAGACCGGCGTCATCCCCATGACCGACGCCCCCTTCGCCCGGCAGGTGGCACCGTCGGTCTTCCGGATCGGCGCGGCGGGCGGCGCCACCCGGCCCTCGACGGGCTACACCTTCGCCGCCGTACAGCGCCAGACCGAGGCCGTCGCGAGCGCCCTGCTGTCGGGACGCCGCCCGCTGCCGCCGCCCGCCCATTCCGCACGCTCCCGCGCCATGGACGCCGTCATGCTGCGCGCCCTCGACAGCGGCAGGGTCGACGGCGCCGCCTTCTTCGGCCGCCTTTTCACACGGGTGCCGATGGAACGGCTGCTGCGCTTCCTCGACGGCCGCACCGGTCTCGTCGAGGATCTCTCCGTGGGGATGCACGCCCCGGTGCTGCCGATGCTCCGCTCCGCCGTGGAGCTGCCCCGGCTGCCCCGCCGCCCTTTTCCCCGTCCGTGACCGACCCCGGTCGCGGCCCGTGTCCCGTTCCGAGGAGTACGTATGACCCTGTTGCGTGACGCGGAGCTGGCCGCCGCGTTCGACCGCGCCGCCCGCAGCTACGACACGCTGGTGGCCGCCAACCCCGGATACCACGCCCAACTGCGCCGCTCCGCCCGCCGGTTGGGACTGCCGGACGGCGGGCGTGGCACGCGGGTACTGGATCTCGGCTGCGGTACCGGCGCCTCGACCGCCGCCCTCGCCGCCGCTCTGCCGGAAGCCGACATCACGGCGGTCGACGCCTCCGCGGGCATGCTGGAGCGGGCGGCGGCGAAGCCGTGGCCAGACAACGTCACCTTCGTGCACGCTCCGGCGGAACGGCTGACGGAGGCGGGGGTCGGAGGCCCCTTCGACGCGGTGTTCGCCGCCTACCTGTTCCGCAACACGGCCGCCCCCGACGACGTCCTGTCGACCGTGCGCGAGCTGCTCGTGCCCGGCGGCCGGCTGGCGGTGCACGAGTACACCCTCAGCGGCCGGGCCGCCCACCGCGCCGTGTGGGCGGCGGTGTGCGGCGGCATCGTGCTCCCGGTGGCCACCGCGCTGGGCGACGGCGAGCTGTACCGCCATCTGTGGCGCAGCGTCGTCGAGTTCGACACGGTGGACGAGTTCGCCGCCCGGGTCCGCTGCTCCGGCTTCGACGGCGTCCGGGTGCTGCCCCTGCCGGGATGGCAGACCGGCATCGCTCATACCGTCGTCGCCAGCCGCGCGGTCCCGGCCATGGCCGGTGTGCGGTGAGGGCCCGGGAGCGGCAGGACGCCGCCCGCCGCGGCAGGGACCGGCGCGCCCGGATCCTCACCCCTCCTCCGGGCCGGCCGCGGATCGGGGGCGACCACCCGCCGACGACCGCCGTCGTCGGCGGCGGCATCGCCGGCCTCGCCGCCGCCACCGCGCTCGCCGAACGCGGGGTGCGGGTGACGCTCCACGAGCGCGAACCCGTCCTCGGGGGGCGGCTGGCCGGCTGGTCGGACACTCTGAGCGACGGCAGTACGGTGACGATGAGCCGAGGCTTCCACGCCTTCTTCCGCCAGTACTACAACCTGCGCGGACTGCTGCGGAGGACCGACCCCGGCCTCCACCGGCTGACGGGCCTCCCGGACTACCCGTTGCGCCACAGCGGGGGACTGCACGACAGCTTCCGCCGGGTCCCGCGCACCCCGCCCTGGAGCGCCCTCGGATTCGTCGCCCTGAGCCCCACCTTCGGGGTCCGGGACCTGCTGCGCATGAACCCGGTCGCCGCCCTGCCCCTCCTCGACGTGCGCGTCCCGCAGGTGTACGAGCGCCTCGACGCCGTCAGCGCCCACGACTTCCTGGAGTCGGTCCGCTTCCCGGAGGCCGCGCACCATCTCGCGTTCGAGGTGTTCTCCCGCAGCTTCTTCGCGGACCCCCGGGAGCTGTCGGCGGCCGAGATGGTGCTGATGTTCCACATCTACTTCCTCGGATCGGCCGAGGGGCTGCTCTTCGACGTGCCCGGCGAACCCTTTCCCGCCGCCCTCTGGGAGCCCCTCGCCGACTATCTGCGCGGCCACGGCGCCGACGTACGGGCCGCGACCCCCGTCGAGAGCGTGGCGCCCACCGCCGACGGCGGCTTCGTCGTGGTGACCGGCGGGGAGTCGCGGCGCTACGACAGCGTCGTCCTGGCCCTGGACACGGCGGGTCTGCGCTCTCTCGTCAGCCGGAGCCCGGACCTGGCCGACGCCCCGTGGCGGGAGCGGGTGGCACGGCTGCGCAACGCTCCGCCGTTCCTGGTCTCCCGGCTCTGGCTCGACCGGCCCGTCGCCGCCGACCGCCCCGGATTCCTGGGCACCAGCGGCTACGGCACCCTGGACAACGTCAGCGTCCTGGAACGGTGGGAGGGCGAGGCGGCGCGCTGGGCCGCCCGCACCGGCGGGTCGGTGGTGGAGCTGCACGGGTACGCGCTGCCCGAGGGCGCGGCCCGCGATGTGGAACAGAAGCGGCTGGTCGCGCAGTTGCACGCGGTGTACCCGGAGACGAGCACGGCCCGGATCGTCGACCAGCGGCACGAGTGGCGGGCCGACTGCCCGCTGTTCCCGGTCGGCGGCTACTCCGACCGGCCGACCGTCCGCACCTCCGACCCCGGTCTGACGGTGGCGGGCGACCTGGTCCGTACGGAACTGCCGGTGGCCCTCATGGAACGCGCGGCGACGAGTGGCTTCCTGGCCGCCAACGCCCTGTTGGAGCGCTGGGGCGTCCAGGGCCAGACGCTGTGGCTCGTTCCCGACCAGGGGCGCAGCGCCGTCCTTCGGGGGCTGGCGCGCCGGGGCACGCGATGACGGGGGAGCCGGTGGCCACCCGGTGCCGAGCCGGTTCCGTAGTGGGCGAGGGCGGGTCCATCGCCGTCCCGTTCGCCCCGAGTGCCCGTAGCGCCTGTGTGGTGACGGGTCCTCAGTCGAGCGTGGCCATCGCGGCGCGGAGTTCGTCGAAGGTGTGGCGGGCGATCTCGGTGAGCGTCCGCCGCTCGGCCGGGTCGGCCCACTGGTCGTAGGCCTGGTAGAAGGCGCGGATGCCCAGTCCGGCGGCGAGGTCCGCGGCCGGACCGGGTACGCCGCGCCCCCGGAGCGCGTCCGCCGCCGCGTCGGCGAGTCTGGCGCGCTTCAGCGTGGCGCGCTCCTGGAGTTCGCCGTGGCCGGCGACGACCGGGCGCAGCCTGGCACTGAAGTCACGGCGGTCGTCCCGGAAGGAGGCCGTGAGGGCGTCGAGGGCCGCGCGGACCGCTCTGAGCGGTGTCGCGTCCTCGGGTGCCGCGGTGATCGCCTCGGTGAGAAGCCGGGTGTGCACGTCCTGGCCGGCGAAGAGCACTTCGCGCTTGTCCGGGAAGTGCCGGAAGAACGTGGTCTTGGTGAGACCGGCGCGATCGGCGATCTCACTCACGGTGGTGGCGTCGTAGCCCCGTTCGATGAAGAGGTCGAGTGCGGCGCGCACCAGCCGTTCGCGAGTGTTCGGTTCCCATCGAGCCATGCCGACAGCATAGTGATGTGACTCAGTAACATCACTTCGGCTATGGTGACGTTACCGAGTCACATCACTCGGTGCCGCCCCGGCGGTGCCCTCTTTCCATGGAGTGTTCCTGATGCGCGTATTCGTCACCGGTGCCAGCGGCCACATCGCGTCGGCCGTGATACCCGAACTCGTCGGCGCCGGACACGAGGTCACCGGCCTGGCGCGGTCCGACGCCTCCGCGGCCGTCGTCCGCGCCCTGGGCGCTGAGGTGCGCTGCGGCGACCTCGACGACCTGGCCGGGCTGCGCGAAGCCGCGGCCGACGCGGACGCGGTCGTCCACCTGGCCTTCGACCACGACGCCATCGCGGCCGGGAAGTTCGCCGACGCGGTGACCGCCGACCTGACCGTGGTGCGGACGCTGGGCGAAGCCCTCGCCGGCACCGGCAAGGCGCTCGTCGGCGTCGGCCTGACGCGCACCGGTGACCCCGAGCGGGACGCGGTGATCGCGGCCAACCCCCGCTCCGCCGTCGCCCGCGAACTCACCGCGTTCACCGGGCGCGAGGTACGGACCCTGCTGGTCGCGATCCCGCCGGTCACCCACAGCGCGCGGGACAGGACCGGTTTCGTTCCCACGCTGATCAGGATCGCCCGCGACACCGGCGTCTCCGGCTACCTCGGCGACGGCGCCAACCGCTGGCCCGCCGGTCACGTCCTTGACGTCGGCCGCCTCTACCGACTGGCGCTGGAGAAGGCCCCGGCCGGCTCCCAGCTCTGCGCGGCGGCGGAAGAGGGCGTCACGGTGCGCGAGATCGCCGAGACCATCGGCCGCCGACTCGGCCTCCCGGCCGTCAGCGTCCCGGCGGAACGGGCGGCGGAGCACTTCAAGGGCTTCCCGTTCATAGGGCTCGACATCACCATGTCCAGCGCCGACACCCGGCGGTCGCTGGGCTGGGAGCCGGTCCGTCCCGGCCTGGTCGCGGACCTGGAGGACGGCCACTACTTCACCACGGGCTGACCCGGAGCGGTTCCGCGGGCAGAGGTCGGTGCCCCGGCCGTCGCGCTCGCCCGCCTCCCGGGCTCGACCCGCTGCCCCGGGAGGCCCCGTACGTCAGGGCGCGATCTCCGGCGGGGAGCGCGGGCTACGGTGTCAGCACGATCCTGCCGAACACCTCACCCGCGTCCATCTTCCGGTGCGCCAGCACGGCCGCGTCCAGCGGCAGCAGCTCGTGCACCACCGTCTCGATCTCGCCGCGACCGGCCGCCGCGAACTGCTCCTCGCGCACGGCGCGCCGGTCGGCCGGGGCGACGGTGGCCGCGCTGAAAGTGGCGAAGGACAGCGACTTCTGGAACGCCGCCATGATCTTCGCGCCGAAGTCGGCGGGCGGCTGCCCCGCGACAGCGCCCACGGCCACCAGACGGCCGTTGGGGTCGAGCCTGTCGAAGAACGACGGCATGTCCGCACCGGCCACGACGTCGATGATGACGTCGTAGCCCGCGGGAGCACCGTCCCCTCCCTCGCCGGAGCGGTCCAGCACGTGGGTCGCGCCGAGACGGCGCAGCCGCTCGCCGCGCTCGGCCGACGAGGTCGTGACCGCCACGGCGGCGGCACCGCCGCGAGCCGCGAGCTGCACCGCCATGATCCCGATGCTGCCGGCCGCGCCACGCACCAACACCCGTTCCCCGGAGGCGAATTGGGCGTGGCGGAGTCCGAAGTGGGCCACCGTACCGGAACTGCCGAGCGTCACCGCGTCGACGGCGGACAGGCCACTGGGCAGGGGGAGGATCTCCTCGACCGGCACGACGGCCTGTTCGACGTAGCCCCCGCCGGTGCCGGTGAAGCCCCACACCCGCCGGCCGATCCACGACGCGTCGACGCCGTCACCGACCGCGGTCACGGTGCCCGACACCTCGCTGCCCGGGATGAAGCCCTCTTTGAAGCCGTAGGCGGCCAGCGCCCCGCTGCGGATCACGGTGTCGACGCCGCCGACGCCCACCGCCTCGGTGGCGACCAGCACCTGCCCGGCGGCGGGTACGGGAGTCGGCAGGTCGACGACGGCCAGGCCCTCAGGGCCTCCGTACGTCCTGATCGCGATTGCCTTCATGGTCGTCTCCACGTTCTCGGACCGATCGAGCACGATCCTGCTGCCGAGGGTCTCGGTGACCTTCGATCGTGCTGGACGGTAACGGACGCCCCCGTCCACTTGAGTAAAGTGAGAGTGGTGACCGACCCTTTGCCTCGTACGCTGCGTTCCGACGCGCTGGACAACCGCGAACGCATCCTCGACGCGGCCCGGGCGCTGTTCTCCGCCCGTGGCCTGGACGTGCCGATGCGGGAGATCGCGCGCCATGCCGGGGTCGGACCCGCCACCCTGTACCGCCGCTTCCCGACCAAGCAGGCGCTGGTCGCCGACGCCTTCGCGGACCAGCTGCACGCCTGTCGCGCCATCGTCGACGAGGGATGCGCGGACCCTGATCCATGGCGCGGCCTCTGTCTGGTGATCGAGAGGATCTGCGAACTGCACGCGCGTGACCGGGGCTTCACCGAAGCCTTCCTGTCGGCCTTCCCGGGGGTGACCGACGTCGCCGAGGGACGTGAGTACACGCTGGGAGCGGTCGCCGAACTGGCCCGGCGGGCCAAGGAAGCGGGGCACCTGCGGCCCGACTTCGTCCTCGACGACCTGATTCTCGTACTCATGGCCAACAAGGGGGTCCGCGCCACGGCCGCCGCCACCCAGGTCATGGCATCGCGACGCTTCGCGGGGCTGGTCATCCAGGCGTTCGCGGCCTGCCCGCACCACGCACCCCTGCCGCCGGCCCCACGCCTGGCCACCGCGGCACCGCACAGCTGACCGAGTCAAGTACCAGCGGCCGTACGGCAGTTGAAGCCGGACGGCGTGCAGCGCACGGCCGACGGTCTCAGGACTCCCCGCCGCCGGGAAGGTGCGCCGAAGCGCTGACGATCGCGTGCACGGTCCCGGCGACGAGCCGCCGGTCCAGCGGGGCGTCGGCGAAGGCACGGTGCATGGGCCAGCCCTCGATCAGCGCGTCGAGGGCGCGGGAGACACCGGGCGTGAAGTGCAGGGTGAGGCTGTCCCGGCTCCGTTCGAGCCAGCTTCGCGTGGTGGCCGACACCGCCGCGTTGTGGTTGGCGTAGGCGTACATCTCGAAGATGAGCGTCATGTCGCGGTCGGTGGCGTAGGCGGGTCCGCAGATCAGGTCGACGACCGCCTCCTCGGCCTCGGCCCGCGACCCGGCGGCCTGTACGGTCTGCCGGTACAGCAGGGACATCGTGTCCGCCAGCCGCGCGAAGGCCTGGGCGAGCAGGTCGTCCATGCCGTCGAAGTAGTACGTCAGGGAGCCGAGGGGTACTTCGGCGCGGGCCGCGATCTTGCGATGGGTGGTGCTGTGCACACCACCCTCCGCGATCACGTCGAGGGCGGCGTCAAGGATGCGCTCCTTGCGGCCGGGGTCGTTCGGGATCTCGCGCCGGGTGCCACTCACGCCCCCAAATGTGTCACGGGGCGGGCCACCCCGAGTGTGTACACACGTACATTCTAGTGTGTACGCTCGTACTCACTCGTACGAACGGACTTGGAGCCACCCCCTGTGACCGCCCGACCCACCCAGCGCCGCACCGCCGTCTTCGCCCTGTTCTTCGCGCCGGGGCTGACCATGTCCTCCTGGGTGACCCGCACCCCCGACGTACGCGACCTGCTCGCGGCCTCCACGGCGCGGATGGGTCTCATCCTCTTCGGGCTCTCGGTCGGCTCGATGATCGGCATCCTGTGTTCCGGCGCCCTCGTGGCCCGCTGGGGCGTCCGCCGCGTGATCATGCTCGGCACGGCCTCCGTGGCGACCGCCGCCGCGGTGATCGGAGTCGGAGCGGGCGTCGGCTCCGGGGCGGTGGTGGCCCTGGGGCTGGCCGTCTTCGGCTTCGGGATGGGCGGCGGCGAGGTGGCCCTCAACGTCGAGGGCGCGGAGGTGGAACGGCTGCTGGGCCGCTCCACCCTGCCCGCCATGCACGGCTTCTTCAGCCTCGGCACCGTCATCGGGGCGATCGGCGGCATGGTCCTGACGGCCGTCGAGGTCCCGGTGCTCGTGCACCTCGCCGTCGTCGCCGTCCTGGTGCTGGCGATGCTCTGTCTGGTCATCCGGTACGTCCCCTCGGGGGGCGGCCGGCGGACGGTCACCGAGCGGCGGGAGACCGGCGGTGCGCGCGCCACGGTCTGGAAGGACCCGATGCTGCTGCTCATCGGCTGTGTCATCCTCGCCCTCGCCATGGCGGAGGGGACCGCCAACGACTGGCTCCCGCTGGTCATGGTCGACGGCCACGGCTTCGACCCGGCCCTCGGCTCGGCGGTGTACGCCGTGTTCGCCGCGGCGATGACCGTCGGCCGTTTCGCGGGCGGTCGCTTCGTCGACCGTTTCGGGCGGGCGGCCGTGCTCTGCGCCAGCGCGCTCGTCGGGGCGGCCGGACTGGCGCTCGTGATCTTCGTGGACAACCAGGTCGTCGCGGCCCTCGCCGCGATCCTGTGGGGACTCGGGGCGTCCCTGGGGTTCCCCGTCGCGCTCTCCGCGGCGAGCGACTCCGGCGGAGACCCGGCCGCACGCGTCGCGTTGGCCGCGACCGTCGGCTATGTCGCCTTCCTCGTCGGTCCGCCCGCGCTCGGCTACCTGGGCCAGCACTTCGGGCTGCGCCATGCCCTGATCCTGGTGCTCGTCCTGGTGGTGGCGGCCTCTTTCGCCACCTCCGGCGCCCGCTCGCCCCGGACGGAACACGAGGTCACCTCGGTCCATGGGTGAGGAGGCGCGCCGGGTGAGCGGGGCCGCTCTCACCCCGGGGAGCGGGCCGCGGGGTGCCGGGCGGCGTCGGGCAGAGTGAGGGAGAACCACACGGCCTTGCCCTCCCGGGTGAGCAACGTGCCCCAAGTGGAAGCCAGTTGGTCGAGAAGGACCAGTCCGCGGCCCGACTCCTCATCGGGGCCCGCGGCTCTGGCGTGCGGCAGGACCGGACTGCCGTCACAGACCTCGACATGCAGTTCGCTCCTGGTGAGGCGCAGCCGCAGCCGCAGCGGATCGCAGGCGTGGCGGACCGAGTTGGAGAGCAGCTCGGAGGCCAACAGGCAGGCCGTGTCGGTGAGTTCACCGCACTGCCAGTCCCGCAGCGTGCGGCGCAGGAAGCGGCGCCCCTCGCCCACACTGACCGGCCGCGCCGACAGCCGTGCGGACACGGCGGTCACCGGAGCGGGTGGGATACGGGCCAGCAGCAACGTCACGTCGTCGGTGTAGTCCTGCGGGTCGGGCAGCAGGGCGGCGAGGACCGCGTCGGCGGCCCGCTCCAGGCACAGGGCCGAGGCGACCGCCTTCTCCAGCGCGACGGCCAGGGCGTCGATCTGCAACTCGATGTCACTGGTGGGAGTCTCCACCAGGCCGTCGGTGTACAGGGCCAGCACCGACGCGGGCGGCACGGTCAGCCGGGTCTCCTGGTGGGGCACCTCACCGACACCGAGGGGCACGCTCACCGCGACGGGCAGTCGGTGGACCTGCCCGGTGGGGTCGACCAGCAGGACGGGCAGGTGCCCGGCGGAGCACACCGTCACGGCGCTTTCGTCGGGGTCCAGCACCAGGTAGCAGCAGGTGACCAGTTGGTCGGGCAGCTCGCTGACGACCGCGTCCAGTGCCCGCATGAGCTGCCAGGGCGGCATCCCGGTCTTCGCCAACGCGTGGGAGGCGGAGCGCAGTTGGCCCATGACGGCGGCGGCCTCCAGGCCCCGGCCCATGACGTCGCCTATCAGGACGCCCATACGGCCGCCGCCCAGCGCGATCAGGTCGAACCAGTCCCCGCCCACCCCGGGTCCCTGCCGCGCCGGGAAGTAACGGCTGGAGGTGTCCATGCCGGGGAGGGGGCTGGGGGAGCCCATCAGACTGCGTTGCAGCGTCAGGGCGACATGGCGCTGCTGTTCGTAGAGTTCGGCGAGCTTGGCCTCGGCCTCCTTGCGCTCGCTGACGTCACGGACGGCGGCGGAGACCAGCGTGCCTTCCGGGGTCTCCAGCGGGCTCAGGCTGATCTCGACCGGGAACTCGACGCCGTCCTTGCGGAGCCCGTACAGATCGAGACCGGCGCCCATCGGGCGGACCCGGTGGTTGTCGACGTAGCCGTGCCGGTGGCCGGGATGGTGGTGGTGGAACCGCTGCGGGACGAGGATCTCCACCGGGTGTCCCAGGAGTTCCTCGCGCCGGTAGCCGAACAGGGCCTCGGTCTGGGCGTTGACCAACTGGATGACGCCGATGTCGTCCACGATGACGATGGCGTCGGGCGCCGCCTCCAGCAGGGCGCGGAAGCGTGCCTCGGCGGCCTTGCGTTCGCTGACGTCCCGCACGGCGGCGGAGATCAGCAGTCCGTCAGGGGTCTGCAGCGGACTGATGCTGATCTCGACCGGGAACTCGGCCCCGTCGCGGCGCAGTCCGTACAGTTCGAGACCGGCGCCCATCGGACGGACCTGCTGGTTGCCGGAGTAGCCGAGCCGGTGCCCCGGGTGCTGGGCACGGAAGCGCTGCGGGACCAGCATCTCGATGGAGCGGCCGAGCAGTTCGTGCCGGGGGTGGCCGAACAACGCCTCGGTCTGTGCGTTGACCAGACGGATCACTCCGGCGTCGTCCACGATGACCATCGCGTCCGGAGCCGCCTCCAGCAGTGCGCGGAACGGCTCCTCCGTCACCGGGATCACGCGGGGTCGTGCCTTGTTCTTCGCTGGTGCCATAAATCATCTCAGCACCAACCGGACCGGAACGGGGCACCTTGTCGTCACCTGTCCTTCTGTGACAGTTCCAGGCCGGAACGAAGGCGCATGCCGGTCGCCGGGGCCGTGACCGGTGGTGCCGCCCGGCAACCCCGTTCTTGCGTAGGGGTATTGGGTCCTTTGGTCCCGAGCGGCGGGACTGCCGGTGGCTGTGCGCATCCCCAACAGGGCCGCGGTGCGCGTCCGTTGCCCACCCGGAGCGGGACGTGCGGTTCCCTACGGCAGTTCGGCGCCGATCAGGCCGCGCAGCAGCGTGCGCAGATGGCCCGGCATGTCGATGGCCTCCGGGCTGAGCAGCCACTGGACCTGAAGGCCGTCGATGAAGGCGATGAGGTCCGTCGCGAGGGTGGCGGCGTCCACGTGGGGGCGGAGCAGGCCGCGCCGGGCCAGGTCGTCGACGGCCGACTGCATCTGTCCGCGGGCCCGTTCGTAGCGGGTGACGAAGTAGGGGCGTGCCGGGTGGTCGGCCGCCGTCGCCTCGCTCGACAGCACCGCGAAGAGGCTGACGATCAACGGGTTGGCCTGGTTGTGCGCGACGAGCCGGATCATGCTCGCGAAGTACTCCAGACCGTCCTGGCCGACCGCGCCCGGCTGGAAGAAGTGCTCGTCGTCCTGGCGCTCACGTTCCTCCAGGACCGCCTCCAGCAGGGACTCCTTCGTGGGGAAGTGGTGCAGCAGGCCGGCGCGTGAGACGCCGCAAGCCGCCGCGAGCCGGACCATGCTCGCGTTGCGGTAGCCCACCTGCCCGAACGCGGTGAACGCGGCCTCGATGATCTGCGCGCGCCGACGCTCGCCCTTGGGGTAGTTCCGCGGGGCCGAGCCCTGCCGCGTTGTCGCCCGTGTCATGCGGAGATGCTAACGACCCTTGGTACCGCAACCTGCCGCGGCACTAGAAACCATCAGCCCTGTCGGTATTCTGTTCTCGGCCGCTCACGTCGAGAGGAACTCGCCATGCAGACACCGCAGTTGTCGCTCCAGCTCTACTCGGTCCGCCAGGCCCTGGACGCGGACGAGGACGGAACCCTCGCCCGCCTCGCCGCGCTGGGGGTGCGCACCGTCGAGGTGTTCGGGTTCGTGCACCGCGCCCAGGCGCTGGCGGACGCGCTCAGCAGGCACGGGCTGTCCGCCCGCACCGGCCACGCCGGCTTCCTCTCGCCCGGCGCCGCCGCACCGGGCGGTGGACCCGTGCCCACGCTGGACGAGACGTTCCGCGCCGCCCAAGTGCTGGGCCTGGAGATGGTGTTCGACCCGTTCGTGCCCGCGTCCCGATGGGCGGACGAGAAGGAGATCGCCCGGACGGCGACCCTCCTCAACGAGGCCGCCGGCCGCGCGGCCGGACACGGTCTGCGCCTCGGCTACCACAACCACTCGCAGGAGTTCGTCCACACCGTCGCCGGGGTCAACGCCTTCGACTTCTTCGCGGACCAACTGGATCCTCAAGTGGTCCTGGAAATAGACCTGTTCTGGGCCTCGGCCGGCGGCAACGACGCCGTGGCGCTGCTGCGGCGCCTCGGCCCACGGGTGCGCGCACTGCACATCAAGGACGGCCCCCTCATCGACGACCCGTTCACCTCGGGCGCCCCCTTCGACCCGGCCGACACCCGTCAGGTCGCACCCGGCCGGGGCCAGGTGCCGCTGGACGCGGCGCTGGACGCGGCACCGCACGCCGAGTACGCCGTCATCGAGTTCGACCACTACGCCGGCGACATCTTCGAAGGCGTCGAGGCGGGCATCGGCTACCTGAACGGGAAGGGCGTCGCCTGATGGCCGCGCGGAACCCGGTCGGCGTCGGCGTCATAGGCGCCGGCAACATCAGCGCCCAGTACCTCACCAGTCTCACCGGCTTTCCCGACGTGCGCGTGGTCGTCGTGGGCGATCTCGACACCGGACGTGCCGGGGCGCGGGCCCGCGAGTACGGCGTCGAGGAGTGGGGCACCGCGGCGGACGTGCTCGCCCACCCGGACGCCGAGATCGTCGTCAACCTGACCGTCCCCGCCGTACACGCGGAGGTCAGCTCCGCGATCGTCGCCGCGGGCAGACACGTCTGGTCCGAGAAACCCCTCGCCGTCGACCGGGCCGCCGGGCGGGCCCTCCTGAAGCAGGCCGCCGCGGCCGGTCTGCGGGTGGGCGTCGCCCCCGACACCGTGCTCGGCCCCGGGTTCCAGACCGCGCTCAGGGCCGTCGCGCGCGGGGACATCGGAACGCCGCTCTCCGCGCAGACCGTGATGCAGTACGCGGGACCCGACCAGTGGCACCCCGACCCCGAGTTCCTGTTCGCCCGGGGCGCCGGCCCGCTCTTCGACATGGGGCCCTACTACCTCACCGCCCTGGTCGGCCTGTTCGGCTCCGTCGGCCGCGTCGCCGCGGCCGGTTCGACCGCCCGCGCCGTCCGTACCGTCGGCAGCGGCGACCGGGCGGGCACGGAGTTCGCCGTCGCCGTCCCCACCCATGTGTCGGCGCTCGCGCGGTTCGCGGGCGGCGGTGTGAGCCAGAGCGTCTTCAGCTTCGACTCCCCGCTCACCCGTACCGGCTTCGTGGAGGTCACCGGCGCCGAGGGCACACTGGTCGTGCCCGACCCCAACGCCTTCGCCGGGGAGGTCAGGATCACGGGCGTCCAGCGCCGGGGCGAGGACGCCGAGTGGCGCACCGTCCCGCAGGTCGGCGTGGCGGCAGGCCGCGGAGTGGGGGTCCTCGACATGGCACGGGCGATCCGCGCCGGACGGCCGCACATCGCCACCGGCGAACTCGGCTACCACGTCCTGGACGCGCTGCTGTCCATCGACGAGTCGGTCACCTCCGGCGAGACGGTGCGCGTGGACAGCGAGGCCGGCCCGACACCCCTCCTCCCCGACGACCACGATCCCTACGGAGCCACCCTGTGAACCCGCCCGTCCGGGCCGGGTTCATCGGGGGCGGCTTCATGGCGGCCGTGCACACACGCGCCGCGAGGGCGGCCCGCGGCCACCTCGCCGCGCTGGCCGGCTCGACACCCGAGCGCGGCCGGGAGGCCGCGGACCGGCTCGGCGTCGAGCGCTGCGAACCCGACGCCGAGGCCCTCGCCGCCGCCGCCGACCTCGATGTCGTCCATGTGTGCAGCCCCAACCGGTTCCACACCGCGCACGCGCTCGCCGCGCTGGCCGCCGGCACCCATGTCATCTGCGAGAAACCTCTCGCCACCACCGTCGCCGACGCCGAACGGCTGGTGCGTGCCGCGCGGGAGAGCGGCCGGGTGGCGGCGGTGCCCTTCGTCTACCGCTACCACCCCATGGCCCGGCAGGCCCGGAACCTCGTCGCGGACGGGCAGTTGGGCACGGTCCTCACCCTGGACGCCTGCTACCTCCAGGACTGGATGCTCGACCCGGACGACACCGACTGGCGCGCTGACACCGCATCCGGCGGTGCCTCCCGGGCCTTCGCCGACATCGGCTCCCACCTGTGCGACCTCGTCGAGTTCGTCTCCGGACAGCGTGTCCACCGTCTCGCGGCCCGCACCCGGACCGTCTTCACGCGGCGCGGCGGCACGGAGGTGGCGAACGAGGACGTGGTGGCCCTCCTCGTCGAGCTGGGCAACGGCGCGCTCGGCACCCTCCTGGTCAGCCAGCTCGCCCCCGGCCGGAAGAACAGCCTCACCCTCGAACTCCACGGCACCCGGCGGTCCGTACGGTTCGAGCAGGAGCGTCCCGAGGAACTGTGGATCGGCTCGCGCCACGGCTCCCGGCAGCTGCTGCGCGACCCCGGCACGGACGCGCCGGACTCCGCGCGGGTGTCACCGCTGCCGGCCGGACACCCGCTCGGCTACCAGGACGCCTTCACGGCGTTCGTCACCGATGTCTACGACGCCGTACGGGGCGGAGAACCCGAGGGCATGCCTACGTTCGCCGACGGACTGCGCGCCGCCCGGCTCACCGAGGCCGTCCTCGCCTCCGCCGGAGCCGGCGGCGTCTGGACGGACACCGCACCCGCGACGGAGGAACCGACATGACCGCGACCACCCACCCCGTCACCCTCTTCACCGGACAGTGGGCCGACCTCCCGTTCGAGGAGGTCGCCCGCCTGGCGGCGCGGTGGGGCTACGACGGACTGGAGATCGCCGCCTCCGGGGACCATCTCGATCTCCGGCGCGCCGACGAGGACGACGCCTACGCGGCATCGCGTCTGGAGATCCTCCACCGGCACGGCCTGAAGGTGTACGCCCTCTCCAACCACCTCGCGGGGCAGGCCGTCTGCGACGCGCCCATCGACTTCCGCCACCAGGCGATCCTGCGCCCGTACGTGTGGGGCGACGGTGAGGCGGAAGGCGTACGGCAGCGGGCGGCCGAGGACATGAAGCGCTCCGCGCGGGTCGCCCGCAAACTGGGCGTCGACACCGTGGTCGGCTTCACGGGCTCGTCGATCTGGCCCTACGTCGCCATGTTCCCGCCGGTACCGGCCTCGGTCATCGACGCCGGCTACGAGGACTTCGCCGCGCGCTGGAACCCGATCCTCGACGTGTTCGACGCGGAGGGAGTCCGCTTCGCCCACGAGGTCCACCCCGGGGAGATCGCCTACGACTACTGGACCGGCGTCCGCGCGCTGGAGGCGATCGGCCACCGGGAGGCCTTCGGGTTCAACTGGGACCCCAGCCACATGATGTGGCAGAACATCGACCCGGTCGGCTTCATCACCGACTTCAAGGACCGCATCTACCACGTCGACTGCAAGGACACCCGCGTCCGTCCGCGCAACGGCCGGGCCGGTGTCCTCGGTTCGCACCAGCCGTGGGGGGATCCGCGCCGCGGCTGGGACTTCGTCTCCACCGGCCACGGAGACGTCCCCTGGGAGGACGCCTTCCGTGCCCTTGAGGCGATCGGCTACGCCGGGCCCATCTCCATCGAGTGGGAGGACGCCGGCATGGACCGGCTGCACGGCGCGGCCGAAGCACTGCGTTTCGTACGCTCCCTGCTGTGGCCGGCGCCGGGAAACTCCTTCGACGCCGCGTTCAGCAATCAGTAGCCCGACGCCCGCGCCGGGCCCGGTGAAGAGGCCGCCGGGCCCGGCGTCGCGGGGTCAGCTCAGGCTGAACTTCTGCGCCGCGGAGCCGTTGCAGTCGTAGATCTGGAGTCGGGTGCCGTTGGCGGTGGCGCCGCTGGGGGAGTCGAGGCAGCGGCCGGACTGGGGGTTGAGGAGGGAGCCGTCGGCCTGCTGTACCCACTTCTGGCCGCCGACCCCGTTGCAGTCCCACAGCTCCAACTGGGCGCCGTTGGCGGTGCCGTTGCCCACGATGTCCAGGCAACGACCCAGCGTGGAAAGCGAGTTGTCGGCCCCGTGGTACCAGTGCTGGTCCATCGCGTACGACTGGCAGCTCCACAGCTGTACGGCGGTGCCGTTGCCGCCGGTGTCGTCGGCCGCCACATCCGCACAGGTGGCGCCGGGGCCCTTGACCGCGCCGCCGCCGTTCGCCGAGAACTTCTGCGCCGCGGAGCCGTTGCAGTCGTAGATCTGGAGTCGGGTGCCGTTGGCGGTGGCGCCGCTGGGGGAGTCGAGGCAGCGGCCGGACTGGGGGTTGAGGAGGGAGCCGTCGGCCCGCTGCACCCACTTCTGGCCGCCGACCCCGTCGCAGTCCCACAGCTCCAGCTTGGCGCCGTTGGCCGTGCCGTTGTTCTCGATGTCCAGGCACCGCCCGAGCGTGGAGAGCGACCCGTCCGGGTTGTGCGTCCAGTGCTGGTCCTCCGCGTAGGACTGGCAGTCCCACAGCTGTACGGCGGTCCCGTCGGCGCCGGTGTCGTCGGCGGCGGCGTCCACGCACTTGCCGCCGGGGCCCGTGATCGTCCCCTGCGGCCCGTTCGGCACGTCCGTCGCGCCGCCGTAGCCGACGGAGACGATGTTGGCCTGGACCGCGTTCTCGGCGGCGTCGGTGGGATAGCCGGAGACCATGACGCCCTCGAAGAAGGTGCCCCGGTTCCAGTTGCTGTTGTCGCCGCCGATGCCCAGGATGATGCCGCCCTCCTGGTGCATCGGCTGGTAGCCGCCCCTGGTGGGCAGGGCGCCGTCCCACCAGGTGGACAGCGCGCCGGACTGGGAGTTGCCGCCCTTGAGCGCGTAACGGGTCTGCCCGTTGTTCTTCAGCACGGCCGTGACGAAGGCGCTCTTGTTGCCCTGGTTGGCGGTGTTGGAGCCGTTGTCGCCCTGGAACATGCCGTTCTCCAGGTCGGCTTCGACCCAGGGGCCGGTTCCCGTGCACGGCGCGAAGTAGCAGGTGGTCGCGATCGAGACGGCGTCCATGTGTCCGTTGCCGGTGTCGGCCGGGGTGCTCTCGGCGTTGCCGTAGTCGAAGCAGCAGGCGGAGCCCACGTGGGTGCCGCTGGCCACCATGTAGGCGCCCTCGGCCTGGCCGCCCACGGCCACGCCGGAGGCGACCCCGGTGTAGCGGTAACCGACGTCCGGGGAGATCCACACCCCGTAGACCTTGTGTCCGCCCGCGGTGACGGCGATCTCGGAGGCGTCCGCGCCCCGGTCGGCTCCGGTGCCCGCGGTGCCGGCGGGACCGGGGGTGAGGTCGTTGTGGCGGCCGCTCTGGTCGTAGATCCGCGTGATGCGGCACCCGCCGCTGTTCGCGCAGAAGGTGTCCTGCGCCGCCGCGTTGGCGTAACCGCCCTGGGCCAGCACGCCGATGTCGCTGGTGGCACCGTCCGAGACCCGGGTGACCTGGTAGAGCGGGCCGTTGTAGGAGGAGAGCAGCGCGCGGGTGACGCTGTGCGCCGCCACACACGGGGTGCCCGCCGAGGCGTAGATGTCGCAGGGCAGCGAGCCGGCGGCCTGGGAGACGGCGGGGAAACCGAGCAGGACGCCGAGCGCGAGGCCGAGCGCGGTGAGTACCGCCGCAGCGCGTCGCCCTGGTCTGCGGACCGCTCGCGCGGGTGGTCTTGGCGAGCGCATGACATTCCGGAGAGCGGGGGAACAGTGCATGGCAGGTCCCTTCGGTGCCCGAGTGGGGGGGAAGGCCGGGCCGGCGGTGCGACGGCGCGGCTCTTCGATCGGCTCGGCCGGGAACCTACGCACCCTGTTCGGGGACGTCAATATTTGTTTCCTTTTTTGGTACAGACCACGAGTTGAGGTGTGTACCTCTGTCCGTCCCTGGGGGATTCGGGCGCGGACGGCGTTCGACGTCAACGGCCCTGCGAAGAGCGTCAGTTCGGTGCCGTGCTGGCCCAGGCTCGGAGGGTGTCGTGGATCGTGTCCCACAGCCGCTGGATGGAGCGTTCGCCGTACCAGTCCGTCTTCCAGTGCAGACTGACCCGCGTCCCGTCCAGGTCCTCGTTCCAGAACGTGGCGATGGACGCGTCGTGCCAGCCGACCGACACCGGCAACGTGGTGGTGGCGAGGTTCTCGAACTCCACCGGGCCCAGCAGGCGCCGCATGCCGATGGTCTGCGCGTTGAAGGTGACATAGGGCTCGGTGGTGTGGTGGCCCAGCGCTGAGGGCGTCAACTCCGCGATGAGCCGGGGCCAGGGCACCCGGGCCAGGTCGTAACCGGTCAGCACCTCCGCGTTGAACGCGGCCAGAAAGGCGTCGAGACCGGCCGCCCGGCCCGGCTCGCTGGCCACCACGACCTTGCTGGACAGCCACCCCACCATGCGGTCGGCTCCGGCCGCCTCCCGGTTGGCGGTGGAGAGGGTGGTGGCCACCCGGTCGCCGTCGGAGAGCCGCCACAGCGCGTGGTGCAGGGCCGCGTGCGTCAACGTCGACCGGCTCAGCCGCGACGCCCGGGCGCGCCGGGCCAGCGCCTGGCACAGGGCCGCGTCGAGCCGCCCGACCATGCTGCCGCGTTTCTCGTAGCGGATGGTGCGGCGACCGCTGAAGCCCTCGATACGGGTGCCGGGCACCGGGCCGAGGTCACCCGCCCGGTCGGCCAGGGCGCGCAGCGCGGCCCGCCCGGCCGTGGACTCCAGCCACTGGTTCTGCTCGCTCACGAAATCCGTGAACGCCGGTGCGCTGGGCGGCAGTCGGGGTGTGTCGTCCTTGAGCGCCGCGTTGTACAGCACCGCCAGTTCGCGCAGCAGGGTGTTCAGCGACCACGCGTCGCTGATCAGGTGTTCCACGGTCAGCTGGAACACGACACGGGAACCGGTCAGGGGCAGTACGAGCAGCCGGGCCAGCGGCCCCCGCTCCAGGTCGAACGGCTGGGCCGCCGCCTCCGTCAGCAGGGCCCGCAGCGCACCCTCGTCCACCGGTCCCCCGGGCCGGCCGTCGCACACCGCCGGAGGCGGCGGCAGCACGGTCGGCCCGGTGGGCTCCGGCCGGTCCGGCACCGTCCAGCGGGCCGACGGGAGGTCGAACCCGCCGGTGAGCACGGGGTGGCGCAGTTGCAGGCCCCGCCAGGCGGCCTCCAGGGCGGACAGGTCGTAACCGCCGTCGGCGGCGAGCGCCACCACGGTGTGATGGGGGTTGTACACCCCCCGCCCCGCATCGGACAGGGTCTGTCCGAGGCGGTGGCGGTGGTTCCAGGACGCCGTCAGCACGCTCACCCGTACGCGTCTCCTCTCCGTCTCGTGGTGGTGCCCGGGTCCTGTATCTGACGCCTCGTCAGCCGTCTATCGTGGCCCGGCTCGCGTACCGGTCGCCGGCGGCGGCGCCCGGTGGGAACGCCGCGTCCAGTTCGGCCAGTTGGCCGCTGGTGAGGGTGACCGTGGCGGCACGGAGGTTCTCGGCCAGATGGACGCGCCGGGTCGTGCCGCTCAGCGCGACCACGTCCGGCCCCCGCGAAAGCACCCACGCCAGGGCGAGTTGGGCGGGTGCCAGCTCCCAGGCGTCGGCCAGTCGCACCAGCCGGGAGAGCAACTCCTGGTTGTGGCCCAGGTTCTCCGGCCGCAGCCGGGGCAGACCGCGCCGGTAGTCGTCACCGTCCAGGCGGCTCACGTCCAGCCGCCCGGTGAGGAAGCCACGGCCCATCGGCGCGTAGCCGACCAGCCCGGCGCCGAGTTCACGCAGCGCCGGCAGCACCTCCTCCTCGACCTCCCGGGACCACAGCGAGTACTCGCTCTGCACCAGCGCCACCGGATGGACCGCCGCCGCGCGCCGCAGGGTCGACGCCCGGACCTCCGACAGCCCGATGGCGCGTACCTTGCCCGCCGTCACCAGGTCGGCCATGGCCCCCACGGTCTCCTCCACGGGCACCTCGCGGTCGACGCGGTGCAGCACGTACACGTCGATGGTCGACACGCCCAGCCGCTCCAGGCTGGCGTCACAGGCCCGGCGGATGTGTTCCGGGCTGCCGTCAAGGCCGCGGAAGGCGGGGTCGTCGGCCCGGCGCAACTGACCGGCCTTGGTGCTGATCAGCACCTGGTCCCGTCTGCCGCGCAGGGCCCGGCCCAGCAGCTTCTCGTTGGTGAACGGCCCGTAGACGTCGGCGGTGTCGAACAACGTGATGCCGGCGTCCACCGCCGCCTGGACGGTGCGGACCGACTCGGCCTGGTCGGCGGCCCCGTAGAACTCGCTCATGCCCATACAGCCGAGGCCGAGGGCGGAGGCGCCGAGGGCCGGACCGAGCCGGCGCCTCGGCAGCGACGGGGCCACCGCCCTGTCCGTGGGTGCCTCAGCCATCGGCGAGGAGCTTCCGGGACGCCGCCACGATGTCCGCCACGCCGAGCCCGCAGGCGTCGTACAGGGCGCTGACCGGCTTGCCGTGCATGCCGTAGTCGGTCAGTCCCAGCGCGGTGGACAGGGGGGACAGGAACTGCGCCAGTACGGACGGCGGCCCGTTGTGGACGCTCAGTGAGGGCACCGCGGGCGGCACCACCGAGTGCCGGAAGGCCCGGTCCTGGTCGGCGAACCGGGTGGCGGAGAAGACGTTGACCACCCGTACCCGGGTACCGGTCTCCTCGGTGAGCCGGTCGGCGGCGGCCAGCGACTGCGGCACCATCGAGCCGGCGGTCAGCACGACGAGCTCCGGGTCGGCCTCCTCGCGCACCGTCCACACCCCGGTGGCGGTCTCCCGGGCCAGCACCTCGGAGAGGTCGGCGAGGACCGGCAGCGCCTCGTGCGGCAGCCGCAGGTAGACGGGCTCGCCCAGTTCGAGCGCCTCGTTGAACAGCACCTTGGCCTCGTTGATGTCGTTGGCCTCCAGCACGGTCAGCCCCGGCAGGTTGCGTACGGCGGCGAAGCAGGCGTCGGACTGCACCATCTGGCCCAGTTCGTCGCCCAGTCCGGCGGAGGTGCCGACCACGATGACGGGAAGCCCGGGGTAACAGATGGACTGCCGCAGCGAGTCGACCATCCGCCACACGAACCCCTCCATCAGGAAGACCACCGTGCGCAGTCCGGCCGCGGTCGCGCCGGCCGCCAGGGAGGCCACGTCCTGCTCGGCGATCTGGTGCTCCAGCACCGGGCTGGCGGGGTTGGACCAGTGCCAGGAGGAGTGCGCGTCCAGCATCGGCAGCAGCCCGGAGTTGCGGATCGCGTCCGGCGAGACGACCAGCAGGTCCCCGCCGGGAGCGATGTGGTCCACCAGCTCCTCCGCGAACTTCTTGGTCCCCGCCTTCTGGCCGGCCGGGTGCCGGTCCGCCGCCCAGGGCAGGCCCGGGGTCGCGCGGGTCGGCACCACCGGTTCGGGCAGTGGTTCGTCGCGGGCCGCGACCGACGCCGGGTAGTGCTCGGCCGTCAGCCGCAGGGCCTCGTCGATGTCGGCCCCGAGGTCGTACTCCGGGCGGTACTCCTCCGGCACCTCGCCGCCGGCGTTCGGGCTGTCGCAGTACGGCGGCAGCAGCCCGTGGCCCTTGGTGGTGTGCAGCAGCAGCAGCGCCGGGTCGGTCTCCTGCCGGGTCTGGGCCAGCCCCTGCCGGACGGCGGCCAGGTCGTGGCCGTCGACGTCGATGACCCGCCAGCCGAACCCCTTCCACCAGGAGCCGATCCGGTCGCGCGGGGTGCTCATGTGGCTTCCGTAGCCGTTGGCGTCCACCACCGCCGTGACCCGTTCCAGGCCCAGCCGTACGGTGGTCTGCGCCGACTCCCACACCTGGCCCTCGCTCAGTTCGGCGTCGCCGAGGAGCACCACGGTCTGGGTGTCGCGCCCGGCCCGCCGGTCCGCGAGCGCCAGGCCGTTGGCGAACGACAGGCCCTGGCCGAGGGCGCCGGTCGTCATCTCCAGTCCGCGCGCCTGCTGCATCTGCGGAATGCGGGGCAGCCGGTGGCCGACGTCCCCGAAGGTCAGCAGCTCCTCCAGAGGCAGGTCGCCGAGGTAGCCGTGCAGCCAGAGCGCGAAGTAGTGCGCCGCGGCGGCGTGGCCTTTGGAGTGCACGTACTTGTCGCGGTCGGGGGAGAGGCGGTGCGTGACGTCGAGGTGGTAGTCGCCCGAGAAGTAGAGCGTCGTGAGGAAGTCCACGGGTGACAGGCTGCCGCCCACGTGGTGGTTGGCCGACATGACGAAGTGGCGCATGGCCTGTGCTGTCGCGGAGAGGTGTTTCTCGTCCATAACGATCGCCCTGCTTCCCTGTGAGTCGGAAGTACGTTGGTCAGGCACGTGCGGTCGTGGTGCGGAGCGTCTGCGTGGTCTCCTCGAACCAGCCGCTGTTGGCGGAGACCGCCTCGGTGCCGATCAGGTCGAGCACCTGGCGGACGTCGACCAGACCGGTGTCGGCGCCGCCGGCGCCGTGGTCGGCGAGGATCCTGCTCAGCACGGTGTCGGCGGCCCCCACGAAGGCCCGCAGTATCTGGTTGGCGTAGATGACGAGGGAGATCCCCGCGCGGGCCAGTTCCTCCTCGGTGACCACCGGATAGGTGGTGGGGATGACCACGAGCGGGAGCCCCGGGTGAGCCGGGCGGAACCGGTGGGCGAAGGTCAGCACCTCGTCCGGAGTCTTGGCCTTGGAGTGGATGACGATGGCGTCGGCGCCCGCCTCGGCGTAGAGACGGGCGCGGTACAGCGCCTCGTCCTGGTCGGCGCCGGCCACCAGGGACTCCACCCGGGCGAAGACGGTGAAGTCGGCGGTCCGCTGCGCCCGCTTGGCCGCCGCGATCTTCGCCGCGAACTCGTGTGGGTCGGCGAGCAGTTGGCCCTCGCTGAAGCTGTTGCGCTTGGGGAACTGCTTGTCCTCGATACAGACGGCGGCGATGCCCGCCTGCTCGTACTCGCGCACCATGTGCACGATGTTGTTGACGTCTCCGAAGCCGCTGTCGCAGTCGGCGATCACGGGCAGCGTCGTGGCGCGGTCGGCGATCCGGGCGGCCGACAGGAAGTCGGTCATGGACAGGATGCTCGCGTCGGGTACGCCGTGCGCGGCGGAGACGCCCAGACCGCTCAGCCAGAGGGCGTCCACGGGATGGCGGCCGGCCAGCAGCGCGGTGAAGCCGTCGTGGACGCCGATCGCCCGGAGCAGGCGGTCGCCCAGCAGGCCTTGCCGCAACTGGCGCGGTTTGTCCCCGCGTTGTTCGGAGGGTAAGTGCAAGGTGGTCACGGTGGTGATCCGATCTTCAATGCCGGAAGTGTCCGATCATGCGATGCAGTGCGCGTTCGAAGGCGTCCGCCGGTTCGACGAACGACAGGCGAACGTGGTCGGGTGCGCCGAAGGAACCGCCCGGTACGACGGCCACCCCGGCTTCGTCCAGGAGTTCCCGGGCCACGGCGCCCGCGTCCGGCAGGTCGGGTCTGCGCCGCAACAGGGGTGCCAGGGAGGGGAAGGCGTAGAAGGTGCCCTCGGGTTCGTGGTGGTCGACGAGGTCGGGTACGGCGGCGAACGCGCGGCCGAGCCGTTCCCGGTTGGCGAGGAGGTGGCGCCGCAGCTCCGCCACCGGTTCCTGGTCACCCCGGAGTGCCGCCAGGGCCGCGACCTGGGCGACGCGGTTGGGGTGGTTGGCGATGTGCGACACGACGGCGGTGACGGCCGCGGCGACGGGCGGCGCGGCGACCAGCCAGCCGATCCGCCAGCCGGTCATCGCGTACGTCTTGGAGACGCCGTCGACCACGATGGTCTCCGCGCCCGCGCTCCGCAGCACCTGGGCGGCCGGTTCGGTCTCCTCGACCCAGCTGAGCCGCCCGTACACCTGGTCCAGCACCACCGTGACCCCGCGCCGGGCGCACCATGCGCCGATCTCCCGCAGCCGCCGCGGTGCGAGCACCGCGCCGGTCGGGTTGGACGGCACGCAGAGCACCAACAGCCGTATGCCGTCGTCGTGTTGGCGCTCCAGCAACTCCTCGGTGGGCTGGTGGCCGGTGGCCGCGGTGGTGGGCACGGTGACGGTACGGCCCCCGGCCAGCCGGACGGAGTGGCCGTAGGTGGGCCAGGCCGGCGTCGGCACCAGGACGCCGTCGCCCGGTGCCAGCAGGGCCAGGAAGGTGGCGAACAGTGCCGCCTTGGCGCCCCCGGTGACCACGACGTTCTCGGCGCCGACCCGGTCGCCGTCGGCCGCTCCGGCCGCCGCCACCCACTCCCGCAGCTCCGGCAGGCCGGCCGGCGGTCCGTAGCCGTGCCCGTCCGGCGCCCGGGCGGCCCGGGCCGCGGCCTCGCGGACGTGCTCGGGCGGCGGTCCCGGGGGCTCCCCGGCGGTGAGGACACTGATGTCGCGGCCCTGTGCCACCAGTTCGCGCACCCGGGCATTGAGCCCGGAGGTGGGAGACAGCTCCGTCTTGGCGGCCGGCTCGGCCTTCATACGGCCGCTTCCGCGGTCGCCTCGTACCGTGCCGGGGCCAGGGGGCCGCCGGGCGGGCACCCCTGGCGGGCGCAGGCCGCGGTGAAGGCGTCGAGACAGGCCGCTATGTCGGCGTGACCGACCTGGCCCATGACGGCGAGGAAGAAGTAGCCGGCGGTGACCGCGTCGGGCGGCGTGTAGATCTCGATGCCCAGTGAGTCCAGCTCGGCGCGGACCCGTTCGTAGTCCAGACCGGCGGGGAGCCGGACGGGCACGACCACCGAGGAGCGCCGCTCCGCGGGCAGCTCCACCAGCCGGAAGCCGCGCTCCTCCAGCCCGGTCCGCAGGATGCCGGCGGACAGGGCGTACCGTGCCGCGCGCCCCGCCGGTGTCTCCCGCTCGTAGTGGCCGAGCGCCTCGGCCAGGGCGCAGACGACCTGCACCGGTACGGTGAAGGGCACCTCGGCGTCGCGCTGGGCGTGCAGTTGGCGCGCGATGTCGAAGTAGTAGCTCTGGCCCGGCCGGGCGTTCTCCAGCACCTGGCGCCGCCCGACCACGAACGACACCCCGGGTACCGCTTCGAGCCCCTTGTTCGCGGTCACCGTCACCACGTCCGGCCCCTCGGTGTCCAGAGCCAGCGGGTGGGCGCCCACGCTGCTGATGGTGTCCGCCAGGGTGAGCACGCCCCGCTCGGCCGCCAGCCGGCTGAGCTCGGCCAGCGGGGTGAGCACGCCGGTGGCCGTCTCGTGGTGGACGAAGACCAGCGAACGGAGCTCCGGCGAGGCGTCCAACCGGGCCGCCACCGCCTCGGGATCGACACCCTCGAAGGTGCCGAACCGCATGCGCTGTACCGGGAGTTGGGCGCGTTCGGCGATCTGTGCCATGCGCTCGGAGTAGTAGCCGGTGACCAGCGCGAGCACCGGGCCGTGCAGACAGTTCACCGCCGCCTCGATCGCGCCGGTGCCGGAGCAGGCGAACAGGACGGCTTCGTACTCCCGCGCTCCGCCCAGCAGCCGGGGCACCGCCTCACGCACCTGGGCGAGCACCGCGCGGAAACCCGGCGCGCGATGTGACATGTCGTCAACCACAAGTGCCTGTTTGGTACTTGCCCGGGTATTGGTCGGACCGGGATTGAACAGTACGCGGCTCATACGACCTCTCTGGTGATGCCGTCACGCACGGGCTCCGGCTGCGGGCAGTAGACCCGCAGCCAGACTTCGAGGTTCATCAGCAGCCAGGCCTGCCGCCCGAACGACGGATGGTCCCCGCCTCGTGAGGCCCACCACCGGCGCAGCCGGCCGGCGTCGAAGAACTCGTGCAGGCGGGCTCCGTCGTCCAGCACCAGGCCGGCCGTCCGGGCCGCCTCGGGCCGGGCCAGCCACTCGTTGAGGGGCGCGGGGAACGGCAGTTTGCCCCGGGTCAGCACCTCGGCCGGCACCCGGTCGGCGAAGGCACGGCGCAGCAGCCACTTGGTGGTGTCGCGCCGCTCGCTGTAGGCGGCGGGCGGTTCGGCGAGGGCCCGGACCATGGCGAGCGGCCCGTGCCAGCGCAGTTTGGCCCGCTGCGGCAGCCGGTACGCCCAGGTCACCAGGTGGTGGTCGAGGAACGGCACGCGTGCCTCGACCCCGGCGGCCATCGCCGTGCCGTCCAGTACGTGCAGCAGGCCCGGCAGATGCACGGTGACCATGAAGTGCGTCAGTCTGCGGTGCAGTCCCGCCCGGCGTGGCCGGTCCCAGGCGCGCCGCAACGTGCCCACCAGCTCGGCGTCGTCGTCCAGCCGGGCGGCCACGTCCTCGCGCAGCAGCCGGTGCTTCACCTCCAGCGGGAAGTAGCAGTAGTCGGCGAGCAGTTGGGCGAAGACCGCGGAGCCGGCGTGGCGGCGCCAGCCGTCCGCCGCGCGCCGGCGGGGACGCAGCCGCCGCTTGGCGGCCTCGAAGGGCAGCCGGTAGAGCCGCCCGTACCCCGCGAACAACTCGTCGGCGCCCTCACCGCACAGCACCACACGGGCACGGGCGCGCACCCGTTCCGACAGCCGGATGAGGGCGACCTCGTTGTGCATGCCGAGCGGATGGTCGCGGATGCGCACCATGTCGGCCAACTGCTCCGGTGTGACCGCCACTTGGGTACCCACCACCTCCAGCGGCAGGCCGAGCCCCGCCGCCGTCGAGGCGGCGGCGGCCGCCTCGGAGTAGCCCGGTACGTCGTACTCGGCGGTGTACGCGCGCACGCACCGGCCCAGCCGGCAGAGTTCACCGGTCAGCACGGTGGAGTCCAGACCGCCCGACAGATACGCCGACACCGGCACGTCCGACCGGCTCCACGTCTCGACCGCCTCCTCGACGGTACGGCGGAGCGTGGCCGCGCGCCGCCACGGCGGCGGTCGCCTGGTGGTCCGCCGGGCCAGGTCCCACCACGTACCCGTGCGCACGCGACCGGCCCGCCACCGCAGCCAGCTTCCCGGCGGAAGCTGCCTCAGCTCCGCGAAGAGCGTCCGCGGCGCCGGCACATGACGCAGCGTCAGGAAGGCGGACATGCCGAGCAGATCGGGTGTGGGCGGGCCCGGCAGCAGCGGCAGCAGACCCTTGGGCTCGGAGCAGAAGGCGAACCGTCCCTCCTGCTCCAGGTAGTACAGCGGCTTGATACCGAACCGGTCGCGCACCAGCGTCAGGCTGGCGTCCCTCCCGTCCCACACCGCCAGCGCGAACATGCCGTTCAGCCGGTCCAGGCACTCCAGCTCCCACTCCTGGTACGCGGCGAGCAGCACCTCGGTGTCCCCGGTACCGCGGAAGGAGTGGCCGAGGGACTCCAACTCCTCCCGCAGTTCGGCCTGGTTGTAGATCTCACCGTTGAACGTCAGGACCAGCCGGCCGTCCGCTCCCGTCATCGGCTGGTCGGCGCGGTGCGAGGTGTCGAAGATGGCGAGCCGGGTGTGGCCGAGCACCGCTTCGGGCGTCCACCACAGCCCCTCGCCGTCCGGACCCCGATGCGCCAGCAGCCGGACGCACTCCCGCGCCGCAGGGCGGCCGAGGCCGTGACCGGCGGCGTCCGCGCCCACCGCGCCCCAGATCCCGCACACCGCCTACCGTCCCTCGGTCCGGGCCGCGGCCGGGGCGAACAGCCGTTCCGCGACGGCGAGATCGGCGGTGTCGTCCACCTCGTACCAGCGCAGACCCGCGACGTCCACGGCCGCCAGCGACAGGCCGGCGTCGATGCAGTCCCGCAGCAGATGTTCGACATGCGCGTCGGGCTGCCGCTCGGTGAGCCGCGCCAGGGCCGGCGCCACGGTGCCGAGCAGGTCGGCGTGCGAGAACACGTGCGCGTTCACCGTCTTGTACGCCCCGCTCACGTCGGCGTCCGGTTCGCGCCAGTCGGCCCGGCTGATCGCGGTGGCCCGCTGCCGGGAGTCAAGCGTCATGAACGAGCCCGACAGACCCGGCCGGTACGCCGCCACGGCCGTGCTGCTCCCCGGCCGGGCCAGCAGCCGGTCCAGTACGGCGCTGTCGAGTACGACGTCGCCCTCGATCACCACCGGTACGTCCAGCGGGTCCAGCGCGGCCAGCCCGGTCCGCAGCGACACGGCGGTGCCCGTGGTGGCGTACTCCTCGTTCACGACGAACCGCACGTCGTAGTCGGGCCGCAGGCCGCGCACGGTGCTGGTCAGCACCTCACGCAGATGACCGGTCACGATGACGGACCGCCGGATCCCGGCCCGGTGCAGTGCGTCGAGGGTGCGGACCACCAGGGGCGTGCCGCCGACCGGTACGCACGCCTTGGGCAACGGGCCGGTGTGCGGGGCCAGTCGGCTGCCCAGCCCGGCGGCGAGGATCACCGCCGTGTGCGCGGGACACTCGGCCGGACCGGCCGGCCGGCCCGTGGGCAGTTGCCGCACACGGGAGTTGAGGAAGTCCGCGTCGGCGGGATGGGTCAACAGCCGTGCCGCCGCGGCCGGTTCGGCCCAGACGGCGAGCGGGTTGTCCGGATCCTTGGGGACGAGCGGGCCACCGCCCGTGCTGTACAGGTACATCTCGATCGTCTTCAGCCGGTCCGGGAGAATCGTGCCGGTGCCGCTGATGGAGGAGCGTGTGTAGGAGCCCAGGGCGCCGACGTACCGCAGGTCCGTCAGACCGCTCTCCTCGGTGATCTCCCGCTCGGCGGCCTGGCGCGGTTCCTCGCCGTCCTCCAGGTGCCCCTTCGGCAAGGACCACGACCGGCCCTGCTGGCACACCACCACGACTCGGCCGTCGGGTCCGGCCACGACACCCCCGGCCGCGCGCGCGGGCGGCGTCACCGCCCGCCCGCCGACGCGCCCTGGGCCATGACGCGCTGCTGGGCGGGGGGCTTGTAGAAGTCCGTCGGGTGCGGGTCGTCACCGAAGTCGCCGAACATGCGGCGCAGTCGCGGTGACATCCGGGCGAGCACCTCCGGTGGCTGCTGGAGGTAGTCGTGCGGACGGTGCCACAGCTGGCCGTAGCGGAAGATGAAGGTCTGGCGGGGCTGCCGGGTGTTCCTGGCCACCGCGTGCCAGAGGGAGTACGGGAACAGCAGGACGTCCCCGGGCGCGGCTCGCACGGTCACCGCGTCGGAGGGCAGCTCACCGCGCTCGAAGGGGCCGTTGAGCTCCTCGATATAGCAATTGGGGACCGTTTTGCGTGGCATCCGGTGGTGGCTTCCGGGGATCATCAGGAAATTCCCGGAGTCGTCCTCGGAGGTGTCGCTGAGGAATACCTGCGCCTTGACCTGGAGATCCGAACTGGCACCTGAGAGCCGTACGCGCTGAAGGTACTCGCCGCCGTCGGTGTGCCATGACTCCAGCGGTTCCTCGTGCAACCCGCGGATGAAGATCTCGGTACCGAGTACCTGCACGCTCATCCCGAGTACCGACGCCAACGGGCCTATGAGACCGGGGTGATCGAGAAACTCGGCCAATTCCGGATGGTGTGCTATCGCGTCACGGACACGTAAGGTATGCGCGCGGTCGGTGAAGCTCTCGTGGTGCTCGATGGTGGGGGTGGCGCGCTCCTGGGCCGTCCGCAGGATCTCCCGGCCGCGCTCCACCGCCCCGGCGTCGAACAGCCCGCGTAAGTGCAGGTAGCCGTTGGCGCGGTAGGACCGTAACTCGTCGTCGGAGAGGGGCTTCCAGTCCGGAACCGGAGTCTCCTCGGTCCCCTCGGCGCGCTGAGCGTCCGCCGCCTGCTGGTGCATGTCTCCTCCATCGTTCTTGGTGCGGGTGGAGATGTTGGCGCGCGGGCAAGCCATTCCGTGTCCGCCGCTCCGGAAGTCGGGTTCCGCGGATCTCACGCAGGACGTACCGGAACCGCGCGCCTGACCGCCCCGTCTCACTCCGGTAGCCAATTCCGCCGGAGGTTCCCTGCGGAGCCATCGTCAAGTCGCCGTGCGTTCAACCTTTTATCAGCGTTCGACCGGTGTCAAGTACATGTTCTCGGGCCCGTTCGGCAGCCTTCCGGCGCATTACCGACTGTCGGTTTTCGGACTCGCCGTGAACTGGTACTCCCGGCTCGACCGCAGTTGGAACAGGGGGACGGCGGAGCCGAGGGCGGCCAAAAGTCCCATGGTCGCCCGGCGGCGGACGGGGCAGAGTTCATCCATGCCCTCTGCGCCCGGCGCCAGCCCGAACGATCTGCACCCGACGCTGAGCCGCATCTGGCAACAGGTGCTGGGCACAACGGAGATCGAGGTGGACGACGACTTCCAGGACCTGGGCGGCGATTCACTGCAGGCGCTCGTGGTGGCCCGCCGCATCGGCGAGGAAGGCTTCGAGGTGCCTCCCTCCGCCGTCATGCGCCGGCCGACGATCCGACTGCTGGCGGAGGCCATCGCCGACCCCCGGCTCTTCGCCGAACAGGGTTCGCTCTGAGCGCGCCGGTCCGCCGCGCACACACCACCACCCCTCCGACGGTCAGGACCGGGCCTGGGCCTCGCGTCGGGCCAGGGCCCAGCGGGCCGCGGCCGGTACCGGCGCGCCGGCGGCCAGGAACAGACCGCCCAGCAGCACACAGCCGCCCCAGCCCCAGCCGGTCATGGCGGACGAGGCCACCACCGGGGTCAGCAGCTGCCCGAGGCTGCGCCCGACCCCGTACACACCCTGGTACTGGCCCACCGCGTGGACGGGCGCCAACTCGTACGACAGCCCCCAGGAACCCGCCGCCTGGAGCAGCTCGCCGTAGACGTGCACCGCGGCCCCGGCCGACAGCAGCAGGCAGGCGGCCTCCGCGCCCCGGCCGTCCGCCAGCGCGAACAGCCCGCACGCCACCGCGAGCAGCACACCCGCGCGCCACTGCGCGGTCGCGGCACCCGGCACCGAACCGGTGCTCCGGCTCGCCCGCTGCTGCCACAGCGCCGCCGCCGTCGTGTTGAGCAGGACCAGACCCGCGTACAGCACCAGCGGCGCGCCGGTGCGGTCCGCGATGTACAACGGCAGCGCCACGGTGAACATCCCGACGTTCATGCTGAGCACCGCGTTCAGCAGCGTCAGCACCGCGTAGGGGCCGTCCCGCAGCGCGGCCCACTGGGGCCGGCCCGGAGGCCGGCGGACCGGCGCGGGCGGCGGGACCCGGCGGGTGGCCAGCGCGGAGACGAGATAGCAGCCGGCCGCCGCGAAGACCGCTCCCCGGTAGACCGGGCGGCTGTCGGCCGCCAGCGCCACCGCGGCCGTCGCCGCGCCCAGCCCCCATCCGACGTTGGTCACGGCGCGCAGGTAGGCCCGCCCCCGCACCCGCTGTGCCGGAGGCAGCGAGCCGCCGATCAGCGCGCCCTCGGCCGCCTCCCCGGCCGACTCGCACACCGCGACGGCGCCGGCCGCGACCAGGAACCCGCCGAACCCGCCCACCAGCACGTACCCGCACAGCACCGTCGCCTCGGCCAGCCGGACGGCCACCCGCAGTCCGCGCGGTCCCAGCACGTCCGCCAGGTGTCCCGCCGGGATCCCCACGGCCATGCCGAGCAGCGCGGCCGACGTCAGTCCCAGACCCACCTGCCCCGCGGACAGACCCACGACCCGGGTCAGGTACAGCGGCAGGATCGTGTAGAGCAGGCCCCGGCCGACACGGCTGGCGAGCGTGGCGGCCGCCAGGGGACGCAGCGGTCCCGCCTCGGGCAGCGCACCGGCCCAGTACCGGACGCGTGTCCCGGCCGGCAGGCCCGGCTCCGGGGGAGCCGGTACCTGTGGCCTACCGGGGCTGTGCGGCATCGCCGTCCCGCAGGGACGCGGTCAGTGCGGCACGGTCGGTCTTGCCGTTGGCGGTACGGGGCAGCCCGGCCACCAGCCGCATCACCTGCGGCACGAGGTAGGCGGGCAGCACCTCGGCGAGCGAGCGCCGCAGCTCGGTGGGCCGTGGCACCCCCTGGCCCGCTTCCCCGGTCGCGCCCGCTCCGGCACCGGTGTAGAACAGCGCGAGCCGCGAGCCCCGGGCGTCGTCCGCGCCCGGTGCCGCTACGACCGCGCACTCGCCGACGCCGGGCAGCCGGCCGGCGGCGGCCTCCACCTCGCCCGGCTCGACCCGGTGCCCCAGCACCTTCAACTGCCGGTCCAGGCGCCCGAGGAAGTGCAGGACGCCGTCGGCGTCCCGGCGGCCGACATCACCCGTGCGGTACAGCCGCAGGGGCCCTTCTCCGAGGTCGACGGTGACGAACTTCTCGGCTGTGGCGTCCGGTTGGCCCAGATAGCCCAGGGCCAGGCCGTCCCCCGACACACAGATCTCGCCCTGGGAAGCGGGCGACCCGTCGTCGCCCAGGAGGTGCACCCCGGTCGCCGCGACGGGGCGGCCGATGGGGATGCCGCCGGGGAGCGCGCAGTCGGCGGGGTGTACGCGGTGGGTGGTGGCGAAGACACAACTCTCCACCGGACCATAGCCGTTGACGAGGCGGACGTCGGGATGCCGGGCGAGGAAGCGGCCGACGTGCGGGGGCGACAGCCGCTCCCCGCCGGTGAACACCTGCCGCATGCCCAGGAAGCAGTCGACGTCCTCGTCGACGAAGAAGTTGAACAGCGAGGAGGTGAACCACGCGGTGTCCACCCCGTGCGCGCGCACCATGTCCCGCAGTCCCTCGGGGAGGAGGTAGTCGTCGTCGGCGATCACCGAGGTACCGCCGGTGGTGAGCATGCCCCACAGCTCCAGGCCGAACGCGTCCCAGGGCACCGGCGCCAGCAGCGGCATCGCCCGTCCCGCGCCCAGCCCCGGCAGACCGCCGGCGCCGAACAACCGTGTCGTCGCGCGGTGCGGTGACACAACTCCCTTGGGAACACCGGTGGTTCCGGAGGTGAAGAAGACAGTGGCAGGGGCGGAACCAGCCAACTCGTCCGCCGGCTCGGGTGTACGGGCCGCTCCGTCGGCGCACATCGCCTCCCACGGCGGCGGCTGCCAGACGGCCACCTCGCGACCGGGCGTGGACCGCCCCGTCACCACCACCCGGGGCGCGAGCGCGTCCACCACCGACTCGATCCGCCGAGCGGGCCACCGCTGGTCCAGCGCGCTGTAGGCGGCGCCGCACTTCAGCACCCCGAGCAGCACCGCCACGAGCGCGGGGGAGCGCGGCAGCAGGACCGGGACGAAGTCCCCGGGGCCGACGCCGAGGGCGGCGAGTTCCCCCGCGCAGACGTCGGCGGCACGGTCCAGCAGGCCGTACGCCGTGGTCTCCCCCCGGTGCACGAGGGCGGGGGCCGCCGGGTTCCGCCGGGCCTGCCGTTCCACCGCCCGGTGGATCAGCGGTTCGTCCGCGCCCGCCGACCGCGACCGCGGCTCGTGCTGCCCGGCACCGGTGTCGGTCCGTGCCATGCGTCAGTCCTTCCGGAGGAGGAGTCGGAGTCGGTTCCCGCGCGCCGGTGGGGGTGCTGTCCACGGGCGGTGCCGGGCACTCCGTTGAGCCCCGGGAGCAGAGCCTACGCAACCGTACTGACGCCCCGTCAAGATCAGTTCTCGGCAGCTCCGTAGAAGTGACCGGAACCAGCCGCACCACGCAACTCAGCGCGCACTTGAGCGCGTTCGGACGCATCCGACCCGGGCGCGTCGGTGAACCGTTGTTCGGGCGGACCCGTTGTGCTCGGGCCGGCGTTCGGCCGTACCGCTCAGCAGAGGAAGAGTGCATGGAGTTCCAGCAGAAGCTCGAAGAGACACGCGACCTGTTCTTCCCGGCACGGTTGCCGGGGGAGGCGGGGATGACGGCGCGCAACGTCGACGCGGACACCTTCCGGAAGGAGGTGACGGAGATCTACGCGGCGGTCTTCACCGATCGCGACGCCCACCCGTACAACCCGAACGAGGAACTGGCCGCGGAGTACCGGACCCTGCACCGGGAACACATCCTGATCGAGAACTCCAGGGGTGAGGTCGTCGGCTGGGTGCGAGGACGGATGGAGGACCCCGACACCTTCTACCTGGGCACCAGCGGCCTGCTGCCGGAGTACCGCGCGCAGGGCCTCGCCGCCACCGGGATGCCCCGCTTCTTCGAGTACCTGCACACCCTGGGGTACGAGCGGGTCACCTCCCAGCACCACCCGCACAACCGGGCCGCGATGATCCTCCAGCTCAAGTGCGGATTCAGCTTCGAGGGCATCAACCTGGACGAGCGGTGGGGGCCCATGGTCAAGATGGTCTTCTTCTTCGGGGACGGCCGCCGGGCCGAGTTCGAGCGGCGGTTCGGGTTCGAGCAGTACCCGAAGACGCCGCAGCCCGCCGGCCGGTGAAACAGCCCGACCTTCACGAGGAAACGTGCACATCACTTATCTGATCGCCGCCGACGGCAATCCGCTCTACGACGGAAAACACCGTGAAGGGGGCCGCTATCACACCTACGGCCAGCACACCTTCGTCCTGGACCTGGTCAGGGCGCTGTGCAGAGGCGGACACGAGGTCCGGCTCGTCGTCGACGACGTCGACTGCTTTCCCCTCACCTCCGCACTCCGGGAGCTGAGTTCGGCCTCCGTGACGCAGGACACCGGCAGCCGTACGGACACCGATCTCCTGCTGGTCGACGAGGCCGCCGACGAGATGCTGGCCCGCTTCCCCGAGGAGATCCCCGCGTTCCGGATCGTCCACCACGCGGGGCGCCGTTCCTCGCCCGGTGTCGTCGGGCGCTGCGCGCGCTTCCTCTGCATGACGGAGAACTCCCTTTCCTTGCAGGGGGCTTACCTGCCACCGGACCGGCCGGTACTGATCCATCAGGGTGTCGATCTGTACCGCTTTCCCCCCGTGCCCGCGCGGCCGGTCGGTGACCGCCCGCGGGTGCTCGTGCACGGCCGGATGGACTCCGGGCGCGAAGCGGTGCTGGGCCAGGTCATGGAACACCTCGACCGCAAGGCGCTGTTGGTCTACGCGCTGGGCGACGGTCCCGGCTTCTGGGCGGCCAGTGATCGCTTCGGCGCCGAGATGATCCTCATCAACCACGTGCCGTGCCACTCCATGCCCAACCTGCTGAGCGACATGGACGTCGTGATCTCGCTCGGGCGCGGCGCGATGGAGGCCATGGCGACGGGGATCCCGACGCTCTGCGCGGGTTACGGATACGCCGGCCTCATCACCGAGGACACCATCGGCGTCCTCATGCGGCACAACCTCACCGGCGCCCACTGCCGCCGGGACCCGGCCCGGGTGATGGAGGACGTCCACGACGCCCTCGACACCGACCGCCACGAGGTGCGCGCGCTCGCCGAACGCTGGCTGTCGGCCGACGCCTTCGTGGAGCGCGTGTGCGAGCTGTACGCGGACGTCGTCGGGTAACCGCCCATCGGCGACCGGGCGCACCGCGAGCCGCCGGGGTGCGGGTACGCGCCGTCTGGCTCAGAGCCGTTCCGAGGCCGGCCGTTGCCAGAGGGCGGTCCACGCGGCGGGTTCGGCCGGTTCCGTCGGTGGCCGGCAGCGCAGAGCGGCGCCCGTGTCGACGTCCAGGAGCCAGGGGTCCGCACCCTCGGACGAGAGGGGGGTGGCGGGCGGGGGCGGGCCCTCTTCCAGGAGTACGGCGGTTCCCGGCGGGCACAGGTCCCGGTCCGCGGCCGGCTGCCAGCGGAAGCGGCGGACCCCCGGCTCGGCGGCCCACAGCGGGCGGGCCGCGGCCCAGAAGTCCGTCAGGTCGGCCGGCGGGGCGTCCCAGACGGTGTCCCGGTCGGCGAGATCGCGCCACAGCCAGTACACGCACAGTTCGGTGACGTCACCGGTGCGCACCAGAACCTGGAAGCGCAGCAGCCCGTCGACGTCGAGCGCCTTGCCCAACTCGATGTTCAGGTCGGCGAGTTGTGGGCCCGCGTCAGCGCGAGCCGTCTGGACGCCCAGAATCGCGCAGGAGGGAGGGTTCTTCGGCATGCGTACCTTCCTCAGCCGGTGAAGCGTTCGAGCCGGCCGATGGGCTTCGTCGGTGCCCAGGACAGCAGGGGAAGATGACTGTTCACGGTCTGACCGTCCTTCAGCTGGGCCGAACTCGGGTGGTGGAGATGGAGCATCCGGTCGTCGTACTGGTCGAAGGCGGTGGCGAGTTGGAGCCGCAGTACGAGATCGATGTCCTCCCGCCCCCAGCCCTCGAACCGTTCGTCCATGCCGTTGACGGACTGGAAGACCTCGCGTGTCACCCAGACACAGAGCCCCGGTGCCCGCTGCACGGCGAACCAGCGCAGCGCGTCCGGGTCCGGTGCGGCCTGACCGTCGGTACATCGCTGCCGTACCGCCGCCGCCGAAGCGGCCGGGTCCAGGTACGACAGGTCCCGGAAGCACATGAAGCCGCCGGTCCCGGGGCGCAGGAACCGCTCGGTGTTCCGGCGCACGAAGTCCCGGTCCACGAGCGCGTCGCCGTCGAGCACGCAGAGGTACGGCGCCCGTCTACGGGCGTGCGCCACCCCGCAGTTGACGGTCCAGCACTTGTTGAAGGGGCGGTCGGAGAAGGCGAAGAGCCACTCGTCCGCGTACTTCAGTACCGTCTCGCGCCAGCGGGGCGCGCTGTCCGACTCCACCACGGTCACGTGGTAGCGGTCACGGGGCACGGTCTGGTCGCCGAGCGCGGCCAGACAGGCCACCAGGTTGCGGGCGCGTGTCCGCTCCTCGCTCCGGTCGCGGAACGGGATCACGATGTGGGCGAGCGGTTCGGTCTCCGTCGCCGCCGGTGGTCGCGCCGTCCAGTCCCGCCACTCGGGATCGGGCCGGAGCTCACGGTCGTAGCCCTCGCCGACGTGGTAGCCGAGCCGGGACTTCGTCACCACGTGCCAGGCGGCGCCGGCGAGGGCGGCCGTCCCGTCCTCGGACGCGCCGACCGCGGCGGAGGCGAGGTCCCCGAGCCGCTGCCATGCGCCGCGGCTCCCCGGGTCATCGAGCAACTCGGCGGTCGCTGCCGACAGTTGAGGATCCCCGTAGGACTGGATCTCCTTCAGCAGCCGGGCTGTTCCCTCCTGGGCGCGGTGCCAGTAGTACGGGTTCGCCTCACGTGCTCCGCGGTCGGCGTGGAGGACGAGCGCGTCGGCGACGGCGCGTCCGGTGGCGGTGGGGCCGAGCAGACGGTGGGGCAGCATGAGCGGGGCTCCTTACGGTGACGGTGGCGCGGCCGGTGACTTGCGGTCGACGTGCGCGGGGAACCGCGAACGCAGCGTCGAGAAGACGAGCACGGCGCCCAGCATCAGCCCGGCGAAGGAGCCCCACAGCGCGAGCGGCGACGTGTCGAGCAGGTACCCCACCATGGCCGGCCCGGAGACCGCCGACAGGGTCCAGGAGAGCTGGAACACGGAGACGTAGCGGCCCTGGGCACCGCTCGGCGCGGCGGCGACGGCCAGACTGGTCGTCGCCGGTGCGGCGAGCATCTCGCCCAGCGCCAGGAAGACGACGCCGGCGGTGACCGTCGTCATCGCGGCGACGGCCGAGCCGGGAACCGAGGCGAAGGCCAGCAGGACGACCGCCACCACGAAGGAGGCGGCGCCCGCGAGCGCGGTCGAGGTGCGGCGCAGGTGTTCCAGCCGCGCCGCGACCGCCGTCTGGAAGAGCATGGTGAGGAACATCTTGAACGTCAGCACGGACGCGGCGGTCCAACTGGGCAGCCCGATGTGCCGGACGACGTAGACCGGCAGGACGAGGGTGGAGATCAGCCAGCCGTAGGTGAGCAGCGTGTTGCCGAAGGCGAGTGCCAGGTAGGGGCGGTCGGAGCGCAGGGCCCGCCAGGCACCCGCCGTCGCGGGCGGTCGCTCGCGTCCGCCGTCGTCGGCGGTGACCGGGTTGCCGAGCGAGACGAAGAGCAGGCCGGCGGCGACGGAGGTGGCGATGTTCAGCGCCAGCATGGCCCGCAGACCGCCGGTGCCGGCGAGCGCGAGGGCCACGGAGGCGATGCCGGCACCGGCGGCGAGGCTGGCGCTCTTGGCGGCGTTGACGACGGCGTACCAGCGGTCGAGCCCCACCCCGTCGGAGACCTGCTCGCTGACGAAGACGGGCCACGCCGCCCAGTAGGTCCGGTCGGCGACGGTGACGACGACGATGCCGACGACCAGCGGCCAGAGGGCGTGCGCACAGAGGTAGAGCGAGTACCCGACCGCAGCCGCCACCGTCTGCGCCACCAGGACGACCCTGGCGCCGTAGCGGTCGACGAGCTGTCCGGCGAACAGGGGGACGGGCAGTCCGACGAGGCTCGCCGCCGTGATCACCGCGCCGAGTTCCCCGATGGGCACGTCGGTCGTGGTGGACAGATACAGGAACGTGAGCGGGAGGAACGCCCCGTAGCCCGCCGTGTCCACCACGACCGCGGTGACCAGCCGACGGTTCATCCGGACCCCCGACAGGCCGGCGGTCCGCCGCAGCGCGGTGGTCCAACGCCGGTCCGGCCGGCCCGCGGGGAGGTCCACGTCCACCGGAACTAGGCGGGCCGGCGCAGTACGGCGACCACACTGGCGTGCACCATCTCCAGATCGGCCCCGGGCCCGCCGAGCGCACCGGCGAGCAGCTCCACGGCACGCTCCTCCCGCGGAGGATCGGCCTGCCAGGGGCCGCCGCTGGCGAGCCACCAGGTGGCGTAGGCGGCGACGGACACCACGTACCGGCGTTCGACGAGGAAGACGTCGTCCACCGTCAGTCCGCTCCGCCGGGCCACGGCGGTGACGTCGTCCGCGGTCATCCTGCGGCGGGTGAAGTCGTCGCCGTCGTCCGGCAGGACGCGCTCGGTCGCCGCGCCCACCCGGCGGTCGAACGCGTCGGTCGCCGCGCTGCGTCCGGCCGAGGCGACGCAGAGCAGGCCGCCCGGCAGGAGCAGCCGGCGCACCTGCGCGAAACAGTCGTCGTAGCGCGGGTACATCCAGTGCACGGCCGCGTTGCTGAAGACCGCGTCGAACCGTTCGTCGGCGGTGCTCGCGCCCTCCTGGCGGGCCGGGAACACCTCGGGGTCCAGGAATGAGCCGAGCCTGAACTCGACCCGGGCGGCGCTCCGTTGGGGTTGTTCGGCGGCTCGGGCGCGGGCGCGGTCGAGCATGTCGGCGGACACGTCGAGCGCCGTGATCCGGGCCGCCGGCAGTCTGCCGAGCAGTTCCTCGGTGAGCGCGCCGGTGCCGCACCCCAGGTCCAGGGCGCGGTGGACGGTCTCCGGGGCGGGGTGCAGCCCGGCCACCAGTGCGGCGTTGCGTCGCTGGATCGCGGCGGTGGCCTCGTCGTAGGAGGCGGCCGTGTGCCAGCGGTGCCGGTGGATCGTCGCGGTCGCCGGCTGCGGCGAAGCGTCGCGGGTCACTCGCGGGTCACCGGCTTGAGGCCGATGACGGCCCTGGCCTCCTCGGGAGTGGCCGGTTCTCGGCCCAGTTCCCGGCCGATGCGTACCGCGCGCTCCACGAGCCGGGGGTTGGTGGCCGGGGACTTGGTCTCCCAGTCGTCGTACGGATTGTCCTCCAGCCCGACCCGCACATGGCCGCCGAGCGCGGTGGCGAGGGTGTTCGCCCGGGTCTGGTAGCGGCCGATTCCGGCCAGGGCCCAGGTGGTGCCCCGCGGCAGGGCGGCCAGTACGGCGGCGAGGTTCGCCGCGCTGACCGCGGCGGTGCCGAGCGAGCCGAGCAGCACGTTGGCGTAGAACGGCGGGTGCAGGACGCCCTTGTCGGCCAGGAAGGACGCGTAGTCGGCCATGCCGACGTCGAACACCTCCAGCTCCGGGACCACCTCGTGCTCCCGCATCGCCTCGGCCAACTCCTTGATGGTCTGCGGGGAGTTGACGGAGGGGCCGGTGGGGAAGTTCATCGAGCCGAGGGTCAGGGACGCCATCTCGGGCGTCCCCCGGCCGGTCACCGTGAGCGAGGCCGCCCGCTTCTCGGTCTCGGACCAGTTGCGGCCGCTCGTCGTCACCACCACGACGATGTCGGGAGCCTCCGACACGACGGCGTCGCAGATCTCCTGGAACCGTTCCGGCCGCCAGGTGGGTTCCTCGTCGGCGTCGCGTGCGTGCAGGTGGACCATGGAGGCGCCCGCGTCGCGGCAGCGGCGGACGTCGGCGGCGATCTCCGCCGGTTCCACGGGGACGGCGGGGACCTTCGAGCGGCGCGGGATCATTCCGGTGGGGCAGAGGTTCACAATGAGCTTGTCGCCTAAACTCACGCGGTGCCTGCTTTCAGAGGTGTGGGGGTGGGTCGCCGGGCGCCGGTCACCGGCCGTCGGCCGTGCCGACCGCCGGTTCCGTCAGAGGGCCGATGCTGTTCAGGTGACCCAGTACGTAGTCCTTGGTCTCCAGGTAACCGGAGTTGTGCGGTGTGACGAAGCCGCCCCAGGGCACGCGCTCGACCTCCATGCCGGCCGTTTCGAGCGCCGCGATCTTGAGCGGGTTGTTGGTGGCCAGCCGGAGCTGGAAGATGTCGAACGCGCGCAGCACCTCGATCGCGTCCGTGTAGTCGCGGTCGTCGACCGGAAGGCCGAGTGCCACATTGGCCTCGACGGTGTCGAGGCCCTGCTCCTGGAGGGCGTAGGCCCTGATCTTGTTGGCGAGGCCGATGCCCCGCCCCTCGTGGCCGAGCAGGTACAGCAGGATCCCGTAGTCGCTGCCGAGTACCGCGTCGAGTGCGGCGGAGAGTTGGCTCCCGCAGTCGCAGCGCAGCGATCCGAGGATGTCCCCGGTCGCGCACGCGCTGTGCAGACGGACGAGCGGCGGGGAGCTTTCGGAGTGCGCGGTCCGGTGCACGGCCGCCATGACGCGTTCCGGTCCGTCCTTCTCCCGGCCGAATACGTGCAGCTCCACCTCCCCGCCGGATATGGGTAAAGAGCAGCTGGCCTGACTGACAATATGCGACATCGGCTTCCCTCAAGGGCATGCGAAAGGGCACACGGCGTTCTGAGAGCTCCACGTCGTTCACGCGTGAGCGGCGCCGATACATCGTGGAAAAGTGTTGGTAACCAGGTTACAAGCCGTTTCTCCCAAATGAATGTTGAAGGCATCTCTGACGCGAAACCGATTCCCCGAGACAATGACAAAATGGACATGTCGGGCGTCCTGGGGCTCTCTGTTCGAGTTGTTCTCCGAAGGGGGGAGCCATGTTCGGCCAAACCTGGACGAGCCTCTTACCCGGAGGGCCCACGGCCCGGCATGGTCCTCTTCTAAGATCGTGTCGGCGACCGTCTTTCGACCGAAGAAGGTGAGCGTGGTCGGGATTCTCCTGCGGCTCGTCGCAGAAGCGGATTCTCCGTTATTCGGGGTGCGGTCATGCGGGTAGTTCTGCGCGACCGGCAGCAGTGGGGAAACCGGGGAGTGGTCTCCACCGGCTCCTCGGCGGCCACCCTCGCCGCGCTGCGTGTCCTGGAAGAGGGCGGTACGGCGTTCGACGCGGCGATCACCGCGTCCGCCATGATGACCGTCTGCATGCCGATGGCCTCCGGACCCGGGGGCGACGCCACGGCCCTCCTGCACGTACGGGGAGAGCCCACCGCGCACGCCCTGGTCGGCCTCGGCCGCACCCCGCGGGCGGCGGACCCGGCGGCGTTCCGGGAGCGAGGCCTGAACGACGTACCCCGCACCGGCGTCCTGTCCGCGACCACGCCCGCCCTGCTGGACGCCTGGTTCGAGGTCCACGAGCGCTTCGGCACCCTGCCGCTGGAGCGGCTGCTCGACCCGGCCCTGCGCACCGCCGCGGAGGGCGCCGTCATCACCGGCCAGTTCCAGCGGTGGACCAGGGAGAACCTCCACGTACTCGAACAGCCCGAGTTCCACGGCCTCTACCGGCGCGCCGCCGAGCCGCACTCGGTCGGCGAGGCGCTGCCCCAGCCCGGGCTGGCCCGCCTCTACGACCGGGCCGGCCGCCTCGGCCGGGAAGGAGTGCGCGGCTGGCTCGCCGAACTGGCCGACGACCTCGGCGCGCACAGCGGGGGCCTGCTGCGGGGCGACGACGTGACCGCCACCGGCGCCCGGCTCGTACCCGCCGTGGTCACGGAGGTCGCCGGCCGCCAGGTGGCCGTCCCGCCCGCGCCCACCCAGGGCCCGCTCATGCTGCAGAACCTCGCCCTCTACGAGGCGCTCCGCCCCGAGGGCGCCGAGAGCGGCTCGGCCGCCGGTGTCCACCTCCTCGCCGAGGCCGTCCACCAGACCTTCGGCTGGCGCCTCGACCACCTGCGGGACCCCGAGTCCGACGGCCCGCCGCTGCCCGATCCCCTCGGCCCGGACACCCTGGCCGCCCTCCGCGAGGGCATCGACCCCGACAAGCGCACGCCCTGCCGGTACGCCGGCCACTACTCGCACGGAGACACGACGCACCTGGTCGTCGCGGACAGCGCGGGCAACGCGGTGACCTGGGTGCAGAGCCTCGGGCTGGGGTTCGGCGCCGGCGTGGGGCTGCCCGAGGCGGGACTGCTGCTCTGCAACCGGCTCGGCCGCAGCGCGACCCTCGATCCCCGGCACGCCAACCGGGTGACGCCCGGCGCGCGGCCCGTCAACACCATCTTCCCCTGGTCGATCAGTGACGGACCGGCCGTCCGGTGGCTGGGCGGGACGCCCGGCGGTGATGGTCAGTGCCAGTGGAACACCCAGGTCGCGGCCGCGTTGCTGTTCGACGACAACACCCCCCTGCGCACCCTCTCCGGGCCGCGCTGGACGTACTTCCCGGGCAGCGACCGGACCGAGGCGGGCCGCCCCGAGCAACTGCACGTCGACGACACGATGGAGGCGGCGACCGTGGCCGAGCTGACGCGCCGCGGGCACGACGTCGTCCGCAAGGCGAGCGTCGGCGGCGTCAACCGCGTGGTGTCCTTGCGGAGCGGCTCGCTGTACGGCCTCGACGACGGCCGGCAGGAGGGCCTGACGGCGGCCCGATGAGGAGCCGCCGGCACCCGGGTCGCCGTGGCGGTGTCCCGTGGCACAGCGAGTGAAGGAGGGACCGTGGACCGGATCGGAGTCGTGGACACCATGTTCGCGCGGATCGACATGGGGTCGATCGCCGAGAGCAGACTGGCCGGCCTGGAGGGATACGGCGAACGGTTCGAGGTGGTGCGAGCGACCGTACCGGGCTTCAAGGACCTCGCCGTGGCGGCCCGGCGGCTGATCGAGAAGGAGTCCTGCGCCATCGTCGTCGCCTGTGGCATGCCCGGCGGCGCCGAACTCGACCAGGCGTGCGCGCACGAGGCCGCCCAGGGCATCATGCTCGCCCAGGTGCTGACGGGCACGCACATCCTGGAGGTCTTCGTGCACGCGCGGGAGGAGTCGGATCCGGTCAAGTTCGAGGAGCTGTGCCGCAACCGGGTCGGCTCCCACGCCGTGAACGCGTACTGGATGCTCTACGCGCCCGACGAACTGCGCAAGCGGGCCGGCCAGGGAATCCGCCAGGGCAGCGGGGACGCCGGACCGCTGCTCGGCTGACTGCGGAGCATCTGATTCCGTACATTCCTGCCGACTGGCCATTTCCCGCCATGACGGAAACGGGAGTGTGGCCGGTCGTTATCGCCTGCGTGTCATGCGGAGCCATGCTCAAGGGAAAATTCCGCTGAGCCGGCGCTCGCGCACGGCGCGCACGCGGAACACGGAACAGGGAGCGCGACCGGTTCCTGGCCCGAATATCTCGTTGCGAGCGTCCGAAACTTGTACTAGCTTGCCGGACGGGGCGCAACTCGAACAGAATTACCCCGCGCGGCCCATCCGCAGGGCATGTTCGAAGCTATACGCCAGGGACGGTTGAGTGTTCCCAGCAGGTGTTACACACGACAGGTCGCGACCGGAAGCGGAGGATCAGGAGATCACCGCAGGTGGCTCCCTCGGAAAGACGTCGTCCGCGGGGAAAGGGGAAGCCGCCGGGAGAAACGGCGGCGGGCGCCGGAGAGCGTCCGGGCACGGCGGCCTCGGAATTCTGGCACCGGCCGGGCTGGGAATCCTGCTGTTCGGAGTCTGGGACGCGGCGACCCGTTTCGGATTCGTCTCCACATTCTTCCTGCCCACTCCCTATTCCATCGCCGACGAGCTGGTGAGCCAGGTCCGGGACGGTTCCCTCCTCGACTACACGGCGCGGACCCTGACCGAGAGCGCCGCGGGCAGTGGACTCGGCCTGGCCGTCGCCCTCCCGCTCGCCTACCTCATCGCGCGCAACAAGGTGGCCGCGGCGGCCCTGCAACCGTATGTGGCGGCCTCCCAGGCGGTGCCGGCGGTGGCGCTCGCGCCGCTGCTCGCCCTGTGGCTGGGGTACGGCCTGCTCCCCGTCGCCGTGCTCTGCGCCCTGCTGGTCTTCTTCCCGATCGTCGTCAGCGCACTGGTGGGACTTGGCTCGATCGACCCCGACATCATGAACGCGGCACGCGTCGACGGTGTGAACCGTCTACAGATGCTGCGGTACATCGAATGGCCGCTCGCCCTGCCCGCGACCCTCGCGGGCATCCGGGCCGGACTCACCCTCTCCATCACCGGCGCCGTCGTGGGCGAGTTCGTCGTGGGCGGCGACGGGCTGGGCCAGTTGCTCACCATCGAACGCAGTGCCGCGGACACCGTCGGCCTCTTCGCGACGCTGCTGGTCCTCACCACGCTGGCGGCCTGCCTCTACGGCCTGATGCTGCTGATCGAGCGCTGGGCACGGTGGTGACCGCCCCTCCCGTCCGCCCGCGCCTTTTCCTTCTCGCTCCCATTCCAGTCAACCACCCACCTGACACGGACAGTTCACCGTGCTGCCGGAGAGAGCCTTGTCGATGAGAGTTGTCACCCGACCGTCCGCCCGGCGCTCCGGGGGAACCCGCAGAGCGCAGGCCGTGCTCGTGGCCGCCGCACTGGCGGCGACCCTCACGTCCTGCGCGGACCATCCGAAGGCGTCCGACAAGGGCACCGCCAAGCTCACGCTCGGACTGACCTACATACCGAACATCCAGTTCGCGCCCTTCTACGTGGCCGAGGAGAAGGGGTACTACAAGGACGCCGGGCTCGATGTCTCCCTGCACCACCACACCGCCAGCGAGGACCTGTTCGGCGGCCTGAAGGCGGGCAAGGAGGACCTGGTCCTGGCGGGCGGCGACGAGATGGTGCAGGGCCGGGCCGGCGCGATCCCGGTGGTCGACGTCATGACGCTCTACAAGCGTTACCCTGTCGCCCTGTTGGTGCCCACCGACTCCTCCATCCACGCCGCCTCCGACCTGCGCGGCCGTACCATCGGCGTGCCGGGGCCGTACGGCGAGACCTACTTCGCCCTGCTGTCGCTGATCGCGGAGGGCGGCCTCACCACCAAGTCCGTCTCGGTCAAGTCCATCGGCTACACCCAGCAGGCGGCCCTGGCCGGCAAGCGGGTCGACGGGGTCATGGGCTTCGTCAACAACGACCAGATCAACTTCGAACAGGCGGGCCTGCACGTACGTGCCGTCGACCTCGCGGGGCAGGGTGACGCCGCGTCGCTGGTGTCGTCGGGCATCGGAGCGACCGAGAACCTCCTGGCGAAACGGCCCGAAGACGTACGGAAGTTCGTCCAAGCCACCCTGCGCGGCGTCGAGTTCACCCTCGCCCACCCGAAACAGGCGGTCGAACTCAGCCGCAGTCACATCCCCGGCCTGGCGGGCGCCAAGAGCGAGGCCCTGGCGTTGAAGGTACTTCAGGCATCGGCCCCCCTCATCCGCGGCTCCGGGGGGCAGTTGGGGAGGAACGACCCGCAGGCCTGGCTCCGCATGGCGAGCTTCATGAAGGACAAGGGGCTGATCAAGAAGGAGACCCCGGCCGACAAGGCGTACAGCAACGACTACCTGCCCAAGGGATGACAGCCGGCCACCCACGACACAACCGGCGCCGGTACCCACCGCCGGCCCGGAGGGTGCGCACAGGACGTTGCGGCTGACGGACCCGCCGGTGTGCGGAGGGCCCCGGACCCAACAGCCGCATCAGCGACCACACTTCGCGCCGTTCACGAGCCGGCGGACGGCCGGGGGTGCGACTGGGCGTGCGACGGGGGCCGGCAGCAGGCGAAACCCTCCGACTTCGAGCAGCGCTGCCCCGACCAGGGCTCCGGTGCCGCCGAGCCGGCGCGTCCGCCGCGACGGAGTGACACCACGTGCCTTCCCCCAGTTCAATCCCCGTGCACGACCCACCCACCTGCTCCGCCGGTGCCTGCCGTTGCACCCCGCCCGGGTGGCCTGATTGCGATGGCGGCCCTACCACAGCGAGGCGGCCGGGTTGACGCAGAAGATGAGCCGATCCTAGGGTCGAAAAACCCGGAGCACACTCAATTCATATCCATTCTGCCGATTATGCGCGCCGCACACGGAACGAAAGAGTCCAGGCGAAGGGGACGGCAAGTGAAGAAAGTGCTCCTGACAACTGCGCCCAAAGAGGCGCTGGTCGAGGCCGACGGCATAGGCGGGAACTGGTACGACCGGACCGATACCTATATGGCCTGGACGTGCGCCGTGGATATCGAGGACCGGCTCTCGGTGACCTGCCCGCCGACCGGCCTCCGCTTCATCAAGCACAATGTGCCCGACGTCGAAATCCTTGAGTACCCGACCTGGCAGGAATATCTCGACGCCCTGAATTCCGAGACCTGGGACATGGTGGGCGTCAGCTTCTACACGTGGTCCACGCCGGTGGCCATCGAGATGGCGCAGGCCGCGCGCGCGGCCGGCGTGCCGGAGATCTGGGGCGGCAACTACGGCATCCTCACGCCCGGCATCGACCAGTACTTCACCCGGCTGGTCAAGGGCGCGGGCGAGGCGCCGATCCACCAGTACGTGTACGACAAGCCCCTGCCGCGGGTCCGCCACCCCGCGATGATCGGGCAGAGCGGATTCCGCGGGATCAGCTCTCCGGTCGGCTACCTGTACTCGAAGCGTGGCTGCAACATCGGCTGCACCTTCTGCTCGACGCCGATCTTCAATCCCAAAGAAGAAGCCATCTTCATGGAGGACACGTACCAGGCGCTCGACGAGTACCGGGACGCCAATGTCGCTCACGTCATCATCTACGACGAGAGTTTCTTCCTCACCAACCAACTGGCCGAGCAGGTCGTCGACGCCCTGGCGGAACGCGAACTGCCCTGGATCTGTCTGACCCGCGCGGACCTCATCCGGGGCCGTATCCCCGAACTCACCGACCGCTACATGGACGGCGCCATTGTCGGCATCGAGTCCTACCGGGACAAGAACATCGCCGACGTGAAGAAACGCGACGACGTCTACAACGTCCGGCAGACCGTCCGCGAACTGATCGACAACGGGCGCCGCGCACTGGGCACCTTCATGGTCGGGTTCGCCGAGGACAGCATCGAGGACATGCGGTACGACATCGAGCAGCTCAGCGACGAGGGGCTGTTCGCCTGCCAGTTGACCCTGCTGACCCCGTTCCACGGCACCCGGCTGTACCGGCAGATGGAGCATCTGGTCGACGAGCCGGACCTCAGCAAGCACGACCTGTACAACCTGGTGTGGAAGCACCCGAAGATGAACCGCAGCGAGGCGCGCGACCTGCTGGCCTGGGCCCAGCGGCGGGTCAACGATCCCGAGCGCATAGCCGAGCGGCTCAAGCAGGAGATGAAGGCGAAGGTGCGCGCGGAGTTCGCCCGCCGGCACGCCTCGAAGCAGGCCGCCCCGTCGAGGTCCGCCTCATGACGAGCCCCAACATCCTCTGCGTACAACTCGGTTTCCACGAGGCATACCCCGACGCGTCGACCCTGGCGACCACCTACAACGACGGGCTGTACTACGTCGCCTCGTTCGTCCAGAGCGAGTACCCCGACGCCCGGGTCGAGATGTGCCAGATGTTCTGGGGAGAGAAACCCGAGGACTTCCCGCTCGCCGACTACGACTACATCCTGATCTCCGCGCTCGCGACCCACTTCTGGTCCAACATCGAGGCCCTGGAGCGGATCCAGCGCGGCAAGCGCCCCGGCTGCGTCGTCGTCATGGGCGGCCCGCACGCCGCCTTCGCCCCCTACGAGGCGCTGCGCTACGCCGACTACGCGGTGATCGCCGAGGGCGAGATCCCGACCGTCCAGCTGATCCGGGCACTGGAGGCCGGCGACCCCGTCACCGAGGTCGACAACCTGGCCTACATCGGCGCGGACGGCGAACTGACCCTCAACAAGATCACCCGCTACGGCAACTTCGCCAACGCGATCAACCCGAAGTTACTGGAGCGGGCGCCGAAGCTGCACTGGGCCACGGTCTCCATGTCGCGCGGCTGCCCGTTCGACTGCTCGTTCTGCTACGCGATCCGTCTGCTCGGACGCCGGTTCCGGACCAAGACGCCGGAGGACGTACGCACGGAACTGGACGGGATCCACCAGCAGACCGGCTGCAGCCGGTTCTATGTCACGGACCTGAACTTCACGACCCGCAAGAGCTACTGCCGCGAGATCGCCGAGACCTTCCGCGACCGCGACTACAAGTTCATCGCCATGAGCCGGGTCAACCACGCCGACGACCTCGACCTCCTCCTCGACCTCAAACGCTCCGGTTTCGAGGAGTACTGCCTGGGAGTGGAGTCGGAGGACCCCAGCGTCCTGCGGGCCTTCAACAAGCGGGTCGACCCCTCCGAACAGACCCGGCGCCTGCTCCGCTTCGCCGAGCACGACATCGCGATCCACTCCGCGATCATCTTCGGGCTGGAGGTCCAGGACCGCCAGGCGATCGAGGCCACCGCGTACTGGTGTGCCGAGGCGCGCATCATGCACCCCGTCTTCGTCTGCCTCGCGGAGTACCCCTTCCAGGACCTGCTGTACGGGGCCCGCCAGGACATCGAGGACCACCGGATCATCATGGAGGTCCCGACCTACCAGCACTACTCGTTCGTCGGCATCTTCCCCCGCCACATGCGCCCCAGCACCCTGCAGCAGGGCATCCTGGACAGCTACGGCATCTTCTTCAAGCGGGCGTTCGAGATCGAGCGGCGACCGCAGCGCCGGGCCCGTCTCAAGTCCTACGCCCGCAGTGTCGAGCGCGGCCGGGCCGGCATGGAGCAGCACATCCGCTTCCTGGAAGAGCTGGAGAAGCCGTACTACACCCCGGCCGGGACGCTGAAGGAGGACCTGCTCAAGGCCGACTTCGACGGACGGCACGGCGAGCTGCGCAGCTGGCTGGCGCGGTCGTCCAAGCGCTCGGACATCGAGTTCGTGAAGGGGTACGCCCGATGACGGAACCGCACCGGGCGGGAACCGTCGTCGACGCGCTGCTCGACAGCGCCCGGCGCACCCCCGACCGGCCGGCGTTCCACCTCATCGAGCGATCCGAGGAGGAGGTGGCACTCAGCTGCGCCGACGTGCACCGGCTGGTCGCGGAGGCCGTCTCCGGGCTCGCCGGGCACGGGATCGGCGCGGGCGAGCGGGTGGTCGTCGTCCTGCCCACCTCGCGGGAGTTCCTCGCGGTCTACCTCGGCTGCCTGTACGCCGGTGTCGTCCCGGTCGTCGCGGCCGAACCCACGGGCCACGACACGGCGCGGTACGCCGAGAACCTCCGCCTGCTCGCGGCCCACGCGCAGGCCACCGCCGTCATCACCACCCCACAACTCGCCGACACCCTCGGGCCGGCCCTGCCGCTGCCCGTGACCACGGTGGGCGCCCTGCGCGGCGCGCCCGCCGCACTCGACGCACCCCGGGCGACACCGGGGTCGCTCGCCCATCTCCAGGCCACCTCCGGCTCGACCGGCGCGCCCAAGCTCGCCATGGTCCGGCACGGCAACATCGTGGCCAACGTCGGGGCGATCGCCGAGGCCATCCACGGCACGGCCGACGACACACTTGTCAGCTGGCTGCCCCTCTTCCACGACATGGGCCTCATCGGGATCTCGTACGCGCTGAACGCGCGCATCCCGATGGTGCTCTCGGACCCCGTCAACTTCCTGCGCAACCCGCTGTCCTGGCTGCGCTGGATCAGCCGCTTCCGGGGCACCCTGTCACCGGCGCCCAGCTCCGCGTTCCACATCTGCGCACGGGTCGCGCGCCGGCGCCCCCCGAAGGACCTCGACCTGTCGGCCTGGCGGGTCGCGCTGTGCGGGGCGGAACCCGTGCACGAGGGCACGCTGCGCGACTTCCAGGCGACGTTCGGCCCCTTCGGCCTCCCCGAGACGACACTCAGACCGGTCTACGGCCTGGCCGAGGCCACCCTCGCGGTCACCATCTCCGATGTCGGACGGCCGTACGGTGTCGACCGCGTCGATGCCGAGGCCGTCGTCGCCCGCGGGTACGCCGAGCCGTCGCCGGGCGGCGGCCGGCACACGACCGGCATGATGTGCGTCGGCCCCGTACTGCCCGGCCATCAGCTGCGGGTGGTCGGCGCGGACGGGCGGCCGCTGCCTGACCGCGCGATCGGCGAGATAGAGGTGTCCGGTCCCAGCGTGATCGACGGCTATCTCCCGGAGCCGGACGGAACCGCGGCCGGTGCCACCGACGAGCGGCTCAAGCGGGCCGACGGCCACCTCCGCACCGGTGACCTCGGCTACCGGCTCGACGGTGAGCTGTATGTCACCGGCCGCACCAAGGACATTGTGATCATCGCGGGCCGCAACCACATCCCCGACCAACTGGAGCGGTTCGTCGAGGCGGTCACCGAGAGCCCGCGCACACCGGCGGTCGTCGCGGTCGGTGTCCGTGACGCGACGCTCCCGACCGAGCAGCTCCACCTCCTGCTCGACGAGCGGCTCGCCGCCGGCCGCGACCGGCAGGACGTCGTCCTGCGGGTGAAACGCGCGCTCGACGAGGTGTTCGGGATCAGCGGTGTCGTCTTCCACTGGGTCACCCGGGCCCAGCTGCCGCGGACCACCAGCGGCAAGATCCAGCGCCATCTGTGCCGGCGGATGATCGAGGACGGCACCGTTCCGGCCGGCACCCCACCGGGGGCCGACGCTCCGCACCGCGCGCCCGACGACGGCACCGACCGCGCCGCCGCACCACTGAGCCGACAGCCCTGACACCTCATCAGGAGGGGTACACCCGATGCAGGACGCCACACCCGACAAGGAACTCTTCGACAAGATCGTCGGCCACATAGGCGAGTTCATGGAGAGCGACGTCTCCTACCTCACCCCGCAGTCGAACCTCGGCGACTCCATCGACGGGATGAGCTCGCTCAAGATGATCGAGCTGCTCCTCTACCTGGAGGAGTGCTTCTCGGTGGACTTCGACGACTCGGTCATGGAGCGGCTGGAGACGATGGAGGACCTGGAGAAGTACATCAGGGGCACCCAGGACGTGTCCCGGCAGCAGGCCTGAGCCGGCTGCCCGGGTGTCGCACCGGAGCGTGGTGGTCACCGGTGCGGGCGTGGTCTGCCCGCTCGGTACGACGGTCGACGAGCTGTGGGAGGGCCTTCTCGCCGGCCGCTCGGGGATCGCCCCCCTGACGCGCTTCGACCCGGCCCGCTTCCACAGCCGTTTCGCCGGACAGGTCGACGACAGCGCCGTGCGCCTCTCGCCCGGCCCGTTCCGGTTCGAGTTCGGGCGGATGAGCGCGTTCGTCCGCTACGCGCTCTTCGCCGCCGACCGCGCGGTCGCGGACAGCGGCCTGGGAGCGGGAGCGGGAGCGGGAACAGAACGTGAGGTCGCGGACGGCCGGCAGGCGCCGACGGCGCTGCCACCGGGCGGAGCGGTGTACCTGGGCGTCGCCATGGGAGGTCTGCCCAGCATCGAGACGGGTGTCCTGCGGCAGGAGCGGCAGGGGGTGCGGAAGACCAGCCCGTTCCTGATCCCCTCGCTCATCCCCAACATGGCGGCGAGCGCGGTCGCCCTGCGCCACGGCATCACGGACGAACAGGTGACGATCGCCGGCGCCTGCGCGAGCGGCTGTCAGGCGCTGGGCCAGGCGATGCGCGCGATCCGCTCCGGCGCCCGCACCTGGGCGCTGGCCGGCGGAGCCGAGGCGGTGACCACGCCGATCACCTACTCCGGCTTCCAGGCCATGCGGGCCCTCAGCCGGTACGACGACCCGGAGCGGACACCCCGCCCCTTCGACCGGGACCGGGACGGGATGGTCGTCGGCGAGGCGGCCGCCGTCTTCGTGCTGGAGGACCGCGCCCACGCCGAGGCCCGCGGCGCGCGGCTGTACGGCGAACTCTCCGGCTACGCCTCCAACAGCGGCTGCGACGACCTCACCGGCATCTCGGCGCGCCATGTCACCCGGTGCATGAACAGCGCGTTGGCCGACGCGGCGGTGGCACCGGACGACGTCGACTGCGTCTTCGCGCAGGCGTCCGGGATGGTCCAGGGCGACGCGGCAGAACTCGCGGCCGTACGTGACGTGACGTCAACTGTGCGGCGGCGGCCCGTCGTCACCTCCGTGAAGGGACACACGGGATACACGTTCGCGGCGAACGGCCCGCTGAACCTGGCCGCCGCCCTGCTGGCCCTCCGGGACCAGACCGTCCCCCCGACGCTCAAACTCGACCGGCCCGACCCGGAGTTCACCGACATCGACATCGCTCGGGACATCCGCAAGACCGAGCTGCGCCGTTGTCTGATCAACGCCTTCGGTTTCGGCGGTATCAATGCCAGTCTCGTGGTGTCGCGGGCGTAGCCGCGTACCGCACTGCCAACACGCCTGGAAGGGAACGGTCTTGGGCTCCGCCTCGACACACTTCGAGAGACTCACCCGCTGCTGTCTCAACTGCCGGATCTCCCGGTTCCTGAACAAGACGATCGAGATCCAGAAGCCGGGGGTGGCCCGGGTCGCCATCCCCTTCCACGGCGACCTGACGCAGAACGCCGACTTCCTGCACGCGGCCATGCTCTTCGAGGTGGGGGACACCGCCGGGTTCATGGCGGCCAACTCGCTGGAGGAGACCTACAGCGTCCTCACCGTCGACTACCACATCAACCTGATCCGGCCGGTGCGCGCGGAGGGCATCTACGCGGTCGGCGAGGTGATCACCGCGGGGAAGACCATCTATGTCGCCCGCAGCGACGTCTACAGCGACAGCGGCAAGCTGGTGGCGGCCGGCCAGGGCACGTACACGGTCTCCAAGATCCTCCTCACCGACCTCGACGGCTACGCCGACTGAGCCTCGGCCGTGCGTCTCCGTGCGGCCCGCCGACGGTGCCGGAAAGGACCGGCGGGACGGCTGATCATCGTCTGTCGCCACCGCCCCCGCGTGGATATCGTCGGCCGGGTGCCGGTCCGCGCACGGCAGGAGGGAGCGGGGGCCTTGGGAACCACCTGTCCGGTGATCTCGCGGATCTCGGGAGTCAGGTCACTGGACCCGGCGGTGTGGCGGCAACTGGCCGCCCACGGCTCGGACTTCTACGCCGGCCTGCCCTGGCTCGCCGCGCAGGAGGACTTCAGCGGGGAGCCGCAGCGCCTGCTCGTCGCCGAGCGGAACGGAGCGGTTTCAGCCGTCCTGCCGTACGCCGTCCCGGACCGCGAGTTCAACCCGTTCTACGAGCCGAGCGCCCTGTGGGGCGAACAGGCCCCCGCAGCAGCGGAGTTGGTACACCTCGGCGTCGGCCGCGGCTACGACAACCCCGTCCTGCTGGAGCCCGCCACCCGACCGGACGGCGAGCGGGCCGCACTCGTGGCCGCCCTCGCGGCGGAGGTCGCCCGGCTGGTGGCCGAGACCGGCCGTCCGGCCGTGGCCCAGTACGTCCGCGCCCCCCGCCTCGACACCGCCGCCGCGCTCCTGGGCGGTACGGCCGCCGTGCTGCCCGTCGCGCTCAACGCGGTGATCCCGCTGCAAGGCACCGGCTTCGACGACTACCTGCGGACCTTCACCGGCCCCCGGGCGTCCCGCCGCCGCAAGATCGGTTACGAGCGGCGCCGGTTCGAGGCCGCCGGATACCAGGTGGGCACCGAGGAACTCCGCGACTGCCGGGACGAACTCGCGCCGCTGCTGGTGCAGTTGCAGCACCGGCACGGGCAGAGCGCGAGCGCTCCGTCCACCGCCCGCCTGATCCTCTCCCAGGCCGAACACCTCGACGGCACCGTCTTCACCTGCCGGCGCGACGGCGACCTCCTCGGCTTCTGCCTGGTCTACCGCTGGCACGACGCGCTTCATGTGCGGATGGCCGGGTTCGACTACCCGCGCCTGGCGGGCGCGTTCGAGTACTTCAACCTCACCACCTACCTGCCGATCGACCACGCCTACCGGTACGGCCTGCGCGAGGTCCACCTCGGCATGGAGAGCTACCGGGCGAAGGTGCTGCGCGGCGCCGAACTGGTGCCGATGGTCACGGCGTTGGGCCCGGGAGCGGTCGCCGACCCGACCGCGCTGCGGGCCGCCGCCTGGCGGCGGGTCGCCGGCTGGCAGGACGAAGTACCCGACCCGGCCGGGGCGTTCGACATCCCGGAACTGTCCAAGGAGGCCACCGCATGCCCGACCGGCTGAAGTTGCTGGTACTCGGCGCAGGCAACCAGCGGGAGCGGGCCTTCCACCGCTGGGCCGCCGACGGCCTGGAGGTGACCCTGGTGGACGGCTTCTCCTACGCGCGCTACGACCACCTCGTGGAGGAGTCGCTGCCCGAGGACGTCCGGGACGGCGCCCGGCCCGATCTGGCGGCACTGTGCGGCCTCGCCGCCGGGTACCACGGCGTCACCACGCTCTCCGACGACTGCCAGATCACCGCGGCCGAGGTCGCCGAACGGCTCGGCCTGCCCGGCCCGGGGCCGGACGCGGCCAGGCTGGCGCGGGACAAACGGCGCCAGCGCGAGGTGGCGGCCGAGCACGGCCTGCCCACCGCGGCCCACCACGCCTCCGAAGTACCGCGGGAGATCGCCGAGTTCGCCGCCGCGCGCAGCGGACCCTGCGTGGTGAAACCCGTGGGCGCGGGCGGCTCCGCCTCGGTGACCCGGGTGACGGGCGCCGACGAGGCGCTGGCCGCCTGCGAGACGATCCGCGCGCGCGGCCACGGCACCTTCCTGGTCGAGGAGTTCCTCACCGGCCCCGAGATCAGCTACGAGGCCGTCGTGCGGGGCGGGCAGCTGGTGCACTCCGCCGTCACGGAGAAGGAGGTGGTCGGCGACGACTGCTTCCTGGAGCGCCGGCACCTGGTCACCGCCCCGGGGCGGGAGACACCGGGTTCGGTCGCCGAACGGGCCCGGCGCGAGGAGGTTCCGGCCCTCGCGGCCGGTCTGGTCAAGGCCTTCGGGGTGGCGGACGCGGTGATCCATCTGGAGGTCAAACTCACCGGCCGCGGCCCGGTGCCGGTCGAGATGGCGGTACGCCCGGCCGGCGACTGCATCCCCGAACTCGTCGAACGCACCCACGGCCGGGACCTCTACCGCGAACTCGCGGCCCTGACCACCGGCCGTGAGATGCCCACGGGGGAGCGCACCGAGGAGGACGCGACGGTCGCCGGCGTCCGCTTCTCGCTGGGCACCGGCCGGGTCACCGGCTACGCGCGGCCCGTCGACGTCCTCCGCGGGCTGGGGTCGGTGCGCATCGCCGTACAGACCGGGCAGGTCGGCCGGGTCTACGCCGAACCGGCGGGCAACTGGGACCGGATCGGCCATGTACTCGGCTGGGGCCCCGACCGCTCCGTCCTGGAGCGCGAACTGGACCTCGCCGCCGACCGCCAGCTCACGCTCACGGGCCTCACGGGACGGTGACGGCGATGCCCGGCGGCGAGAGCCGGAACGCGCGCTCCGGCGGGCCGTCGGGTTCAGGCCATCGCCCGACCCCCGCCCACGGGGCCGTGACATGGTCGAGCACAGCGACAACCTGTACGAGGAGACTGTGGTGACCGAGGTAGTCCTGTTACGCAGCGGCAACCCCCGGCGGCTGACCGAGCCCGCGTGGCGCGGCACCGTCGAACTGTGTGCGGAGGCGGGCGTTCAGATCCTCAGCACGCCGCCCGATCCGCCGGGCGGCCCCGAAGACGCCCTGCCGCCCGGCCTGTTCACGCCGGTACCGGAGGACGCCACCGCCGACGAGGTCGCCGCCCTGCTCGCCGAACGCGGCCCCGAGCACGTCGTGCACTGCGCCGACCCGGACACACTGGTCCGCCGCGACTCCGCCGCCGCGCGCCGCTACGGACACGCCCGCGGCCGGGCCGCCGAGGCGGACCGGGCCGCCGCCGCCTTCGACACCCTGCTGCACAAGGGCCGCACCCGGGACCTGTGCGCGAACCTGGACATCGATGTCGCCGACGGGGCGTGGGGCCCGGCCTCCGACGACCGGCTCCGGCAGCGGGCGGCCCGGCTCCTCGCCGCGTACGGCCGGGTGCTGGTGAAGGACCCCGAAGGCTGGGCGGGCCGGGGCCAGAGCCGGCCCCGTACCCCGGACGAGCTGAGCGCGGCACTCGACACACACGGCCGACGCCCGGTCGTCGTAGAGGCGTTCGTGCCCGGTGAGGAGATCAGCGTCGAGGTGCTGACACGGCACGGGCAGGGGCTGGCCCTCGGCTGGGCGGTGAAGGGCGGCACGGAGGAGGCCGGGCACCCGCTGCACCGGCTGCGCCTGGCACCGGCCGGCCCCGTACCGGCCCCGCTCGCCGACCGCGCCCTGCGGCTGTGCGCCGCGGCCGGCTACGAGGGCATCGCGGAGCTGGAGTTCGTCGTCGGCGCCGACGGCCGGGCCCGGGTCCTGGAGTGCAACCCCCGGGTCAGCGCCATCTCCCGGATCTTCGCCGCCGGCAACGGCCACTCCTCCACCGAACTGGCCGTACGCGCCGCACTCGCCGGAGTCGCCGCCCTGCCAGAACCGGCCCGCAAGGAGACCGTGGACCGCGCCCTTCCGGCCGAACTGCGGCCCGAGCTGCTCGCCTCGCTCGCCGCCGCGCCCGGTGTCGCCTGGGTCCACCCGGTCACCGACGGCTTCCAGCCCCGCGTACTGATGGGCGGAGTCGCCGGCGGCGGCCGGACCGACGAGGCCGTACGGCAGGTCGCGTCCCTCACCGGCATCGACCTCATGGAGGCGCTGGAGCAGCGCCGCGCCACCGTCCGACGGCTCGCCGCCGAATGGAACCGGCCACGTCCCGAGAAGCCGGCCCTTCCGCACTCCGGCGCGGGGCGCGGAGCGTCGGGGCGGATCGGACTGGAGGTGCGGTGAGGGGTCGGGGAGCCGGGGCTCCGCGGGCCGCACGCCATGCGACGGTCGCCGCACCGGCCTCCGCGGTGCGCCAACTACCGTGCGCGCAAGCGCTGTTGGCGGCCGGTGCCATCGGTTCGTGTCGTGGTCCCGCGACCGACGGTGTGCGGAAGAACTGACCGCTGCTTCTCGGAAGGGGTATCGCTGGATGGCCGACACACCGTCCTCCGGCCTGGACGAGCCGGCGGCGGAGACCGCGCCCGGCCCCGACACCGGGGCCGCCTACCGCGCCCTGCTGGTCTTCTTCGGAGTCTCCAGCTTCGGCAGCGGGATGGTGCTGCCGCTCACCGCCGTCTATATCACGGCGCAACTGGGACTCGGCGCCTCGGTCGCGGGGCGCTACTACGTACTGATCGCGGTCGCCACGTTCGCCCTCACCCTGGCGGGCGGCCGGCTGACGGACAGGTGGCGGCCGGCGACCGTGGCCGCGTGCGGGCTGTCCCTGCTGACCGCCGCCTACGTCCTGCTCTCCCTGGCCGGATCCGCGCTGTCGGTGACGCTCTGCGCGGTGGTCGTCGGCGCGGGCAACGCCCTGGTCTACCCCTCCCTCGCCCCGGCCATCGGCGCCGTGGTCCCCGAGGAGCAGCGGCGACGCGCGTTCTCGCAGCGCTACACGGCCATGAACGTGGGCATCGGCCTCGGCGCGGCCGTCGGCGGCGCCGTCATCGGCCAGGTGCACGGCCTCACCGGCTACCGCGTCCTGTACCTGGCGGACTCGGCCACCTTCCTGCCCCTGGCCCTCGCACTGCTGCGGATCCGTCCCCCCGAGCGGACGGCCGGCCAGGACGCCGGCGACGACAGCCCGCCCCAGGACCAGCCCGCCGGCGGCTACCGCACCCTGCTCCGGTCCCGGCCGATCCTGCTGCTCACCCTGGTGCAGTGCGCCGCCACCCTGTTCGGATACGCGCAGTTCGAGACGGCCGCCCCCCTGCTGATCCACCGCGCCATGGCCGGAGACCTGTGGCTGCTGGGCACCGTCGTGGCCGTCAACACCGCGGCCGTGGTCCTTCTTCAGTCCCCGCTGCGCCGCTGGTTCAGCCGGCGCACGGAGAGCTCCGCGCTGCTGGTCGGAGGGCTGTTCTGGGCCGGTGCCTACGGGTGCGGCGCGCTGGCCGCCGCGGTGCCCGGCACGGCCGGGCCGCCGGCGATGATCGCCTTCGCGGTGCTCTTCGCCGTGGGGGAGAGCGCGTACGCGTGCTCCTTCTACCCCCTGATGCTCGGACTCGCCCCGGACGGCCTGCTCGGCCGGGTGAGCGGGCTGACCTCCATGGGAGCCAATGTGGGCTCCACCGTGGGTCCCGCCGTCGGGGTGGCGCTGGCGACGGCCCTGGACGTACGGGCCGGCTGGGCGGTGCTCGCGGCGGGCGCTCTCCTCTTCGCCGGTACCGCGCTGGCACTGGACCGCGCTGTGCGATCGGACGCCGCTGTCACGAAGGACGGGCATGACTGAGGAACTGTTGATGATCGGGGCCGGCTTCATGGGCGTCTCGTACGCCGAGGCCGCCCGCCGGCTCGGCCTGCGGGTCAGAGTGGTCGGAACCGCGCAGCACGCCGGTCAACTGGGCGCGCTGGCCGACGAGATGGTGCTCACCGACGGCGGTCCTGACGAGGTGTGGGCGCAGGCCGCCTGCGCGGCGGCACAGGACCGCCGCCCGGACGGGGTGCTGGCCTTCTCCGAACCCCAGGTACTGGCCGCGGCCCTCGTCCAGGAGCGCCACGACCTGCCAGGACCGTCCCTGTACGCCGCCACCGTCTCCCGCAACAAGGCGCTGCAACGGGCCTGTTTCGGCGCCCTGGGTCTGCCGCAGCCGCTGTACCTGGTCACCGACGACCTCGCCGCGGCGCGCGCATGGGCCCGCGCCCATCTCCCCGTGGTGGTCAAACCCCTTGCCGGTTCGGCCAGTTACGGAGTCGAACTCGTCGCGGACGAGGCGGCGTACGAGGACACCGTCCGGCGCCGGGCGGGCAGCGGCCGGCTGCTGGTGGAGTCGTTCGTCCCCGGCCCCGAGTACAGCTGGGAGGGGCTGCTGCACGACGGACACGTGCTGTTCGGGAACGTCACCGCCAAACAGACCAGCGGGGCACCGCAGTTCGTGGAGCGTGGCCACCGCCCCGCCCAGCGGCTGCCGCAACCGGCCGCCGACGCACTCCAGTTACTGGTCCCGCGTCTGGTGGACGCCCTCGGTATGCGGACCGGCATCGTGCACCTGGAGTTCCGGCTCACCGAGGACGGACCGTCCGTCATGGAGGTCGCGGTGCGCACGCCCGGCGACTACATCCCCGACGTCATCTCCATGGCGTACGGCTTCGACCTTTACGAGGCGGTGGTCCTGCTCGCCATGGGCCGGCCGTTGCGGGACGTCCCCCAGGGGCCGGCCGGCCGGGCGTCCGCGAGCTGGTTCCCGGTCGCCGAGGCGGGCACCGTGCTCGCCGTCGAGGGCCTCGCGGAGGTCCGGGCCCACCCCGCCGTCCGCCGGGCCGCCGTCTGGGCGAGCCCCGGCGACGTGGTCGGGCCGCTGTCGTCCTCCGCCGACCGGGTCGGCTGCGTCCTGCTCGACGGCGACGACGAGCACGAGGTGGAAGAGGCCGCCCGGTTCGTCCGGGAGCGGCTGCGCATCGTCACTCGCCAGAAGTGAAGTCAAGTCATGGTCGACGGGAGAGTCATGTCGGAACACCAATCGGCCGGCCGCGAGCGGGGCGGCCTCGTCTCCGCCGCCACCGGGGACCGGATGACCCAGGAGAGCGAGGCGCTGCTCGGCCGGCTGCGCCGCAGGCGCCGCCGCGACTGGCTGGGCGGCACCGTCCTGGCGGACAACTCGGTTCGCCGCAACGGCCGTTACGTGGACGGCAGGATCGCGGAGACCACACTCGTCGTCGACGCGGGCATGGCCGTACGCCTGCTCACCCCGGACGGGTTCCGCCACCGGTCGGCGTCGCTGCCCGCCGCCTCGCTCGTCGACGAACTGCTCGGCGAGCGCACTCCGGCGGACGGCCGCCACTGGGACGGTCCGGCCGAGGCGGGGACGGCGTGGGCCGACGCGGCGCGCGAGTCGGACCCCGCCGAACTCCTCGCACTGCTCGACGGGGTCGACGCCGCCGCGCGGGGACAGGACCCGCGGATCGTCCAGGTGCTGATCTTCTTCGACGTGGTGCGCCGGGCCGTGCACATCGGCTCCCTGGACGAGGAGCTGGTGCGGGACCGCCGGGACCTGGTGTATCTGACGGTCAGGGCGGTGGCGAAGAGCGGCGACCGGATGGCGGCCGGGTTCTACACCCCGGGCATCGCGGGTGCCCCGGGCTCGCTGGACGCGGCGGCCATCGGGCGGGAGTCCGCCGTACGGGCCCTGCACTCGCTGGAGGGCCGGCCCGCCCCGGTGGGGGACTTCCCGGTCGTGGTCGCGGGCGGGCGCGGGATCGTCCTGCTGCACGAGGCGTGCTGCCACCCGCTGGAGGGCGACGAGGTCCTCAAGGGAACGGTCTACGCCCAGCGGGTCGGGGAACGGATCGCCGCCCCGGGCGTCACCATCGTCGACGACGCCACCCTGACCGGGGCCGTCGGCTCCCACCGCTACGACGACGAGCGGACACCGGCCGCGGCGACCACCCTCGTCGAGGACGGCGTGCTCCGCTCGTTCCTCACCGACCGGGAGAGCGCCCACCGGCTGGGTACCGCCCCGACGGGCAACGGCCGCTGTCTGTCGTACCAGCAGCCGCCCATCCCCAGAATGACCAACACCTGCCTGCTCGCCGGGGACCGCACACCACAGGAGATCATCGCCGACACCCCGCGCGGGATCTACGCCGAGCACGTGGCCGGCGGCGAAGTCGTCGAAGCCACCGGGGAGTTCGTCTTCCGCGTCACCAACGGCCACTACATCGAGAACGGCCGGCTGACCGATCCGATCGCGGAGACCACCATCGCCGGGAACGGGGCCGACGTGCTCACCAGGATCGACGCGGTCGGCGACGACGTACAGCTCGGCGCCGCCAAGTGCGGCAAGTTCGGCCAGCTGATCCCGGTCGGCGTCAGCGGGCCGACGCTCCGGGTCGCCTCGATGCTGGTGGGAGGCACGAGTTGAGCTCCGGGGACGACTACCTGAAGCGGCTGATGGAGTGCGCCGAGAGCCGGGACGCGGTCGCCGAGGCCGGCCTCGTGCTCACCCGCAGCAGCGAACTCGTCGCGGTGAACGGCCGGTTGGACCGTTCCGGCGGCGCGCGTGTCGCCACCGTCGCGGTGTGGACCTGGCGGGACGGGCACGAGGGCTACCTCGTGTGCACGCCCGACGTCCCCCCGCAGGACGCCGTCGACCAGGCCCTGGGCCTGGGGGAGCGGCTGGCCGCCCGCGCGCCGCTGCCCGCCGCCGCGCCGACCGCGGGGCCGCCGGTCTCCGCACCGGGCCTGGACCCGACCCCGGCCGAGGCGTTGGAGGAGCCGCTGCGCGCGCTCTCCGTCGAGCCGGGCAGGCGCAGCGGCCTGCGCACCGAACTGCGCCTGCAGACCCAGCACCGGGAGGTGCTGATGCGGCACTCCCGCGGCTTCGCCGGCTCCTACCGGGACAGCACCGCGACGGTGCAGAGCCGGGTGGAGGCCCAGGGCAGCGGCGTCGGCTTCGGGGCGGACGAACGCTTCGGACGGTCCGCGCGGCGCCTGCTGGACGGCCCGGCGGCGGAGTCGCTGCGCGAGGCGGAGGAGGAGGCGCGGGCGCACTCCGGCGCCGGCGCGCTGGACGGCGCCCCGGCCGACGTGGTCCTGCACGGCCGGGTGGCGGCCGCACTGCTGGGCCTGCTCGCACCGACGCTGATGCTCGACACCGTACGCCAGCAGCGCTCCCGTTGGGGCGACCGGATCGGTGAACTCGTGGGCGTGCGCGGGCTGTCGGTCGTCGAGGACGTCACGCTCGACGACGCCCCGGTGTGGGCGCCCTTCGACGACGAGGGCACCCCGACCCGTACCGTGCGCCTCATCGCCGACGGCGTCCTGCGGGAGTTCCTCGCCGACCGGCGCACCGCGGTGGAGGCGGGCGCGACCTCCACCGGTTCGGGCCTGCGCGGACCGCGCGGCGAGATGCCCTCGGTGCGCGCCGGGTGCCTGCTGCTGTCGGGCGGGGACGGAGTGCCCGTGCAGGGCGACCGGCAGGGCGACGCGGGTGCGCTGTGGGTCACCCAGGCCCAGGGCATGCATATGGCGAACGAGGTGACGGGCGACTTCTCCTTCGGCGCCAGCGGTCTGCTCGTCGCGGCGAACGGCCGGGCGCGCCCGGTGCGCGGCTTCACCGTGGCGGGGAACGTGCACCGGATGATGGGCCGGATCGAGGCGGCCGGCCGGACACCCCGCTACAGCCGGGGCTGGGCCGGCTTCGTGGCCGCCCCCGACCTGCGGGTCACCGGCCTGAGCCTGGGCACCTGACACCGCCCGCGCCGCCGGCACCCACGAGGGGGCCGAGGGCCGCGTAGCAGTCGCGGACGGTGTCCACCAGGACGCGGATGCCCACCAGGTCGTAGATCTCGGCGAAGTCCCGGCCGCGGACGATCA
>NZ_JBEXET010000043.1:0-73551 GCF_040606415.1 Streptomyces sp. NPDC005423 | reverse complement strand
GCCACCACTGGGCTGAACCCACCAAGCCACACCCAGCATCCCTGGGTCTTTCGATCCTACGAGTGACCGAAACCAACCCAGCTACAACGTAAGGAACCCATCGTGTCAGCAATCAGACGGCTGCTGCGGCGCCTGCGCGCCTCGACCGCCGTGCTCACGGGCCTCCTCCTGGCCGTCGGCGGCCTTGTCGGCACCGTCGCCACCCCGGCGCACGCCGCCACCTCGATCACCATCAACGGGGCGTCCGGCGGACGGACCTTCGACGGCGTCGGCGCGATCAGCGGAGGCGGCGGCAACAGCAGACTCCTGCTCGACTACCCCGAACCCCAGCGCGGCCAGATCCTCGACTACCTCTTCAAGCCCGGCTACGGGGCCTCCCTGCAGATCCTCAAGGCCGAGATCGGCGGGGACACCAACTCCACCTCCGGTGCCGAGCCGAGCCACCAGCACACCCGCTCCGACCTGAACTGCGACCGCGGCTATGAATGGTGGCTCATGGAGCAGGCCAAGGCCCGCAACCCGGACATCAAGCTCTACGGGCTCGCCTGGGGCGCGCCGGGTTGGATCGGCGGCGGGAACTTCTGGTCCACCGACATGGTCAACTACCTGGTCTCCTGGCTGGGCTGCGCCAAACAGCACGGCCTCGCCATCGACTACCTCGGCGGGTGGAACGAGCGCGGCTACAACGTCTCCTGGTACGAGCAACTGCGCAGCGCGCTCAACTCCAACGGCTACGGCAGCGTCAAGATCGTCGCGGCCGACTCGGACTGGACCGTGGCCAACGACGTCAACTCCAACTCGGCGTTCGCCGCCGCGGTGAGTGTCATCGGCACGCACTACCCCTGCGGTTACCGCTCGTCCCAGGCCAACTGCTCGGTGCCGTCGGCCGCCACGTCCTCCGGCAAGCCCCTGTGGGCCAGCGAGAACGGCTCGGACGACTACAACGGGGGAGCACCCGCCATGGCCCGGGGCATCAACCGCGGATACATCGACGGCCGGATGACCGCGTATCTCAACTGGCCGGTGGTCGCGGCGATCACGCCCAACCTGCCGTACCCCACCATGGGCCTCGCCCTCGCCTCCCAGCCCTGGTCCGGCCACTACGCGATCGGCAAGAACACCTGGGTCATGGCGCACACCAGCCAGTTCACCGCCCCGGGCTGGAAGTACCTCGACTCCTCCAGCGGCTACATCGGCGGCAACCGGAACAACGGCAGCTACGTCTCGCTGAAGTCCCCCGACAACTCCAACTACTCCACCGTCATCGAGACGATGGACGACGGCAGCGCCCAGACCCTTGACTTCACCGTCGCCGGAGGGCTGTCCGGCGGCACCGTCCACGTCTGGTCGACCGATGTGAACTCATCCAACCCGGCCGACTACTTCGTGCACACCGCCGACGTCACCTCCTCCGGTGGAGGCTTCAGCCTGACCGTGCAGCCCCATCGCGTCTACACCCTGACCACCACGACCGGGCAGGGCAAGGGCACCGCCACCGGCCTCGCCCAGGGTGCCATGAGCCTGCCGTACAGCGACACCTTCGACGGTTACGCCACCGGCACCGAGGCGAAGTACCTCATGGACTGGCAGGGTGCCTTCGAGGTGACGGCCTGCGGCGGCGACCGCGGCGGCAAGTGCGTGCGCCAGATGAGTCCCCAGAAACCGATCACCTGGGACGCCCTGTCCGATCCGCACGCCCTGCTCGGCGACGTGGGCTGGAGCAACTACACCGTCTCCTCCGACGTGCTGCTCGAACAGCCGGGATACGCGGAGCTGATCGGCCGCGCGAACGGCCAGGACTACGGCAGCACCGGCGGACTCAACGGCTACCACCTGCGGGTGAGCGACACCGGTGCCTGGTCGATTCTGAACTCCGACACCAGCGGCACCGTCTCCACCCTCGCCCACGGCACGACCACGGCACTGGGCACCAACCGGTGGCACACTCTCGCGCTCAGCTTCTCCGGGACCACCATCAGCGCCGTCATCGACGGTTCCACGGTCGGCTCCGCCAACGACCGCACCTGGGCCGGCGGACAGGTCGGCTACGCGACCGGCCAGGGCGAGACGGCACAGTTCGACAACCTGTCCCTCACCCCCGGCAGTGGCGGCGGAGGAGGCACGACCGGCCCCATCGTCGGGACCGCCTCCGGCCGGTGCGTGGATGTGCCCAACCAGTCGCAGACCTCCGGAACGCAGGTGGAGCTGTGGGACTGCAACGGCGGCAGCAACCAGCAGTGGACCAGTACACAGGCCGGTGAGATCCGGGTCTACGGCAACGCCTGCCTGGACGCGGCGGGCAGCGCCACCAGCCCCGGCACCAAGGTCGACATCTCCGGGTGCACCGGCGGCGGCAACCAGAAGTGGACGCTCAACGCCGACGGCACGATCACCGGCGCCCAGTCCGGCCTGTGCCTGGACGCCACCGGCGCGGCAACGGCCAACGGCACCCTGCTGGAGCTGTGGACCTGCACCGGTGCCGGCAACCAGACGTGGAGGCGCGAGTAACCGGTACCGGCCGAGAACGCCACCCTGCCAATGGACCTGGAAGGACCCCGCATGACTTCCTCCCCCCGCCCGATCAGCCGGCGCCGCATGCTCGCGGCGACCGGCGCGGCCACGGCCTTCGGCCTGCTGCGGTTCGCACCCCAGGCCGCGGCCACCGACGGCCCCGCGAGCTACACCGCGAGCTGGTCCTCCGTGGACCAGCACCCGCCGTCCCCGGCCTGGTTCCAGGACGCCAAGTTCGGCATCTACTACCACTGGGGCGCCTTCAGCGTCCCCGCGTACGGCAACGAGTGGTATCCGCGCAACATGTACATCGGCGGCTCGAACGAGAACCAGCACCACATCGCCACCTACGGCGACCCCTCGGTGTGGCCATACCGCAACTTCATCGACGGCGCCCGCGATAAGGCCGGCAACTTCGTGCAGTTCGCGCCCAGACTGGCCTCCCAAGGCGGCAGTTGGGACCCGGACGCCTGGGCCCGGCTGTTCAAGTCCGCGGGCGCCAGGTTCGCCGGCCCGGTCGCCGAGCACCACGACGGCTTCTCGATGTGGAACAGCCGCGCCAACCCGTGGAACTCCGTCCAGCACGGCCCCCGGATCGACCTGGTCGCCCTGCACGCCCGGGCCATCCGCGCGCAGGGCCTGAAGTTCATGGCCTCCCTCCACCACGCCTACCACTTCAACGGCTACTACGACCACGTGCCGTCCCAGTCCGACCCGGCCCTGCGCATCCTCTACGGACAACAGGGCTCGGCGGCCGAGAACAAGCTCTGGTTCGACAAGCTGGTCGAGGTCATCGACGGTTACCAGCCGGACCTGCTCTGGCAGGACTTCGACCTGAACCTGGTGCAGGAGTCCTACCGGCTGCAGTTCCTCGCGCACTACTACAACCAGGCGGTCGCCTGGAACAAGGACGTGGTCGCGACCTACAAGGACGGCCTTGACAACAAGGGCGAGGTCTTCGACTTCGAGCGCGGCGGCCCGGCAGGATTGCTCACGCCCTACTGGCTGACCGACGACAGCATCTCCTCCTCCAGCTGGTGCTACACGGTGGGCATCGGCTACTACACGACGCAGGCGCTGCTGCACTCGCTGATCGACCGGGTCAGCAAGGGCGGCACCATGCTGCTGAACATCGCCCCGATGGCCGACGGCACCGTCCCCTCCGGACAGCAGTCGATCCTGCTCGCCATGGGGGACTGGCTCGGCCGCTTCGGAGAGGCGGTCTACGGCACCCGCTCCTGGTCCGCCTACGGCGAGGGCCCCACCAAGATGGGCGGAGGCTCCTTCAGTGGGCCGGTGGCAGGCAGACCGCAGGACGTCCGCTTCACCCGCAGTCAGGACAACAAGGTCCTCTACGCCACCACGCTGGGCTGGCAGGGGGCGACCACGACCATCACCACGCTGAACTCCAACCAGATCAACCTCAGCAGCCTGACCGGCGCCCAACTGCTGAACAACGCCGCCGGTACCTACGTCAACCTGCCCGCACCGACCCAGGACGCCTCCGGCCTGCACCTGACCATGCCCTCGACGAACCCGCCGTTCACCGCCCTGGCGTACACGGTCAAGCTCACCTTCTCGGGTGACATCCCCGTCGTCGGCGCACCGGGCGGCTCCACGACCTGGGTGAAGATCGCCAACGTGACCAGCGGCCTGGTGCTCGACAGCGGGGGCAACGTCGCCTCCAGCTCCAACCTCAAGCAGTGGAACTACGACGGAAGCGCCAACCTGCAATGGCAGCTCGTCGACCTCGGCAACGGCTACCACCGCATCATGAACCGCGCCAACGGCATGGCCGCCGACAGCTGGGGCAACTCCGCCAACGGCGCACCCGCCCGGCAGGAGGCGTGGAACGGCGGCAACAACCAGCAGTGGTCGCTGAACAGCCTCGGCGACAACCGCTACCAGATCATCAACCGTGGCACCGGCACGGCCCTGGACGGCAGCGGCAGTACCGCGGTGGGGTCGACCACGGTGTTGTGGACACCGAACTCCAGCACCAACAACCAATGGACGATCACCGGCGTGTGAACCACGTCGGGAGCCGACGCACACAGTCATCCCTCGAGACCGGAAGAAGGAGTGCATGAAACACAAACCGCTCTTACTGCCCGTCGTGGCGGCGATGCTTCTCGTCCTGTCAGCTGCCGGCACCTCGTTCGGCAGGAGCGCCGCCGCACCCCCGTCGGTCACCGCGGCCGCCGGGTCGACGGCCGGCTGCGGCAAGGCCCCGGCCCTGACGAGTGGCAACCACACCATCCAGAGCGGTGGGCAGACTCGCAGCTATATCCTCCGGATCCCCGCCGGCTACGACACCAACCACCCCTACCGGCTGATCTTCGGCTTCCACTGGCGCGGCGGCACGGCGGGCGACGTCGACTCCGGCGGAACCGACGGATACAACTGGTCCTACTACGGCCTGCGGCGCCTCGCGGACAACGCGAACAGCAGCACGATCTTCGTCGCCCCTCAGGGCATAGGCAACGGCTGGGCCAATTCCGGCGGTCAGGACGTGGCCTTCGTCGACGCGATGGTCAGCCAGATCGAAGCAGGCCTGTGCGTCGACACCACCCAGGTGTTCTCTGCGGGCTTCAGCTACGGCGGTGCGATGTCCTACGCCCTCGCCTGCGCACGGGCAAGCGTCTTCCGCGCGATCGCGGTCTACTCCGGCGCGAACCTGAGCGGCTGCAACGGCGGCACCCAGCCCATCGCCTACATGGGCCTGCACGGCCTCAGGGACAACGTGCTGCCCATCCAGTCGGGACGGGACCTGCGCGACACCTTCGTCCGGACGAACGGCTGCACCCCGCAGAACCCGCCCGAACCGGCTTACGGAAGCCTGACCCACATCATCACCACCTACTCCGGATGCCGGTCCGGCTACCCCGTCGTGTGGGCGGCGTTCGACGGAGCGGGCCACGACCCCGGCCCCATAGACGGTTCCACCGGTGACGGCTGGCGCACCTGGACGTCGGCCGCGGTGTGGCAGTTCTTCACCCAGTTCGGCTCCAGCACACCACCGCCCCCGCCGTCCGGCAGCCAGGAGATCGTCGGCCAGCAGTCCGGGCGCTGCCTCGACATCAACAACTCCACCACCGCCAACGGCACCCAGGCACAGCTGTGGGACTGCAACGGCGGCTCCAACCAGCGGTGGACCCATACCGCCGCCAGGCAACTCATGGTCTACAGCAACCAGTGCCTGGGCGTGGGCCAGTCCGCGGGCAGCGGCACCCCGGCCGCGATCTGGGACTGCAGCGGGCAGGCGGACCAGCAGTGGAACGTCAATGCCGACGGCACGATCACAGCGGCACAGTCGGGACTCTGCCTGGACGCCGACGGCCAGGCAACCGGCAACGGGACGAAGGTCCAGCTGTGGACCTGCACGGGCGGCGCCAACCAGCAGTGGCGCCTGATGAACTAACGGGCTCGGCCAGGCGCGGCGCCGGGCCCGGCTGGGAACCGGCCCCAGTTCGCTATGCCGGTGCGGTGTTCGATCGCAAGTGCTCGCGGAGCCAGTGCCCGGTGTTGCTGACGCGCAGCAGGGCCGCGGCCTGGCTCACCGCGACGTCGCTGGTGACGAGGGCGTTGCAGATCGCCTCGTGCTTTGGCGAGGGTCCGCCCGGCGGACTGGTCGTCCCACTGGGCGCGCCGGAACCGGGCGCGCAGCGTACGGCCCCGAGATGCCCTCGATCAGGGCGAGCAGGCTCTCGTTGCCGGTGGCCGAAACGACCGAGCGGTGGAAGGCCGCGTCATGGACGTTGAGCCGCTCCACGTCGTCGCTCGCCTCCCGCATCGAGTCCAAGTGGCCCCTGATCCGGGCTAGTTGCTCGTAGGTGATCCTGGCGGCGGCCAGTCCGGTGGCGAGCGGTTCGAGTGCTGGTCCGTTGGAGGACCGCTGTTCGGGCTTGAGCGGTGCGGTCGGAGACGAGGCCGGCGATAGCGCGGTAGGTGTCGGGCAGGCGGTCGCGTCGGTGGGTCCAGCGTTTGTGGTCGGCGAGGGCGTGTTCGACGGTGATCCGGTCGGAGGAGTGCCAGGGGCGGTCGCGTTCCCACTGTTCAACTCTGCCGGGCAGTGCTCCCGGCCGCGGCTTTCTGGGCGGTGTGATCGCTTGCCCGCGGTGGTCGCGGCTCAGGCCGAGATAGCCGTCGTCCAAGAGGACCTCGACATCGGGGAAGTGCCGGAAGCACACGGCGATGCCCTCGTTGCGGGCAGCCGTGGCGTCGTGCGTACGTCCAGGCCGCAAGGCATCGCTCCACAACGTGCGGCCACGCCAGTCGGCGATGACGGTGGCCTTCATCGTGTTCTGCTTCTTCTTGCCCGAGACGAACGCGCGCCGGCCGCCACGTCCGGCCGGTGGACGGCGGACCTGGATCTCGGTTGCGTCCAGGCGCAGCTCGATGCCTTCGGCCTGGGCGTAGGCGAACACATCGGTCAGAGTCCGTCATCTCAGGCCGGGACGGTCGGGGACCGCGCACCCCCGCTCGGTCAGGAGCGCGCGTACTTCTGCGATCGCACGGGTGATGGTGGAGCGGTCGACGCCGAACAGCAGGCCCAGCACCGAGTGCGGCAGGTCGTGCCGCGGATGGATCAGCGTGGCCACCAGCCGGTCGACGAACACCAACTGGTGACGGGCGCCGGCACCCGCAGCCCGCTTCCTGGCTCCACCTCGTGCAGCATGACGGCGGCCCTCAAGCCCGGCCTGTCACGGCAGCGCCAACTCCTCGACCAGGAGCGCGAGATGACGCCGAGAGATCCCCGTGAACAGCCGATGCGTCAGTACCGCCCGATTGACCATGATCGCCACACCTGGATCATGCCACCGGCCAGGCACGACGCCTCACCCGCAATCACGCACCAACTCGTCAGCGCACGATCTGACATGGATGTTCCTCAACCCCCGATCTCCCTCGACCGCCTCAGCAGCCGCAAAGCCGCGCCCCTACGAGTCCCGGTGACGGGGAGTACGGCTCTCATCGCAGCGGGCGCTGTTCGCGCGAAGACACCGGATCAAGAAGAAGAGACCGGCCTCTTGCGGGAGGTCAGGCTGACCCCGTTCGCCGACGATCCGGCCGTCGGTCATGTAGCAGAAGCTCATGGCCTGCAACGAGATCTTGTTGCCGAAGTGTCACCTGATGACCACAGGGTGACCGCTGCCCGCCAGGCGTTTTGTCGGATCCCGGGAAACGATGGGAGACGTCACCGCGAGCGACCAGCCGCCGAAGCACCGCGCGAACGCCCGAACCGCGCTGGAAGGACATGTCATGACTGCTACCACTCCCAATGCTCCGACCGCACCAGGGGTGCGGTCCTGGTGGGGGATCCCATACGCCACCGCCGAGCGGTATAGCCGCCCCGTGGTCGCGGATTTCGATCCGAGTCTCCCGTACGACCGGAAGGGCATCGTCGCGATCCAGCCCGACAGCGGTGACTGGCTCGAAGCGGACAGCGGGATGGGCGAGGACTGCCTGAATCTGAACGTGTGGGCCCCCGAGCAGCCGGCCGACACGGCGCTCCCGGTGACCGTGTACATCCACGGCGGCGGATTCGAGTACGGCGCGAACACCCAGATCACCTCCAACGCCTCCGGTCTCGCCGCGACGGGGAGAGTGGTGGGCGTGTCGGTCAACTACCGGCTTGGCGCACTGGGGGCGCTCTCGCTCTCGCAATACGGCGGGCCGTTCGCCGAGGCCAGCAACCTCTTCCTCCAGGACATCATCGCCGCGCTGACCTGGGTCAAGCGGAACATCGCCCACTTCGGCGGCGACCCCGACCAGGTCACGGTCCACGGCCACAGCGCCGGCGCCTACTCCACCTTCGGTCTCCTCGGCGCCTCCTCCGCCGACGGCCTGTACCGGCGACTGGCCGGGTTCTCAGGCGGGCCCGCTCGTAGCGTCCCGGCCTGGTGGGCCGAGGAACTCGCGCACTTGTTCGTCACCGAACTCGGCGTAGCGGACAACCCGGAGAAGCTGCTGGACCTCGACCCGCTCTCCCTGAGGGACGCCCTGCACAAGGTCGCTCCGACGGACCTCGGAGTCCGCGGCGGGGTGGACAACAAGGCCACCGGCGTCGTCCTGGACCTCGGGCAGCCCGGCGCGGTGGTGCACGCCCACCCCATGGACGTCCTCGCCTCGGGCGCGCACCGCGACGTCGACATCCTGCTGAGCATGGCCAGCGACGACATGGGCTGGTGGGTGGCGAACGACCTCGACCGCTTCAACCCGCACACCCTGGACCGCGTCGTCGACGAGGTCGAAGGGTGGCGTATTTCCCGCTCCCGCGCGAAGAAGATCGTCGACGCCTACGACCAGGGCGGCCGTACCCCGGCCGAGGTCCGCGCCGCGGTCATGGCGGACTACCTCTTCGCGCTCCCGGCCGCCCGCGGCGCCCTGGCCCACGCCGCCGCGGGCGGCAACGCCCATCTCCTTCTGATCGGGCCCGCCGAGGACGCGCCCGCGGTGCACGGCACCGAGATGTACGCCCTGGTCGGCCAGGAACAGCCCGGCCGCAGCGCCGAACAGGCCGAGCGTGATACACGGATCCGCGACATCGTGCTCGACTTCGCCACCGGCGAGCACTCCCGTCTGGGGCCCGCCGTCACGGACAGACCCACCTCGGAAACCGTCGGCAACCCGCCTTTCGAGCCCACCGCCCACTACCAGCAGGCCATCGGCCTGTGGGAGGGCATCGACCGTCCCTGACAGCTGGCGGGACGCCATTCGGGATAGCGCACCAAAGGGCGAAACAGAGTGAGGAATTTGGTATGAGCCAACCGACAGCAGTCGGCGACGCCGGACCGGCGACGATGCGGGCCGTCGTCGTCACCCGGCCCGGCGGCCTGGACGCACTTCAGATCAAGGATCTGCCGGTGCCGGAACGCAAGCCCGGCTGGGTGCGGATCAGGGTGAAGGCGTTCGGTGTCAACGAGTCCGAGGTCACCACCCGCAAGGGAGAGTCGGACGCGGTGGTCACTTACCCGCGCATCCCCGGCATCGAGGGCGTCGGCCTGGTCGATGAGGTCGACGAGAACAGTGGACTGCGGCCGGGACAGCAGGTGGCCACGATGATGGGCAACATGGGCCGCTCCTACGACGGCGCGTACGCCCAGTACGTGACCGTCCCCGCGGCGCAGGTCATCCCGTTCGAGACCAGCCTGCCGTGGGACGTGGTCGGCGCCCTGCCCGAGATGTTCCAGACCGCCTACGGGTCCCTGACCCGCGGCCTGGACCTCAAGACCGGACAGACGCTGCTGATCCGCGGCGGCACCTCCACGGTCGGACTGAGCGCGGCGGCGATGGCCAAGGACATCGGCGCCACCGTCATCTCCACCACGCGTCACGCCGGGCGTGCCGACGAACTGCGGGCCATGGGCGTCGACCATCCCATCGAGGACAACGGACACATCGCCGAGAAGGTCCAGGACCTCGTACCGCAGGGCGTGGACGCCGCGCTGGAACTGGTGGGTTGCACAGCCCTGCCGGACACCTTCGGATGCGTGCGCGTGCACGGCACCGTCTGCTTCACCGGCGCCCTGGGCGGCGCGTGGACCATCCCCGACTTCACCCCGTTCATGATCCCCAGCGGGGTGCGGCTGACCAGCTACGCGGGCGAGGCCGGCGACCTCCCGGCCGACGTCTTCGCCCACCAGCTCCAGGCCATCGCCGAAGGGCGTCTCAAGGTTCCGGTCGCGAAGGTCTACCACGGCCTGGAACAGGTCCGTGACGCCCAGGCCGACCTCGAATCCGGCACCACGCCGGGCAAGCACGTCGTCGTCCTGGACGACTGAGAACTGATCGCGGGACGCGACAGGGTCATCGCACACGTCGACTCGATCTCCTCGATCAACACATCGTGCGCAGTGAGTGCCTCAACCCGGTGGTGAGTGTCGCCGCTCTCCGTCGCTTCCGAAGGAGAGAACAGATGGCGGACCAGACAGCAGCAGACTTCTTCGGTGCCACGACCATCCGGCCCCCGTTGGATCCGGAACTCGCGCCCGTCGAGGAGGCGCGGGGGGCCGTCTTTCCGGCCCTGTCGGACGAGACGCTGCCAGAGATCCGAGGGCAGATCGCCGCGGGTTCACCTGCGTTGGATTCGGAGGCTCTGACGGCGGGCGGCAACGTGCGGGTGGAAACACGCCAGGTACCGGGGCCAGAAGGCGCGCCGGACATCACTCTGCTGATCCTCAGCCCCGTCGAGGACCGAGGTCACAAGGGAGGCATCCTCAGCCTCCACGGGGGCGGGATGATCATGGGGGGAGGCCGGGACCACGTGAGTCATCTCCTACCCATGTGATCGAGGGGACGGCGGTCGTCGTGTCGGTCGAGTACCGACTGGCGCTGGATCACCCCGATCCCGCGCCGGTCGAGGACTGCTACGCGGGGCTGGTGTGGATGGCGAAGAACGCGGCCGAGCTCGGCACCGACCCCGAGCGCCTCATGATCGCCGGAGTCAGTGGCGGCGGCCTCGCGGCGGGGACCGCGCTGCTCGCCCGCGACCGCGCCTTTCCCTCGCTCAGCCACCAGATCCTGATCTGCCCCATGCTCGACGACCGCTTCGAGACGCACAGCAGTCGCATGGTGGACCGCGGAGGCGTATGGGACTGCCACAGCAACCTGTACGCGTGGACCTCCGTACTGGGCGAGCGGCGCGGCGGCCCGGACGTGTCGCAGTACGCCGCGCCGGCCCGCGCCGAGGACCTCAGCCGGCTGCCGCGCACCTACATCGACACCGGCTCGGCCGAGGGGTTCCGCGACGAGATCCTGAGCTACGCCGGCCGCCTGTCCGAGGCGGGAGTGAGCGTCGATCTGCACATGTGGGGCGGGGGCTTCCACGGGTTCGACATGACGGTGGATCATGCGGCTGTGTCGCGCGCTTCCAGCGCGACCCGTGAGGAGTTCATCCGGCGGGCTCTTGACAGGTGAGCGGTGCGACAACGCGCAGACTGCGAAGACAGCCATTGCCTCCTGACGGGCAAGGGGCGTTCGCCGCGTTTCCGTCAAGCGTCGGTCCTCGCTTCGTGGGCCGCGTAGGCGGCCGGGGTGAGGCCGGTGCGGTCGCGGAAGAAGCGGCCGAAGTTCGCGGCGTCGGTGAAGCCGAGGTGGACGGCCACGGCCCGGGCATCCCACCGGGCAGCTTCCAGGAGGCGCCGGGCTTCCAGGAGGCGCCGGTCGTCGATGAGTTCGCGTACTCCCTTGCCGGTGGCGTCCCGGGCGGTGCGGCTGAGGGTGCGGACCGAGCAGCCGAGCAACTCGGCGTAGTCCGCGGCGTGGTGCAGTTCGCGAAAGTGCAGCTCCAGGGCGTCGAGGAAGCGTCCGTACCTGTCGGCGCGGCCGGTGCCGGCCGTGGCCGTGCCGTCGAGGGCGATGCCTGGGGAGTTGGCCAGGCGCAGCAGCAGTGATTCGAGCAGGCTGCGCCGTAGGGCGTGGTGGATGTCGAGGGGGCGGCGTCCCAGTGCGCGGTGTTCGTCCAGGAGTTGGAGGGCCGTCTGCTGGAGCCAGGCGGCGTCGTCGGGAGCCGGAGTCAGCACGGCAGGGGCCTCGTGCGCGGTGAGCGGGGCCAGGAGACGGGCGAGGTCGGGCCGCAGCACATCCGGTTCGAACAGGATGAACGGGCCGTGGGCCGCGCCGGGCGGATGCCAGCACTGCGCGTGCCCGGGACGCACCCACAGCCACTGGCCGGGGGTGACGGTCCGCGTGACGTGGTCGACGTCGTGCAGCAGCTCGCCCTCGGTGACGGCGATGAGGTAGTGGAAGGTGGCGCGGCCCGGACGGGGCGGGTTCCACGGCCAGTCGTCGTGCTGGGCGAAGAAGTCCTCGACGGTACTCACCTCAAGGCCGTACGGGGTACCGACCGGGGGCTGGAAACCGAACAGCGGAACCGCAGCCGGACCGGCCGCGCTTCCACTCGGGTCAGGGTGTCCCTTATCGACCATCACGTGTCCGCAGCCTACCGCCCTTCCGGTCGGCTGCGGCGGAAGGATGGGACGAGCCACCGCGTCCGCGCGGCGCGCCTCCACATTCCTCGATGCCACAGTCCGTCACCACGTGAGGAAGGCAACGCCCCATGAACGGATCGGTCCTGCACAAGTCCGCCGCCGACTGCGCGGAGGAACTCCCAGGAGCCCGGCTGGAGCACCCTTTCGGCCCCGACTGGGAGGTCTTCAAGGTGCGCGGCAAGGTGTTCATACTGATGACCGAAGTCCGGGGGCGGCCCGTCGTGATCCTCAAGGCGGACCCCGGTGAAGCCCATGCCCTGCGGGAGCAGTACAGCCACATCACCCCCGGCTACCACATGAACAAGAAGCACTGGATCACCCTGGAGAGCGGAGAAGGCGTCGACGAGGAACTCGTCAGGGAACTCGTCACCGACTCCTACCGGCTCGTCGTCGCCCACCTGCCCAAGGCCGAGCAGCCCGTCGACCCTCACACCTACGGCACCGGCACGCGGGCGGCCCGGTGAGCGCGGCCGGTGACCGGCTTCAGGACACCGCCCGCCAGGCGGCCCTGGCCCTCCCGGGCGTCAGCCACGGTTACCCCTTCACCCCGGGGCTCGACGTGTACAAGGTCGCCGGCAAGGTGTTCCTGATCGTCACCGACGACCCGGACGACCAGATCATCACGGTCAAGTGCGAGCCTGAGCACGCGCGGTCACTGGAGCGCGGCTACGCCTCGATCACCCCGGGCCGCTACCTCGACAAGAAGCACTGGATCTCGGTCGGTCCAGGACAAGGGATCACCAAGCGCCTGGTCGACGAAGCGGTCGGGCACTCCTACGACATGGTCGTCGACCGTCTGCCCCACGACAAGCGCCCGCCCAGGCCCCCAGGATCGCAGCGGGCCGGCGCCTGAATCCCCGAGCACCTTCCCGCCGGTGCGAACCAGCCGCGCCTTCAGCCGACAGGAATCACCGTGCACACCATGCTCGTCATCGCCCATCCGTGCAGCTCGTTCCTCTCCGCGCAGGTCGCGGCCCGGGCGGGCGAACGCCTGGAGGCCGACGACGGCACTGTCGATGTCCGCGACCTGCATACGGAGGGCTTCGACCCCCGCGTGACACCCGAGGACGAACGCGACTTCGACGAGTCCGGGAAGGTCTACTCGCCCGAGGTCCGCGCACTTACGCGGCGCATCGAGGCCGCCGACGAGATCGTCATGGTCTCTCCTGTCTGGTGGTACGGCCTTCCCTCCTTCCGCAGAGGCTGGGTCGACCGGGTCCGGAACGACGGCTTCGCCTACTGCATGCGCACGTTCACGTCTCGGCTCACAGGCAAGCGCGTCCTGTCGCTCGGCCTGGCGGGCACCCAGGAGCGCGCCTTCACCCCGAGCGGTGTGGGCGGACTGCCAGACCAGCAAACTGACCGCAGGCATCTCCCGCTACTCCGGCGTCGAGGACGCTACAGCCCAGGTGGTGTACGACACGATCGGCAACGGAGCCACCGTCCTGGACGCGGCCGACGCGGCCGTGACCGGCTTCGTCACCGTGAGGCCCGCTGTACACCGAGCGGACGACGCTCCCGGGCGTCTGCAGCCGACGCCTGGCCCCGCAACCCCGTGACCTCGCCCCACGACCCGGAAGACCGATGGAACCGACCGAACCGACCCTGCCGCTGTTCGACGACGAGCCGCCCCGCCCGCTGGCCGACCGCCTACGCCCCAACCGCCTTGCGGACGTCGTCGGACAGGACCACCTCTTGGCCCCGGACGCCCCACTGGGCCGCTTGCTCGCACAGCGCCGCCTCAGCTCCGCGATCCTGTGGGGGCCGCCCGGCGTCGGCAAGACGACCATTGCCCGGCTCCTCGCCGACGCCGCCGGCCTCGCCTTCGCACCGGTGTCGGCCACCTTCTCCGGCGTGGCCGAACTGCGCAAGGTGTTCGCCGCCGCCCGCAGCCGACGCACCGTCGGGCAGGGCACGCTGCTGTTCGTCGACGAGATCCACCGCTTCAACCGGGCTCAGCAGGACAGCTTCCTGCCCTACGTCGAGGACGGCACGATCACCCTGATCGGCGCCACCACCGAGAACCCGAGCTTCGAACTCAACGGCGCCCTGCTCTCCCGCACCCAGGTCCTCATCCTCAAACGCCTCGACGAGAGAGCCCTGTCCACCCTGCTCGACCGCGCCGAGAATCTCATCGGCCACCCACTGCCCGTGGACGACGACGCTCGCGACGCCCTGATCGCCATGGCCGACGGTGACGGCCGCTACCTGCTCAACATGGCCGAACAGCTCCACACCCTCCCCACTCCCGAGTCCCTCCTGGACACCACCGCGCTCGCCCACCACATCCAGCAGCGCGCCCCGCTGTACGACAAGGCACAGGAAGGCCACTACAACCTGATCTCCGCCCTCCACAAGTCGATGCGCGGCTCCGACCCGGACGCGGCCCTGTACTGGCTGGCCCGCATGCTCGACGGCGGCGAGGATCCGCTGTTCATCGCTCGCCGCTTGACCCGCTTTGCGAACGAGGACATCGGCATGGCCGACCCGCACGCCGTCCAGCAGACGCTCGCTGCCTGGGACGTGTACGAGCGACTCGGTTCCCCCGAGGGCGAGTTGGCGATCGCCCAAGCGGTCGTCTACCTCGCCACCGCCCCCAAATCCATCGCCGTCTACCGCGGTTTCAACGCCGCCCACCGCTCCGCCCGACGCACAGGCTCGCTCATGCCGCCCGCCCACATCCTCAACGCTCCGACCCGGCTGATGAAGGACCTCGGCTACGGCAAGGGCTATCAGTACGACCCCGACACCGCTGACGGCTTCTCCGGCGCCGACTACTTTCCCGAGGACATGAGCCGCGAGACGTACTACGAACCCACCCGCAACGGCTACGAAGCCCAGATCGCCGAGCGTCTGCGCCAGTGGGCCGCTCTGCGGGCTCGTAGGGAGAGGTGAGGGGCAAGGGCGGACGGCGCCGTTACGCGAAGGTTCGGGCAGGGCTGCCGCCGGTCCGGGGCCTCACCGCGCTCGGGGGAAAAGCCGCTCGACAGCGGTCACCACCGCGGCGCGGCGGGCGGCGGTGGTGGGGTCCACAGCGTGTGCGGCGGCGGCCTCGAGGTGTTCGGGCTGTGCCGCCCAGGTCGTGGCGAGCTGGTTGACCAGGGCGAGGACGTCGGCCGGGTCCCAGGCGGGGTCGAGCCGTCCTGCCTGTTGTGCCTGTCGGAGCTGGTCGATTTTGTGGGCGAGCAATGCCTGGGCGTGCTCGTCGGCAGGGGTTGCGGTGCCCGGCAGTTCGAGACGGCCCCAGGTGATCAGGCGGTGGTGGTCCGGACGGGCGACGAAGTAGTCGAACAGGCGGCCCGCATAGCCAGGGAGGTCGGAAGGGTCCAGCTGGGTGGCCTCGGCGATGACTGCGTGCTCCCGTGCGGCGACGTCGGCGTAGAGCGCGTCTTTGCCGCGGAAGTAGGCGTAGACGCGTTCTTTGCTCGTCTTGGCGAGTTTGGCGATGCGGTCCACGCGGGCGCCGGCGATGCCGTGGCGGGCGAACTCCTCCATGGCAGCGGTAAGAACGCGCTCGCGCGTGGTGTCGCTGGCGGGGGCGGGCGGTGCTGTCTGGCCGGAGTCGCGGGATGGGGACATAGCCCCAGGATAGAGCACCGAACTGTTTGGTTTGGCATCGCGGGCCATCGGCGGTACAGTCAAACGGAACAGTTCGGTTTGGCCTTTTTAGGTGGAGCCGGTGAACCACTGAGGAAGTGAACTCATGCAGCACCGCAATCTGGGCTCTCAGGGTCTGCGCGTATCGGCGCTTGGCCTGGGGACCATGGGCATGTCCATGTACTACGGCGCCTCGAACGACGACGAGAGCATCGCGACCATCCGCCGCGCCCATGAACTCGGGATCGACTTCTTCGACACCGCCGAGCTCTACGGCGCCGGCAGCAACGAGATCCTCCTGGGCGAGGCAGTCAAGAACTTCCGCGACGAGGTGGTCCTCGCCACCAAGTTCGGCTTCGACATGACCGCCCCGCCGCACAGCCCCGGCTTCAACAGCCGCCCGGAAAACATCCGCAAGGTCGCCGAGAACAGCCTGCGCTACCTGCAGAGCGACCACATCGACCTCTTCTACCAGCACATCTCCGACCCCGACGTTCCGGTCGAGGAGGTTGCCGGCGCGGCCGGCGAACTGATCGCCGAGGGCAAGGTGAAGTACTTCGGCCTGAGCAACGTCGGCCCCCAGTACATCCGCCGGGCCCACGCCGTCACACCGGTCTCCGTGCTCCAGTACGAGTACTCGCTCTTCGAGCGGGAGGTCGAGGAGACAATCCTTCCCGTTCTGCGGGAACTCGGGATCGGCCTGGTGCCCTACTCCCCGCTCGGCCGCGGTTTCCTGACCGGCGCCGTCAAGCCCGCGAGCGAGTACCCCGCGGACGACGCGCGCAGCCGGGACGAACGCTGGCAGGGCGAGAACTACACGTACAACGTGCGCGCCATCGAACAGCTCAAGAGTCTGGCCGACACCAAGGGCATCTCGACCGCCCAGCTCGCGCTGGCCTGGCTGCTCGCCCAGGGCGAGGACATCGCACCCATTCCCGGCACCCGCAGCACCAAGCGCCTCGAGGAGAACGCCGGCGCCGTCGACGTCCAGCTCTCCGCCGCCGATCTGGCCAGCATCACCGAGATCCTTCCCCACGGCTCAGCAGGTGGCCGCTACCCCGCTGAGATTCTGTCCATCTTCACCACGGACTGACCGCGCCGGGCCCCGCACATACAAGGCCGGACCCGTCGGCCGAAGGCGGCACACCGGCCAGTGCGGATGACAGGGGGTGCCGGGCGGAGAGAAGCCCAAGCCTTTACGAGGCGGGAGCTCGCGTGGCACTCGCCGACATCGACCTGCCGGCGGTTACGGCCGTCGCCGAGGAACTCGCTGCAACTGGACTTCGCCACTGCGGAGTTCAGCTGCGATTGACAGCCAACGATCGGAGGCGTGTGTCCAGCGGGTGGCGGGCGACAGAAAGGCCGTCGGGGGCCATGCGTTCTCGGAGCGGGCACGACTTCGCCAACCGACATCGGGAGAACCAAAAATGATCATTGTTACTGCCGCCACCGGGCACCTGGGCCGCCTCGTCGTCGAGGATCTGCTGCAGCGCGGCGTGCCCGCCGGCCAGATCGTGGCCGCCGTACGCAACCCGGCCAAGGCCGCCGACCTCGCCGACCGCGGCGTCCAGGTGCGCGAGGCCGACTACACCCGGCCCGAGACCCTCGCCGCGGCGTTCGCCGGCACAGACAAACTTCTGATGATCTCCTCCAGAGAGGTCGGCCAGCGCCAAGCGCAGCACAAGAACGTCGTGCAGGCCGCGGTGGACGCCGGTGTCGCCCAGATCGCGTACACCAGCGCCCTCAACGCCGACACCAACGGCACGAAGCTCGCCGAGGAGCACAGGACCACGGAGGCGCTGATCCGTGCGTCCGGCCTGCCGTACGTCTTCCTGCGCAACGGCTGGTACATCGAGAACAACACCGAGAACCTGGCCACCGCGTTCCAGTTCGGTTCGATCGCCGGCTCGGCGGGCGACGGCCGGATCTCCGGCGCCACCCGTGCCGACTTCGCTGCTGCCGCGGCCGTCGTCCTCACCAGCGACGGTCATGACGGCACCGTGTACGAACTGGGCGGCACCCCCTTCACCATGACCGAATTCGCCGCCGAGGTCGCCGCCCAGAGCGGCAAGCCGGTGACCTATCAGAACCTGCCCGCCGACGCGTACACCGAGATGCTGCTCAGCGCCGGACTGCCCGCGCCGTTCGCCGCTCTCCTGGTCGACTCCGACCTCGGCATCAGCCGCGGCGATTTTGTCACCACCAGCCCCGACCTGGAACGACTCATCGGACGCCCGAGCACGCCGCTCACCGACGCCGTCGCCGCGGTCAAGACAGCCTGAACCGGCCGCAGCAGCAACCGGACAGCCCTCTCGAAGTGTCCCCGGCCTTCCGTCCCGTTCCCGGGCTTGCCGGGAACCAACACGTTGGTTTGATCTTGTTTTTGTCGGGGTCGAGGAACCTCGCAATGTCAGCTGGTGTGCGGAAGCAGGCGGTCGAGGCAGAGATGTGAATTCCGTGGGCTTCCAGGAGCGGGCGGACGTCCTTCGCTGCGCGGCTGACGGTCATGGCGGTGGTATCGAAGAGCTGGCCCAGGAGGTCCATGGTCGCGAGTTTTCGCAGGTGGAGCACGGTAACCAGGACCCGGTCGGCTGAGGTGAGCTTGGCTTTGGCGCCTGTGCCAGGGGCCACCAGGCGCTCATGGCCTCGACGTGTGCGGAGCACTTGCTCGCGTTGGACCTCCATCGCTGGAGTCAACACGTCGATGAGTTCGTTGAGCTGCCGGCGGGTCATCCCGGTCAGTTCCAGGTCCTGGAGCGAACGCCGCGTGAGGCGAGCCGGTCTCTTTGTCTGGGTCTCGTCCGGTGTGCCGGCCGTGGTCGCCGCGTCCGTCGGACGCTGGGGGAGGAGGCTGTAGTTCCAGTCGCCGTGGAAGCGGTGGCGGGCGATGGGCAGAGCGGCGATCTCGTCATCGCTGACGCGGATGCCGGTGGGGTACTCACCGCTGTCGAGTTCGGCCCGGACCGTCAGGCCGCTGCGGCTGGTGGTCGCGGCGATGGTCTGGAGCATGACTTCGTGGCTGGTCAGGGGTCTACCTCGCCAGTTCATGGTGATGTGAGAGAACAGCCGGTGCTCGATCTAATTCCACTTCGAAGTGCCGGGCGGAAGGTGACACACCGTGATCTCAAGGGCGGTCTCGGCAGCGAGAACGGCGAGTTGGGTCTTCCAGCCGCGAGTGCGGTGGCCGTTGGAGCCGCCGCCGTCGGCGGTGATCAGCAGCCGGCGGGCGCGAGGGTAGTCGTGCCCGCCGCGGGCCTGTCACCAGCGCCGGATCGAGGCGACGGCGAACGCCGCCGTGTCGTGATCGGTGCCGATGCTGACCCAGCCGGTGTTCGCCGCCATGTCGTAGATTCCGTACGGAATCGCCTTCTCGGCCCGGCCGGGGAAGTCGTGCGTCTTCACCCTCACAGGCTGCCCTGCGGGCTGCCATTCGTGTCCGGCGTTCTTGTAGTCGCCGACCAGTTCCTTCTTCTTGCTGTCCACGCTGATCACCGGGTCGCCGGCGTCCATGTGGTTCCGTGCCTGCTCGTTGAGGTAGTGGAACTGGGCGTCCCTGTCAACGTGCTGAGCACCTTCGATGGTCTTGGCGTTGGCCTGCAGGCTGAAGCCTTCCTCCCTGAGCAGGCCGGCGACCGTGTCGGCGGAGACTCGGTGGCCCTGCCGGGTCAGCTCCGCCGCGAGCTTCCGGGTCGGCTTCGTCGTCCACCGCAGCGGTGACATCGGATGGCCCCGCTGGTCGGGCTCGACCAGCGCCAGCAGTGCCGGCCGCAGCCCTGGGTCCACGTCGGTCGCCTTCTTCCGCCCTCCGCCGGGATGACGTACCCGCCCCAACGGGGCCTGTCCGGAGTCCAGTTCAACCACACCACGTGAGACCGTGCCCTCCCGGACCCCAGCCGCAGCGGCGACGAGCCTGATCCCACCATGCCCCAACGACAGCGCTTCCGCCCCTATGGCCAGCCGACGCTGACGCTCGTCCAGATGCGGCAACAGCACCTGGAACTTCGCCGCCAGAACGGCCTCAATCCCCTCCGGTCTCCCCATACCAGAACAACGAGCCCCAGAGTCGGAAGCCACGACGTGTTTCCCGGCAAGCCCTTGGATGCACGCCGGGAAGGGCGCGTGACAGGTCAAGTGCCTGGTCAGGCGCCCTTTTTTGGCGTCTAGAAGAAGCCCAGTTTCTTCGCCGAGTACGACACCAGAAGGTTCTTCGTCTGCTGGTGGTACACGGCGCACACGGCTCTGACCAGTACGAATGCCAGCCTTGAAGCAGGGACGGCGGGCTCTGGCCCGTATATGGTCCGGATCTTGGTCGTGAACTGAGCGAGGCCGGAGTTGGAGAGGGACTCGCAGAGGATGGGGCGTGATGCGCGAAGCCGGTGGTAAGACGAGATCTCCTTGAAGTTGTCTACCAGGTCGCCCTGACCTGCTGTTATGGACTTCGGTGGACCTCTGACCTGCGAGAACGCATCTTTCAGGGGCTTCGGCTTCCTCTGGCGTTACGCGGTTCGTTCTCCCCACACGCTTCCCAGCGGCCGTCGCACTCCTTAGATTCTCCCCACAGGAGGTCACTTGGGAGACGCGGAGCCAAAGAGTATCCGTGGCCACCTGAAGAGGCGAGGCGATCACGATGAATACTCGTTGGGAGCGAGGCGGTAGGGCAGTCGGCCAGCGGGCAACCATCTGCTGGATGACTGCCCGCTTCGTTTCAGGGTGGGTGTCAGTGGTGCGTCTTATTAGAGGGCGTTAAGTCCGTTTCTTGTAGTGGCCTCGCGCGGGTTGGGTGAGGAAGCCTTGGCGGGTGGGGCGTCCGAGGCGCTTCGGGTGACGTTGACGGCGGGGTCGTCGGTTGGCATGCCGAGGAGTTCGTGCAGTTCGCGGACTCGGAATGTCTGGTCGGGGTGCTGGTTGAAGGCGTTCAGGATGGCCTGGTAGGCGGTGGCCTGTTCGGGCGGATCGGGTTCGGGCCCGGTCGGCCCGAGTTCGGCGATTACCTTCCGGGCGATGGCCGACTCCGTGAGACGGGCTTCGGTCCCGGTGAGGTCGGCGCTGAGATTCTCCATCCGGTCGCGTAGTTCGCTGGCCTGGGCGGCGGCCTCGTCCTGCTGGGCCTGGAGGGCGGCCAGGAGTTCGGTGCTGTTCACGCGGCCGCCTGGAGGTGTCGCGCCAGGCGGGGGTGGGTGTGGTGAGGCGGCGGGTCATGTTCGCGGTTGAGGCCCAGTAGACGCGTGAGGCGGAGGTGTCGGGCCGGTCGACGAGCAGACCTTCGTGGTTCCGGGCACCAGCACTCGACCTCGTGATCCCGTCCGTGGCCTGTTCGCTCGCCGCCGTCCACGAACAGCGACGAGCCCTGGAACCACTGGAGAAGGCTGGGGTGTCCGCTGACGCCTCGTCCTTCCTGAGAGGGGGGCGGCGAGCACATGGCTTCCTTCGAGCCGGCCGGGTCCGGATGGGCGGCGCAGCGGAAGGGAGGACCTCTACGGGTTTCTGAGATCCCAGTGGCCGGCCACCAGTCTTCACGTCCGTAAGGATCACCAGCACTCCAGGAAGAATTCTGACTAATGCAGCGATCTTGGCATCTTGTCCTCGCGTCGGCTCTCGTCGCGGGAGTCGTCACACCGGTGATCGCGGTGGGCAGCGCAGTCGCCGCAGACGGCGACATCACCTCGGCCGTCCTGGCGAACCGTGATGTCGTCCTGACCGGCGACGCGGTCGTACGGGTCCCGCAGGGAACTCACACGTACACCGGCGTGATCAGTGGTGAGGGAACCCTTCGCGTGTCCGGTACCGGCACGCTGGTCCTCGCGAAGGACAGCACCTTCACCCTGCCGCACTCTCGGCAGCACCAGAGTGTCCGGATCCCGGGCGGCAACCACCCCTACGTCGTGGTCAGCAGTCCCGACGAGCCCGCGGTCACCGTGGACGCGGGGGCAACCCTCCAGTACGGCACCGGCGGTACGACCGGCCTGATCGGGTCCTTCCCGTACAACACGCCCGGTTACCAGCAGAACCAGGACAACATCCGGGTGTACGGCACACTGCGCCTGTCGCTGACCCGGCTGTTCAACCTGGGCATCATCAGCGGCTCCGGCCTGGTCACCCAGCCCCGGAACACGTGGGGAACACTCCAGGTCTGCGGCACCAACCCGTTCTCCGGCATCTTCGACAACGGCACGGGCGTCAACTTCGCGAGCACCACCTGTGTCGCCGACCTGCCCAACGCCCGCTCCGTCGTCAACCGCGGTTCATGGATCATCGACACTCCGCTCAACCACACCGTCGTACAGCGGCAGAGCTTCTACAGCCACGAGTACGGCAACGACGTCAACGTGCACTCCCGCCCGGGCAGCAAGGTGATCCTCACCGGCGTCTACAGCTGGAGTGACAGCGGCGACAGGGTGGCGCCCTCGCTGAGCGACCCCAGACTGAACTGGCGACCCGTGGCCCACAAACTCAACAAACGCGGCACCAACATCGAAGGCGCAGACGTCCAGTGGGGCGACGGGACCACACACCAGATCTTCATGCCCGGCACGGCGCAGACGGTCTACATCAACCTGCATGCCAGACGGCAGCGCTCCCGGCTCACCTTCGACTACAACGGACCCGTAACCCTGGGCGCGCCCATCGGCGGCGGCACGTATCACGACACCCTCAGGGCTCCCGGCGCCGGGGACATCGTCATCGCCGGCACCAGCGGCAACGACGTTACCTTCGCAGCAGCGCAGTACTACGACGGATCCAGCACCATCGACAGGGGTGCGACCCTTCATCTCGGCTCAGGAACCGCGGGCGCCGACGGAAGCCTCCACACCGGCGGAGCCCACGACAAAGTGATCGACAACGGTTCACTCGTGCTCCGCAATACCAGGACACCCACCTCCCTCCCGGCGGTGACCGGCGCCGGATCGGTGACGCAGAGCGGAGCCGCGGCCACCACCATCACCAGTGCCGCCTACACCGGCGCCACCACCGTGGCCAAAGGCAGCCTGATCGTCTCCGGGACCTCTTTGCGGACATCCGACGCGGTCGCACTGACCGGTCCCTCGGCCGTCCTGGACCTCAGCAATGCACGCGACACGACCCTGCGCAGGCTACAGGTCGTCACAGGCGCGAAGATCCTTCTTTCCCGGAACTCCCCCGAGCTGACCGTCGGTTCGACGACCGCAAGAATCTCCGGTACCGGTCTCGCCATCGGCAGGGCGCACTTCTCCGTCAGCCGGACCGGCGCCCACACCGTGCTCACCGCTCGCGCGCCCGCCAAGGCTGCACACCCGTCCTCCGCCGCGACAGGACCGACACCCTCCCCCGCCCGAACCGGCCGATCGGCCACGCCCCTGGGCGCCTCCACCGGCACCATGGCGGACACCGGCAGCAGGTCGGGTGCTCAGTGGACCGTCACAGGACTGGCGGGCGTCGTTCTCGCCGGCGTCGCCGCGGTCTTCGTCTTCGTACGCAGCCGCTCGCGTCAGCGTAGGGCCCGGCGTCACGCCCGCTGATCCCCGGCCGCCACGGATTCCACCGGCCCGCCCATGGCTGTCAGAGCTCGCCCCTTACGATGGCATCGCTGCCGCAGTGTCTGTGATACCGACGGCGGTTGCCCGAGGACCCCCGCAACTTGGCCCGGTCAGCGCGAGCGGGGCTTCGTACGCGCGGCAGATCGAAGGGAGACCCGATGCCAAGGCATGCCGCGCCCTCGGCCGACGTGGTCGCCGCGGCTCGGGCTGGCGAACGCGGCGCCCTGGAAGAGCTCAGCTCCCGGACGCTTCCGCTGGTCTACAGCGTCGCGGCGCGTGCGCACCCGTACCGCGACGACGTCGATGACATCGTCCAGGAGACGATGCTGCGCATCCTGCGCGGCATCGGGGGACTGGAGCGTCCGGAGGCGTTCCAGTCCTGGGTGATCACCATCACCGTGAACGAGGTCCGCGACCACATCCGCAGGAGCGGCAGGAGGGAGACGACGGGAGCGGCGTTCGACGCGGCCGAGCACCGGCCCGACCCGGCCGCCGACTTCGCCGAGGGGGTCATCCTCAACCTGCGGCTGTCAGAGCAGCGCGAGGAGTCCTTGCGCGCAACCCGTTGGCTCGACGAGGACGACCGGGAACTGCTGTCCCTGTGGTGGCTGGAGACGGCCGGCCGGCTCGCCCGGGCCGAGCTCGCTTCCGCTCTGGACATGACCGGCCATCAAGCGGCTGTGCGGGTGCAACGCATGAAGGAGCGCCTGCACACCTCCCGCCTCATCGTCCGCACCCTCGCGGCCAGGCCCACATGCGGGGAACTGACCCGGCTGACCCTGGACTGGAACGGGGCCCCCAGCGGCCTGTGGCGCAAACGCCTTGGCCGCCATGTGCGGCAGTGCCCGCGGTGCGTGCGCCGCGAGGAGGGCATGCTGCCCCCGGAAGGACTGCTGGCGCCCCTGGCCCTCCTGCCCGTGCCGGCGGCACTGCTGGCCTGGCGCCCGTGGCTGTCTGCGGGAACGCACGCCGCGGCGCCCAGCCACGCCGGCACCGCGGCCACTTCAGGCGGCGGCGGCGGTTCGGCGACGGCGGGCACGGCAGGGACCGCAGGGACGAGTCTCACCACGAAGGCCGTGATGGCGGTGAGCGCGCTGCTCGCCGTGGGCGGCGCGCTCGTGTACGCGGCCCCGGCCCCATGGTCCAGCCCGTCGGCGCGTCCGGCCACTGCCCCGACGGCTCCCAGCCCGGCGCCCGCGCCCACCGCATCCGCATCCGCATCACCGTCGCGGCCAGCACCGGCACTGGGCTCGGCCGTCTCGCGTCCCTCTCCCCGGCCGCGCTACGGGTCCGTGGTCGACACCGTGGACAGCGCGCCGCTGCCGGACCGGCCGCCCGCGGCATTGCCCCACCGCCCGCAGACCACGGTGACGATGACGGGGCTCAAGAGGCACCTGGACGGCTACCAGCTCGTCCACCGCGGGGACACGGTGGTCCTGCGCGGGAAGGGCTACTTCACCGTCCACTGGAACCTGATGTACGGGCTGCGCTCCGGACTGCTGACCATGCCCTCGTGGACCGGACTGAGAGGAAGGCTGTTCCACGTGGCCTCGGGCGGCGGCCACCGCATGGACGACCGCCAGCCGGGCGCGACCGCCGGCGGCACCTGGATGGGCAACAGGCAGCAGGGACTGATCATCCTGCCGCCGGGAGCCCAGCAGATGTGGCAGAACGAGTACTACTACCTCGACGGCAGCGTCACACTCCACCTCAACGAAACGCAGGCCGACTACAACCTCGACGTCCTGCCCTCGTCCTGGCAGGAGACAGCCGGTGACATCGCCACTTCCCCGGCCCCGCACTCCGCCGACCGCGAACGGTACGGACTGGTGCGCGACACCGACCGCGACGACGCCCCCGTACCGCAGTACGCCACCCGCTCCGCGCCGACCGACGCGGGCACCGTGCCCCAGCGCTCCGTCGTGTCTTGACATTGGGTGGGGTTCTGTACGGTGAGCGGCCCTGTCTCACATTCGGCGGTAGCGGAACGTGAGGTTATCCGAGGAGGATGCGGTGGCGAAGCAAGGTGAAGCCTGCTCGTCCGTGCATCTGACGTGCAATCCGCTTGGTGTTGGTGTTGGTGTTGGTGTTGACACCCTCGGTGGGGCCGTTGCTGTACGGAAGCGTGAGTGCGGCGTTGACGGCGTCGCGGTCTCGTTCCAGCCCTCCCGTGAAGGCATGCAGGTGGGGCAGGTCGGTGCCGCGGACCTGGGCGGCCCAGCGCGTGAGCGCGTCGGCATTGTCGGTGTGAGGCGTAAGGAGCGGGGCGAAGCCCCTTATACCTGCGGCTAGTTGGGTCATCTCACGGCAGGCGGCGGTGAGCTTTACCAGGAGTTCGTGGTGCTCAGCCTTGAGGTTGTCGGGCCTGGTCAGCAGCATCCGGGCGAGCCGGCGCGGGGAGATATGGCTGCGGTCGGCGTCGGCGCGCCCTTGGTTGATGTACTTGTGCAGGAGATTCAGGCAGCCCGTGAAACCCAGAGCCTTGATCTCTTCGAAGAGGGTCTGGGCGGGGATGCCGGCGTCTTCGGCCCGGCGTTTGTGCAGGTGCTCGCGGTAGGGGTCGACGAGGCTGGCGCGGTATTTGGGGACGCGGAGCATCCGCTCGGGCCGGTCGGCTCGTGCGTAGCGTTTGACGGTGTTCAGGGCCAGTTGCAGTCGGCGGACGCATTCGAGCAGGCCCACGCCCTGGTCGAGCAGGCCGTGGACCTGGTACCAGCGTTCGAGGGTGGTCTGGGCGCGGGGCCCGTCGTAGATGGGTGCGTCCAGCACGGCGGCCCAGCAGGTGCTGTGCGCTTTGACCTCGCTCAGGGCTGCTTCGCACAGGTTGTGCCACAGATGCCACCGGTCGGAGACCTGCACCGCGTCGGGCAGAGCGCGACGGATGGCCTCGGCGTAGGTGGCGGAGCCGTCGCGGCATACGACCTCGACGCCCGGATGCTCACGCAGCCACGTCTCGAGCGTGTCGGCGGTGCGGTCGGGCAGCACGTCGATCCGCTCATGGGTCTCGGCGTTGATGATCACGGTGGCGTAGCGGTGTCGCCGGCGCAGAGCGAAGTCGTCGACGCCGATCACACGGGGCACCCGCCCGACGGGCAGCGGAATCCGCAGCAGCGTGCGCAGGGCCGTGTGGCGAGACAGGCCCACCGCGAGTACGGCCAGCAAGTGCCATCCCGCCCGGCCCGCTGACTCCTTGACCACGGCCTTGATCTGCCCGGTCAGGCGGACGGTTCGCCGCTGATATCGGTCCAGAACTCAGGGTACCTGCTCGCGGAAGGTGTGGCGGCAGCCGCGCGTGGGGCACACCAGACGCCGCACCCGCACCCAGACCACCACCCGGCGGTCATCGACCGGCACGTCGGCCACCATCCGCCAGTGATAGCCGTGCACCCGCCCCGACGACGCCTCGCACACCGGACAGACCGCGGCCTCCTGCGGAGTCCGCGCCCGTACCACGATCCGCTCACCGTCGTCAGCCACATCCTCTATGACCAGCGGGGACAGAACCGAGGAGTAATCGTCAAGACCTGTGGATCAGTTGATCTCAGTTTCGTTCGGGTGACTTGATCGCGGCGAGTTCGATTTCGAAGCCGTCGTCGTTCTCCAGGTAGGCGGCGTAGTGCTGTGCGCCGCCGGCGTATGGATGCCGCTCGGGGAACATCAGGTGCCAGCCGTGCTGAGCGGCGTCGGCAGTCAGCGTCTCGACGGTGGCGGCATCTTCGACGTGGAACGCCAGGTGGTTCAGTCCTGGGCGGTGGCGGTCGTGCTGTTCGGCGGTGAGGGCCGGGGACTGCTCGATGACCAGGCAGGTCGGGCCGAGCCGCCAGCTGCGGCCACTGTCCCAGCTCTGGAAGAGGGCGTAACCCAGCGTCTCCAGCAGCCAGCCGAGCGGGGCGACTGCCCGGTGGAGGTCCGCAACCCACAGCTCGACGTGATGCAGCGTGCTGTGCGTCTGTCGGCTCATGCGGCAGCCACCGCCTCGGCACGTTCGACGACGTGTCCGCGTTCGAAGCCGACTCCGGCGCGGACGAGGGCCACGAGGTGGGGTGCGTTGACCGCGCGCCAGCGGACCTGGGCGGACTCGACGAGCTTGAAGACCATGGCAAGCGCGGCAGCCGCACTGCCGGCGCCCTTGGTGACCTTGGTCCTCAGCCGCACCGCCGCGAAGGTCGATTCGATGGGATTCGTCGTGCGCAGGTGCACCCAGTGCTCGGCCGGGAAGTCGTAGAACGCCAGCAGTTCGTCGACATCGTCGGTGATCTTCTTGACGGCCTTGGGCCACTTCGCGCCGTAGGTTTTCTCGAATGCGGCGACGGCCCTGACCGCGTGGTCACGGTCCTCGGCGTTGTAGATGTCCTGCAGCGCCTTCCGCGCGCCGGGCTGGGCCGACTTAGGGATCGCGTTGAGCACATTGGCCGTCTTATGAACCCAGCACCGCTGATGACGGGCCTCGGGGAACACCTCCGCCAGGGCCTTCCAGAAACCCAGTGCACCGTCGCCGACCGCGAGGACGGGAGCGTGCATCCCGCGCCGTGCGCAGTCACGCAGCAGGTCGGCCCAGGACTCAGCAGACTCGCGGTAGCCGTCCGCCATCGCGATCAGCTCCTTGGCGCCGTCTGCGCGCACGCCCATGACGACGAGCACGCAGGACTTCGCCTCGGCCAGCCGGATCCGCAGGTGGATGCCGTCGGCCCACACGTAGACGTAGTCCGTGGCCGACAGGTCGCGCTCGCCGAATACCTGGTGATCGGCCTGCCACTGCGTCGTCAGCCGGGTGACCGTGGCGGGCGAGAGGCCGGCGGAGGAGCCGAGGAACTGCTCCAGTGCGGGCACGAAGTCACCCGATGACAGGCCGTGCAGGTAAAGCAGGGGCAGCACTTCGCTGATCTCCGGGGACTTGCGGGCCCAGGGCGGCAGGATCGCCGAGGAGAACCGCTTGCGTTCCCCGGTCGCCTCCTCGACGCGCTTGTCGTTGACCCGCGGGGCCTTGACCTCGAGCGCCCCGGCCGCGGTGGTGACCCTTCTGGGCTAGTGGTAGCCGTTGCGCACGACCAGACGCCGCCCGGACTCGTCCCGCTGACCAGCCAACTCGGCTATGTAGGAGTCGACTTCAGCTTCCAGCGCGGCGGCGAGCATCCGCCGTGCGCCCTCGCGGACGATGTCGTCGATCAGAGAGCCGTGTGGTGTCGTTCCGTCTTCGTTGACTACCGTGAGCACGGGCGTGCCTTCCCGACCGGCGCTCGCCAACGTCGGCCTACTCGGTGACCATCAAAGGATCATTCGGGAAGGTACGCCCTTCGCGCGCCAACCCGAGGCCGATCCACAGACATCCGAGCTTGCTAAGAAGTCAAGCCGCGAGCGTCACCAGCGGCGTGGACGTGGTGGGGAACGCCTTGCCGGGATCGAACTTCTGCCCGGTCTGCAGGCAGTGGTGGAGGCATCCCAGGAGGCGGTTGAAGACGTTGCGCATGGCGGCGGTGTGACGGTCCCCGAGATCGCGGCGTCGGTCGTATTCGGCCTTGACCTGTGGAGAGGGCAGTGCGCCGAAGATCCAAACGTAGCCTGCGGCGGCCAGTCGCTGGTTTTTGACCCGGCGGTGGCGCACGAGGTGGCTCTTGCCGCTGGCGATGGTGACCGGCGCCGAGCCGGCATATGCCTTCAGGGCGCGGGCGTCGGCGAAGCGGGTGCGGTCGTCGCCGATCTCGGCCAGGACGCGTGCGCCCGTGAGTGGACCGATACCAGGGAAGCTGCCCAGGATTTCGGCGTCCGGATGGCCGGCGAACGCTTCGGCCGCGGCTGCGGCGAGGTCGTCGGCTGCCCGGCAGGCGGCATCCAACTGGGCGACCAGCGCGAGGGTTTGGCGTCCCATGGCCTGCTCGACGAGCGGCGGCTGGTGCAGGTAGTCGCCGGTGAAAAGGGTGCGCAGCCGCTCCACCCAGACCTCGATGTTCCGCTGCCGTCCGGATCTGCGCAGTGCGGCCCGCAGCTGGGCACGGGTCAAGCGGGCGGCGGTATGCGGGTCGGGTGCCGCGGCGAGGACCGCACGTGCTTCCCGGGAGTCCAGGCCCACGCCGCGGACGGCGAACGCCGCGAGGGCGGCCGGGTAGTACTGCTTGAGGTGCGAGCGCAGCTGGTTGTTGAGCTGGGCTCGGTTCCACACCGTGTTCTGCTGGGCGCGGGCCAGGACGGCGATCGCACGGACCAGTTCGGAGTCGGCGGGCAGCGGCCGGTGCACGCCGGCATCGGTCCGCAGGATGTTGGCCAGTGTCATCGCGTCGGCGTGGTCGGACTTCGCGCGGGCACTGCGGTGCCGCTCGCGGTAGCGGGCCACCGCCATCGGGTTAATCGAGTACACAACCGGTGTCCACGAACTTGGGTCAACGCCCCCTGACCAGGCACTTGACCTGTCACGCGCCCTTCCCGGCGTGCATCTAAGTCACGGGGTGAAGTGCAGAGTAACTCCCGATATGCCCCACTGCTATCCCACCTCTGACCAGCTGTTCCGGGGCATTTCCGGGCCAAGGCACGGCTCACGCATCCTCTGCACTGCCGTCCTGCCCCTCCTACCTTCGCATCGACTCCTCGATCAGGCTGTTGGCATGGTTCCGCGCCTCGGCCAGAAACTTGGCGTAGTAGCGGAAGAGAACCTGGATGCTTTGTCCGGCGCGGCGCGCACACTCTGCCGGGTCGACACCGGAGGCAAGCCAGAATGAGATTCCTGCGTGGCGCAGGTCGTAGGGGCGTTTTGCAAGCTCAAGGGCGTGTTCATCGAGAGTCAGTGCGACCTCACGCGCACGTCCCCATGTGATGCCGGACGCGGAAGGATCGACGTAGTTTCCCGCTGCGTTGCGGAACAGACGTCCGTTGCCACCGATCAGCCTCCGGTCAGTAGTGCACTTCAGCCTGGACGGCAGGCAGCGCGACGATACCGGCCCTGTTCGATCGGGGATGAAGCGGTACCACTCCCGGAGACCGACTGGCTGGTCGTCTACTCGCCATCGTGCAGGGTCAGGCCGGTGCCGACGAGGCAGCCGTCAACCAGGTCCTGGCGGTACTGGATCTTCTTGAGCCGGTGTTTCACGGCTCTGGTGATCTCGCTGAGGTCCGCGGCGGCCAGGTTGCCGAGGTCGCGCTTGACCAGCGACCAGATGCCTTCGGTCGGGTTGAGGTCAGGTGCGTAGGCCGGCAGTTGGAACACGGTGAGCCACTCGACGTTCGTCGCTATGAACTCCCGCATGCCAGCTGTCAGGTGGAGCCGCACGTTGTCCCAGACCAGCACGATCGGGCCGCCGAGCTGGATGCGGGCACGGACAATGAGGTCGCGGAAGTCCCGCCAGCCGAAGCCCTTCGGCTCGTCTTTGCGGCCCCGGTACTCGCGGATCCCATAGATCAGTCGGGACCGCTCACCGAGCTTGTAGCAGGTCATGCCCGCCATCGACACCCGTCCGGAGCCCCGGCCCCTGACCCGGACGACCGGGGTCTGGCCGATCCGGCCCCAGGTTCTGGCGTGCGGCGGGGTCATCGACTGACCGGCTTCGTCCTCAAAAACGATCCAGGCACCGAGTTCCGCCGCGGTGCTCTTAGGGCTCGCAGAGAATCAAGGTGTTGCTTCGCGTGATTCGGCTCGTTGCTCTGGTATGGGCGTCTCGGATCAGGTTCGTGGTCAACTCGACGTGAAGTTCGGGGTGTTGTTCCCGCATCTCGACGAACGGCAGCGGCGGCTGCTGATGGGAGCCGAGGCCCGGATTCTGGGACATGGCGGTATCCGTGCGGTCGCGCGGGCGGCCCAGGTCAGCGAGACGACGGTCCGCAAGGGCGTGGACGAGTTGGAGGCCGGCGAAGAGCCGTTGGGCCGGGTACGGAAGCCCGGTGGTGGGCGGAAGAAGGCCGTGGAGCTTGATCCGGGTCTGCGGCCCGCGTTGCTAGCACTGGTGGAACCTGACGAGCGGGGCGATCCGATGTCTCCGCTGCGCTGGACGGTGAAGTCGACCAGGAATCTCGCGGCCGAGCTCACCCGTCAGGGGCACAGGGTGAGCGCGGACACGGTCGGTGACCTGCTGCGCGAGGAGGGCTTCAGCCTGCAAGCCGGCTCCAAGACGATCGAGGGCAAGCAGCACCCGGACCGTGACGCCCAGTTCCGCTACATCAACGAGCGGGCCAGACAGCACATGGGCGCCGGTCAGCCGGTGATCAGCGTGGACACGCAGAAGAAGGAACTCGTCGGCGACTACAAGAACGCCGGGCGTCAGTGGCGGCCCGAGGGTGAGCCGGTACTGGTCAAGACGCACGACTTCCTGGACCGGCAGGGACCGGGTAAGGCGATCCCGTACGGGATCTACGACATCGCCGCGAACACCGGTTGGATCAGCGTCGGCACTGACCACGACACCGCCGCCTTCGCTGTCGCCTCCATCCGCCGCTGGTGGCAGGCCCGAGGCCGGCACGACTACCCGGCCGCCGCTCGTCTGCTGATCACGGCGGACGCAGGCGGTTCCAACGGCTACCGCACGCGCGCTTGGAAGACTGAACTCGCAGCCCTGGCCACCGAGGCGGCCCTGGACATCACGGTCTGCCACATGCCTCCGGGCACCTCGAAGTGGAACAAGATCGAGCACCGTCTGTTCTCCCACATCTCCATGAAATGGCGAGGCCGCCCGTTGACCAGCCACGACGTCATCGTGAACAGCATCGCGGCGACCACCACCCGCACCGGGCTGAAAGTCCACGCCGAACGCGACGCGGGCACCTACGACACCGGCATCAAGGTCACCGACAGCGACATCGACGCCCTGCCCATGCACCGGCACCGCTTCCACGGCGACTGGAACTACACCCTCCATCCACGGCCTCGCGACACCGCCCGCGCAGCCCAGAACCCGCGGCCGGCCGGCCGCCCGTCCCCGCAGCCCTGCACCTGGCGTCTGCGAGACCCGGAGCTGACCGGCATGCCCGAAGCGGAACTGTACGAACTCATCGACCAACTCGCCTCAAAACTCGACAAGTTGCGTGAACGAGGACGGCTCCGGCAACGGGGAGGTGAGCGCGTCCGAGCTCGTGGCGCAGGGGCGAAGGAAGGGTCAGGCCCCAGGCGCCCTTTTTTGGCGTCTAGAAGAAGCCCAGTTTCTTCGCCGAGTACGACACCAGCAGGTTCTTCGTCTGCTGGTAGTGGTCCAGCATCATCTTGTGGTTCTCGCGGCCGATGCCCGACTGCTTGTAGCCGCCGAACGCGGCGTGGGCGGGATAGGCGTGGTAACAGTTCGTCCACACACGGCCCGCCTGGATCGACCGGCCCGCGCGGTACGCCGTGTTCATGTCCCGAGTCCACACGCCGGCCCCGAGACCGTACAGCGTGTCGTTGGCGATCTTGATCGCGTCGTCGAAGTCGCCGAACGACGTCACCGAGACCACCGGCCCGAAGATCTCCTCCTGGAAGATCCGCATCCGGTTGTCTCCCTCGAAGATGGTCGGCTGGACGTAGTACCCGCCCTTCAACTCACCGTCATAGTCGAGGCGTTCGCCACCGGTGAGGATCTTCGCGCCCTCCTGTCGGCCGATGTCGAAGTAGGAGAGGATCTTCTCCAGTTGGACGTTGGAGGCCTGGGCGCCGATCATCGTGTCGGTGTCGAGCGGGTGGCCCGGTTTGATCAACTCCGTGCGGGCGACGGCCGCTTCGAGGAACTCGGCGTAGTGGCCGCGTTGGATGAGCGCCCGGGACGGGCAGGTGCAGACCTCGCCCTGGTTGAGGGCGAACATCGTGAAGCCTTCGAGGGCCTTGTCGAGGAAGTCGTCGCGCGCCGTCGACACGTCGTCGAAGAAGATGTTCGGCGACTTGCCGCCGAGTTCCAGCGTGACCGGTTTGATGTTCTCGGAGGCGTACTGCATGATCAGCCGCCCCGTGGTGGTCTCGCCGGTGAAGGCGACCTTGGCCACCCGCGCGCTGGACGCCAGCGGCTTCCCCGCCTCCACCCCGAACCCGTTGACGATGTTCACCACGCCCGGCGGCAGCAGGTCCGCGATCAGGCTCATCCAGTAGTGGATGGACGCGGGGGTCTGCTCGGCAGGCTTGATGACGACCGCGTTGCCCGCGGCGAGCGCGGGGGCCAGCTTCCAAGTCGCCATCAGGATGGGGAAGTTCCACGGGATGATCTGCGCGACGACGCCGAGCGGCTCGTGGAAGTGGTACGCCACTGTGTCGTCGTCGACCTCGCCCAGCGACCCCTCCTGCGCGCGCACCGCTCCCGCGAAGTAACGGAAGTGGTCGATGGCGAGCGGTATGTCGGCGGCGAGGGTCTCCCGGACCGGCTTGCCGTTCTCCCAGCTCTCGGCGACCGCGAGCTGCTCCAGGTGCGCTTCCATCCGGTCGGCGATCTTGAGCAGGATGCCGGAACGCGCGGTGACCGACGTGCGCCCCCAGGCCGGCGCGGCGGCGTGCGCCGCGTCCAGCGCCCGTTCCACGTCCTCCGCGGTACCGCGGGCGACCTCGGTGAAGGGGAGCCCGTTCACGGGGGAGGGGTTCTCGAAGTACTGCCCTCGGGCCGGCGGGACGTACTCGCCGCCGATGAAGTGGTCGTAGCGCGCCTGGTAGGAGACGATCGCGCCCTCGGTGCCGGGCGCCGCGTAACGGGTCATGCTGGTCTGCCTCCCGGAGAAGCGCCGCCCGCCGTTGGGCGGCTCTCGGCCGCGAGACTAGGGAAGCCGAGGTTGCGAGTACGTTGCAGCCGGAGCCGGAGCCGGAGCCGGAGGCGAAGCCGGAGGCAGAGATGGAGGCGAAGCCGGAGTAGGGAGCGGGGCCGGGCGGGCGCGAGGGAGTGCGCGGCTCAGTACAGCCAGGTGCCGACTGGGGGACTCGGCGGGCGAGTTGTGGAGGCGGGGTTCGCTCAGCGTGCCGACGGGCGTGCGGGCGCGCGCGGCCTCGGGATCGGTGCCGCCAGTTCCGACTCCAGCGCCGTGAGGCGGGACCGTACCGGCGCCGTCGGCCGTACCGCGGCCAGGGCCCGCCATACGTCGAGATCGTCCTCGCCCCACGGCGCGTGCGCCCAGTCCGCGAGCAGGTCGGGATCGCGGCGGGCGATGAGGGCCGCACGCAGGCCGTCCGCGAGGCGGTTCCGCAGCCGTGCCACCGCCGGAGCCTGCGAACCCGGCAGCAACGGACCTGTGTACGCAGCAGCCGCGTCCGTGACCGCGCCCGCCTCCAACCACCTCTCCACTACTGTCAGGTCCGACTCCACCGGTGCCGTCAGCCGGTAGGGCCGCGACATGAGCAGCCCCGGGCCGAGCAGTCTGCGCAGCCTGGCCAGTTCGGCCCGCAGGGTCACGGGCGTCACCGACTCGTCCTCGTACAGCGCGCACTGCAACTCCTCGCCCGTCAGCCCCTCCGGGTGCCGGGCCAGCAGGACGAGGATCTCGCTGTGCCGGCGGCTCAGCCTGGTGCGGCGTCCACCGGTCCGCAGCAGTGCCTCGTCACGGCCGAGCGCCGTCAGCTCGGACGCGTCGACCGGCGTCAACTCCGGTGCCAGCAGGGCGAGATGGGACTCGGTGGCGCGGGCCACGGCCTGTACGAAGCCCAGACTGTGCGGGTGTGCCAGTCCGTCCCCGCCGGTGATGTCGACCGCTCCGAGCACCCGTCCGGTGCGCGGATCGTGCACCGGCGCCGCCGCGCATGTCCAGGGCTGCACCCGCCGGATGAAGTGCTCGGCCGCGAACACCTGCACCGGCCGGTCCAGCGCGACGGCCGTGCCCGGCGCGTTCGTCCCCACCGCGGTCTCCGACCAGCGGGCGCCCGGGACGAAGTTCATCCGCCCTGCCTGCCGCCGGGTCGCCGCATGCCCTTCGACCCAGAGCAGCCGGCCGTGCGCGTCGCACACCGCGAGCAGGTGCTTCCCGTCGGCTGCGAAAGTGCCCAGGAGCTCCCGGATCAAGGGCATCACCCGCGCCAGCGGATGCTCTGCCCGGTACACCCCGAGGTCACCGTCGGTCAGCTCCACACTCGCCGTGCCGTCAGGACCGACACCGGCCCGCGCGGAACGCCGCCAGGAGTCCGCCACGACCGACCGCACCGGCTGCGGCACGACACCCGCGGCGGCGAACGTCTCGTGCGCTCGCCGCAGCGCCCGTACCCGCTCGGCAGGGTCGGCCCCGGCTTCCAGGGCCACCCATGGATCGGTCAACTCGTCCTCCCCGGACAGTGATGTGAATGCAGCCATCGTCACTCCGGGGGTGGGCGCCGACAACCGTTTCGACGGGACGACCCGATCGAGGGGCTCCGGGTGCGGTTCAGGCGGAGTTGACGAGCCTTATATAGCGCGTCCAGTCCCAGTTCGGTCCGGGATCGGTGTGGTCGGTGCCGGGCACTTGGTAGTGGCCGAGGATGCGTGAGCGGTCCTTGGGGATGCCGTACTTCTCGCAGGTCGCGGCCGTGAGCCGCGCCGACTGTTCGTAGAGGGCGTCGGTGAAGTACGCGGGCTGGTCCACCCAGCCCTCGTGCTCGATGCCGATGCTGCGGGTGTTGTAGTCCCAGTTCCCGGCGTGCCAGGCGATGTCGGCCTCACGTACGCACTGCGCCACATGTCCGTCGGCCGAACGCACCACGTAGTGAGCCGACACCTTCTTCTTCGGGTTCCGGAAGATGTCCAGGGTGTCGGGGTAGGTCTCCTGGGTGACGTGGATGATCACGTAGTCCAGCGGATAGGCGGTGGGGCGCTGGGACGACGTGTAGTTGGAGGTGGTGGCCGGCTGCCACTCGGCGAGGTCGTAGTCGACGGCCTGTGCCCGCGCTCCGGCCCGGGCCTCGGGGAGTAACACGTACGGGACGACGGCGAGAGCGGCGCCTTTGAGCAGTCCTCGCCTGCTGGGAAACGGTGTTGCGCGGTCCATGGTCGGTTGCCTTTCGGACACGGGGGTCTGCACGGGCGACCCGCACGGTGAACGGCGCGTTCGGCGTCGTAGGGCCGCCGAGGTCGTGCTCGGTCGTGCGTGCGCTCCGCGGTGAGTGTCGCGCGCCGGCAGCCGCTCTCGGCGGATCTCGGCCGCGCAGGGGGAGTCGGTGTCGCGCACGTGGGCCAACGGTGCCTCGACCACGTGGCGTCCAGGAAGACCGGTGGTGAGTCCGGCCACGTCCCGGGCGAGATGCGTGTCGCGGCCCGCTTGCCGTCGAACCTCCCCTCGTATCAATCCAGTTGGGGCCGCACGGTCGAGATCCAGGACTCGCACCCGACCGCACTGACCCGAGGCGGCTGCTGCGCCTCGGGTGAAATACGGTACGGCGCCCGCGGGTTGGGGAGGAGGACGTGCCGCGATTCCGTGGACGGCGACGGAGCTGTGGACAACCCGGTCACTCGAACGAGTGGGGGCGGCCAGATTTCAGGCCCGGTCGGCCACCGCCGGGCGGCGCTCCGCCACCACGGCCGGATCGTCGAGGATCCCGCGCACCACCGAGTGGGCCGCCCCCAGCAGGGGACCCTCCGGTCCCAGCCGCGACACCGACACCGGACAGGCCGGCCCTGCCGTACGCCGGTCCAACTCGGTTTCCAGCGACGGTAGGAGCCAGGGCGCGAGCCCGGACAGGGCACCCCCCAGCACCACCGTGCGAGGATCGAGCAGATTCACCGCGCCGGTGAGCGCGATGCCGAGTGCGGTACCAGCCTCGCGCAGAGCCCGTCGTACCGGCTCGTCGCCCCCGGCCGCGCGCGACGCGAGCAGGCCGACCCGGTCCTCGCCCGGCTCCAGACCGGCCGCCCGCAGCACCGCCTCCTCGCCCGCGTACTGTTCGAGGCAGCCGCGCCCGCCGCAGGCGCACCGCGGGCCGTCCGGCCGGACCGGTACATGCCCCAACTCGCCCGCGAAACCACGGGTTCCGCGTAGCAGTCGGCCGTCGACCACCACCGCCGCGCCGATGCCGATCTCCGCCGACACATGCAGGAAGTCGAGCGGAGTGGCCTCGCCCAGCCAGAGTTCGGCGAGGCCGCCGAAGTTGGCCTCGTTGTCGACGGTCGGCGGCAGTTCGGCGGGCAGCAGGGCGCCGAGGTCCGTGTCGTGCCAGTCGAGGTTCGGGGCGCGGACGACCGTATGGCCGTCACGCGCCACCAGGCCGGGTACGGCGACCGCGAGGCCGGCCGGCCAGAGACCCTCGCGCTCCGCCTCGGCGACGACCTGGCGCACCAGCGCGGCGAGCCTCCGGGTGACCGGTTCCGGGGAGCGGCCCCGGTTGGTGCCGTGCCGCACGGCACGGGCGCGTATCTCCCCGCGCAGATCGACCGCGCAGACCGCGAGGTGGTCGACTCCGATCTCCGCGCCGATGCCGGCCGGGCCGCGCCCGCTGACGGCGAGCGCGGAGCCGGGCCGGCCCACCCTTCCGGGACGCTCGGGGCCCAGCTCCTCAAGGAGTCCCGACCGGATCAGCTCGTCCACGAGGGTCGACACCGCCGCACGGGTCAGTCCGATGCGTGAGGCGACGGCCGCCCGGGAGAGCGGCCCCTCGTCCCTGACCGCGTGCATCACCCGGGCCAGGTTGCGGCGGCGCATGCCCTGCTGGGTGTCGGGCAGCGCACGCCCCGGTCCGGCCGGGCGCCCCTGATGCAGCGGTGCGGTCATGCCTCCGTCAATCCTTGGTCGGTGTGTGTCAGCGTCCGTCCGTCCCCCGTTCGAGCAGCGGAGCCGCGTCGGAGAGTACCCCGGAGATCCTCGACAGCGTCGCCTCGTCCCGTTCCACGGCGTCGAGTACGGGTCCCGCGGTCGTGTTCCAGCGGCGTGCCACGGCGGCCGGGTCCTCACCCGTCAGCAGGCCCGCTGCCTGGGCAGCCGCGCCGATCGCGACGAGTTCCTTCGCTTCAGGGATGCGCACCGGGCGTCCGGACAGCCTGCGCACGGTCTGCTGCCAGGCAGTACCCCGGGCGCCCCCGCCGATCAGCAACAGCGGAGTACTGCGGTCCGCGTCCTCGTCGAGGACCAGGTCGAGGGCGCCGAGCAGCGCGTGCACGGCACCGTCGTAGGCGGCCTGGAGGAGCTGGCCGCCAGTGGTGTCGTGGCGCAGTCCGTGCAACAGGCCCGACGCGTTGGGCAGGTTCGGGGTGCGCTCGCCGTCCAGGTAGGGCAGCAGGGTGACCGAGGTACCGGGTTCCACGGCTTCGCGGTCCAGGCCCAGCAGGGTCGCGACGCGGTCGACGGCCAGGGTGCAGTTCAGGGTGCAGGCCAGGGGGAGCCAGTCGCCGTGCGCGTCGGCGAAGCCCGCGACCGTGCCGGACGGGTCTGCGGGACGGTGCTCGGACACGGCGTAAACGGTGCCCGAGGTGCCGAGGCTCAGGACCGGGACGCCCGGTCGCAGGCCCAGGCCCAGCGCCGCGGCCGCGTTGTCACCGGTGCCGGGCGCTACGAGGGTGCCCTTGGCGAACGGCAGACCGTGACCGTCGCGCACCGTCCCGGCCACCTCGCCAGGCCGCACCACCCGGGGCAGCAACGCCGGGTCGAGCCCCACGTGCCGCAGGATGTCCTCGTCGTAGGACTCGGTTCCCGACGCCCACCAGCCGGTGCCGGAGGCATCCCCCCGGTCGGTCGTGCCGGCACCCGTGAGGCGCTCGGTGAGGTAGTCGTGGGGGAGTCGTACGGCGGCGGTGGCGCGGATCGCCTCCGGCTCGTGTTCGGCCAGCCACGCCCACTTCGTCACCGTGAACGATGCCCCGGGCACGCTGCCGACGCGTTCCGCCCAGGTCTTCGGGCCGCCCAGTTCCTCGACCAGACGACGCGCCTGCGGGGCGGACCGCACGTCGTTCCAGAGCAGCGCCGGGCGTACCGGCTCACCCTGGGCGTCCAGCGTGACCAGGCCGTGCTGCTGTCCACCGATCGACACCGCGGCCGCCTCCTGGGCCGCGTCCCCGCACTGGCGCAGCGCCTCGCACAGTGCCTCCCACCACTGGCGCGGATCGCTCTCCCGGCCCGCACCCGAGGAGACGGTGTGCGGTGCCTGGCCGCTCGCCACGACCTGCCCGGTGGACACGTCGACCACCAGCGCCTTGGTGGACTGGGTGGACGTGTCCACGCCGACGACGAGCGGACCCTCGGCTGCTGACATCGGGCTCTCCCTTTTTTTCCGCGGCTCAGCGGCTCTGACCTGCTGTTTTCAATGACGCACGGACTGTGGTGACCCGTACCTCACCTCTTCGGGAACAGCTTGTCCCTTCCCAGAGGTGTGTGAGCATACTAATTTGTAAACCGCCATGACGAAATAGTCGGAGCAGCAAGGAGCCGCAACATGAACTACCAGCCCACCCCCGAGGACAGGTTCACCTTCGGCTTGTGGACCGTCGGCTGGCAGGGAAGGGACCCGTTCGGCGACGCCACCCGCCGTGCCCTCGACCCGGTCGAGTCGGTGCAGCGCCTGGCCGAGCTCGGTGCCCACGGTGTGACCTTCCACGACGACGACCTGATCCCCTTCGGGTCGTCGGACAGTGAGCGCGAGTCGCACATCAAGCGCTTCCGCGAGGCCCTCGACGCGACCGGCATGAAGGTGCCGATGGCCACCACCAACCTCTTCACGCACCCGGTCTTCAAGGACGGCGCGTTCACGGCCAACGACCGTGACGTGCGCCGCTACGCCCTGCGCAAGACGATCCGCAACATCGACCTCGCCGCCGAACTGGGCGCCGAGACCTACGTCGCCTGGGGCGGCCGTGAGGGTGCGGAATCCGGCGCTGCCAAGGACGTACGCGTCGCCCTCGACCGCATGAAGGAGGCGTTCGACCTCCTCGGCGAGTACGTCATCGACCAGGGCTACAGCCTCAAGTTCGCGATCGAGCCCAAGCCGAACGAGCCGCGCGGTGACATCCTCCTCCCCACCGTCGGCCACGCCCTGGCCTTCATCGAGCGCCTGGAGCGCCCGGAGCTCTACGGCGTCAACCCCGAGGTCGGCCACGAGCAGATGGCCGGGCTCAACTTCCCGCACGGCATCGCCCAGGCGCTGTGGGCGGGCAAGCTCTTCCACATCGACCTCAACGGCCAGTCCGGCATCAAGTACGACCAGGACCTGCGCTTCGGTGCCGGTGACCTGCGTGCCGCCTTCTGGCTGGTCGACCTCCTGGAGACCGCCGGTTACGCGGGCCCGAAGCACTTCGACTTCAAGCCGCCGCGCACCGAGGACCTCGACGGCGTGTGGGCCTCCGCGGCCGGCTGCATGCGCAACTACCTCATCCTGAAGGAGCGTTCGGCCGCCTTCCGCGCCGACCCCGAGGTGCAGGAGGCCCTGCGCGCCTCGCGTCTGGACGAGCTGTCGCAGCAGACCGCCGCCGACGGCCTCAAGGCACTCCTCGAAGACCGCTCGGCCTTCGAGGAGTTCGACGCGGAGGCGGCCGCCCAGCGCGGGATGGGCTTCGAGCACCTGGACCAGCTCGCCATGGACCACCTCCTGGGAGCGCGCGGCTGACCGTACGCGCGTGGGCCACGATTTCGGCCCGTGTCCGACCGAACCCCGTGCGGAATGCTCCGGAATCATGCGATCCACGGCATGAGGCGGTAGCAACTTCCGCTCGGGGGTCGCGCGTTGCCCGGCACGAGGTGACTCTGGGCGGTATGACCATGCCGCCCGTACCGCCTCAACCGCCCGGACCGCCGGGAGGCCCGCCGTCTGCGGGCGGCGGTTTCGGACCGCCGCCCGGAGATTTCGGCCACGGACCGGGCGACGGCCACCTTCCTGCAGGCCGGAGGCGGCGCGGCCCGCTCTTCGTCCTGCTCGCCGTGCTCGTGGCCGCCGGAGCCGTTGCCGTCGTGGTCCTGATGGCAGGGGGAGGACACGGCTCCACAGACAAGAGGCTGCCTGCAGAGTCCAGTTCGAGCGCGAGCCGACGCCCGTCCTTGAGCATCCCGACGGCGCTGCCCAGTGCGCTCCCCTCGCGACTTCCCACCCGACTGCCCAGCGCCGTGCCGAGCGAGTTCCCCAGCGGCATCGAGTCCCTGCTGCCCTCCTTGGCGGCCGATCTGCCGTAGCGGGGATTGCGTGGGGTATCCGGACGCGGTTCGGCAGATGTACTCGGGCGACCGGTTTCTCGAAGCCGCCGGGTCCCACCGACCCTTGGCCTCGAAGACGCCCACGTCGTCCGTCGTCCGTCATTCGTCACTTGGAAGTAGGTGTCGTCGAGGGCCACGCGCGCGACGCCGTCGATCCATGCCGACTGTCCTCCGGACCACGCCTCCGGTGGCCCCTCCGTAGGGCCAGGTGTGTCGTCGCCCCGTCGAGAGGTGTTGTCACCCCCCTGTCGGCACCGGGTTAACCACGAAGCCGCACGGGTGGTGGCGCCATGGTCGCGAAGGGTCACCGGTTCGTACGTTTGCTCAGGTCAGGACGTTGACTGAGAGAGCCGGAGACCGGAGATGCCCCAGCCCACCGCGGTAGTCGGCGAGCCCCCTTCCCGTACGCCCGTCCCCTCGTCCGGAAGCGAGTTCGCACCCCTCCTGCGCACGGTCAGGGAACGGGGTCTTCTGGAGCGCCGGTACGCCCGGTACGCGCTGAGCATCGTAGGCAATGCCGTCGCCCTGGCCATCGTCGTCGCCGGTGTCGTCCTGATCGGCGACTCCTGGCGGGCGCTGACGCTGGCCCCCGCGCTCGCGGTGTTCGGTGCACGTACGGCCTTCATGGGCCACGACGCCGGTCACTCCCAGATCACCGGCGACAGGACCGTGGGCCGAGTGATCGGGCTGATCCACGGCAACCTTCTGCTGGGGATGAGCTACTCCTGGTGGAACGACAAGCACAACCGGCACCACGCACCACGCCATGGCTGTTTTCCCGCTCACCCTTCTCGACGGTATCGCCCTCAAGATCCACAGCTTCCGGGACCTGAGCAGGCAGTCGCCGGGTGAGAAGGCCGTCGAAGGCGCGCTTCTCGTAGCCCATGCGTTGGGTTACGCGACGCTGCTGCTGACCTGCCTCTCGCCTGGGAAGGCACTCGCGTTCGCCGCCCTCCACCAAGCCCTCTTCGGCCTGCACCTCGGTCTCGCCTTCGCCCCCAACCACAAGGGCATGGAGATGCCGGACCCGAAGGCGAGCGGTGGGGCCCCCTGCGTCGTCAAGTGCTCACCTCGCGCAACATCCGGGGTGGATTGCTGACCGACTGGTTCCTCGGCGGACTCGACTACCAGATCGAACACCACCTCTTCCCGAGCATGCCGCGTCCTCATCTGCGACTTGCCCAGCCCCGGTGCGCGCTCACTGTCAGGAAGTGGGTATCCCCTACACGGAGACCGGGCTCGTCGACTCCTACCGGCAGGCCGTGAGCCACCTGCATGATGTGGGGCGGCCGCTGCGGAGCGAGTAGTCCGCGAATCCCGGGCCAGTAGGGGATGCGTCTCGGGGATGTCTCAGGGTCGCGGTCCGGAACCACGGGGAGCGCGGACCCGTTTTCAGAACAGAGAGCGGCAGTGGCCGCAGAGGAGGCGCACATGTCGAAGAACGCGAAGATCGCCGTTGGAGGTGTGGCGGTCGGATTGCTTCTGTTGATCTGGCTGCCCTGGTGGGCGTCGCTCCTGATCGTGCTGGGGGTGCCGGTGGCTGCTTATCTCACGCTGGATCCCTCGCAGCGGCGTCGCCTGCGCCGGGTCACCCGCAAGGAGATCGGCCGCTGAGGCGCCCGGCGCCCTGCCGCAGGTCCGGCTGATGACAGAGGACGGTGGGCTGGACCATCGCTCGCGGACGGCCCGGCAGTGAGCCCGCGAGCGGTGGACGGTGCGCGGCAGTCCACGCGCTCAGGACACCGGTGCACGGCCGCGACAGGGGCCGATGGATCAGGGAAGGAGGCCGATACCCCACCGTTCAACTGGGGCGTACGGCCAGCTTGTCGAGTGCCTCAAGGAGGCCGGGGAGTTCAGGGCCCCGGCCCACCGGCAGGACCTCGCCGGGCTCGTCGTCGAGCAGGACGAATGCCATGTCATCGGTGCGGGCCACCATGGACCAGCCGGGACCGTCGGCGCGCAGAGTCCGCGCGTCGCCCGGCGCGAAGGACGATCGGACCCGACCGAGAGGCGGGGGAGTGTCCACGTAGGCACGCGCCTCCGTCAGCACCCGGCGGATCCCACGGTGGCCCGGCGTCGAACCGTTCCCCTTCCCGTCGCCCTCCGCCGCGGCCGGGGTCTGCCGCCGGCCCTCGGTCGCCAGGGCCGTCTGGGCGCTCCCAGCGCCGCCGTCCGGTGTCGACGCGACGTCCGGCGCCGCGGAGTCGCCCGAAGAGGTCTTGACCTCCTCGGAGTCATCCGTAAGGGCCTTGACGTCCCCGGTGACGTCCGAGGTGGTCGACGAGACGGCCTCACCCCCGGTGCCGCCTCCCCACGCGGGGAACGCGGCCTCGTCTATCTGCTCGCGCCACAGCGCCCACTGCAGTGCGATCTCGTCCGCACCCAGTCGCCGTTGGGCCGGACCCCAGGTGGCGGTGTCCGGCGGGGTCAGCGGGGGACGGCCGGCGTCCTCCGGGTCCGGATCGTGCGGTGCGGGCACGTCGGGGGCCGCGACGGCGACCGCCAGGGGCCAGCCCGGCAGTGCGGCGACCACGGTGCGCTCGTTCGGGGACAGGTCGTACTCCATGCCGCAGTCCCAGGACGCGATGGCGACGGCCACCAGCGACACGTCGTCGATGACGACCGTCCAGCGCGCGCCCTCACCGTCCTGCCCCAGCACCAGCCCATACCCGTCGGCGAGCGGTGCCAGGCCCAGCGCGGCGCACGCCTCGGGGTAGTCGTCACCCAGCACACTCGGGAACTTCGCCGGCGTCAGCAGCACCGCCGTGAGCACGTAGAGCGCATCGTCCTCGGCGGCGACGGCCTCTTCGTCCGTTTCGGCCATCCCAGCCTCCCCATAGGTTCTTCCACCGGCGCGCACCCTAGTGCGCGCGGAAGCCGCTTGTCACGACTCCCCAGACCACCCGGAGCTGCGGGTTTCCGCTGGGAGGGGCGAAATGACCATCTGTAACCCGAAGTGTCAGGCCGTGGGAAGCCCGAGGAGCGCCCGGGCCACGCTGCCCGGCGACTCGTCGCGTTCCCTGGCGAGCGCCACGACGGCACGGCACGCCAACTCGCTCACCCCGAAGGACAGCGCCTCGGGCGACACCCACCCCGAGGCCTCTTCGATGCCGTCCTGGTCGTCCTCCGCCCGGGCCGAGACATAGACGGCGGCGGCCTCGAACAGGTTGTGCGTGGCCTTCCTCCGGCCGGCGTCCTTCTCCGGGCGTGAGGAGGTGAGGAATCCGGTGAAGGACCTACGGAGTCTGACGAGCATGCGGACCACCATCCCCCTGGGTGCTTGTGTTCGCCGACCGTTCGTCTTCCGCTACTCACCGTAGAGTTCGACTGTCGGTGACAGAAGGGGGCGGTGGAGTGCAACGCTGGAGGGATCAATCGCCCGGCGGTTCCGGCGTCGTCCGCGGCCAGGTCGGTGTCGTCTCCGTCAGGGGTGTGGCCCGAGATCCTCTACGTGACCGCGCCGGGGTAAGTCGTCCTGACCGGGGCCGTGGACGCGGTGTGCCGGCTCAGGTCTCGCGGACGGCCAGAGCGAGGAACCGGGCTTCCTCGTCGGCGTAGGAGGTCATGGACCACCCTGAACCGGTAAGCAGCGGGCGCAGGTTGACCTCCGCGCGCAGGTCGTCCGGTGTCAACTGCCGCCCCTGGCGGTCCGCGAGTGCCGCCCGGCCGATCGGATGGAAGAGCGCCAGCGTGCCGCCGGTGCGTACGACTCGCGCCAACTCCCGCAGGTTGTCGGCGGGTCGGGGCAGATGCGCGATGAGGCCCGCGGCGAACACCGCGTCCAGCGCTTCGTCCCGGAGCGGCAGCTCGGCGACATCGGCGAGGAGCAACCGCCCGTCACGGTCCCGTCCTGCGCTTACGGCGGCCTCCAGCATGGCAGGGGTCAGATCGGCCCCGACGACCGTTCCGGAGGCCCCCACGGCCGCGCGCAGGGGCGGCAGGGCGCGCCCCGTCCCACAACCCGCGTCGAGCACGCGATCGCCCTCGCGCAGCCCGAGTTCGGCGACCGCGGCGGCGTAGGCGGGCCCGTCGTCGGGGAATCTTCCGTCCCAGTCGGCGGCGCGGGCGCCGAAGAACTCCTGGACGCGCGTGTGGTCGTCACTCATGTTCGGCATGATCCCGCATCGACACGGATGACGCTTCGGTGCGCACGTTCGGAGGTGAGTCGGTCGTTAGCCCGCGCCGCCGCGTCAGATTGCGGCACCTTTCGCCATGCGCCCCCTTCGTGTGCCGGTCCGCGGACTAACGTCCCCGGGTCATGGGACACCTGGACCACACCGCCTTCGGCTGGCTGGCCCCCGTGCTGTCGTACGTGATGGCGTGCTTGGGCTCCGCACTCGGCCTGCGCTGCACCGTCCGCGCACTCGGCGCCACCGGCCGGTCGCGGCGCAACTGGTTGATCACCGCGGCCTCGGCGATCGGCACCGGCATCTGGACGATGCACTTCGTGGCCATGCTCGGCTACGGGGTCAACGGCACCGACGTCCGTTACGACGTGCCGCTGACCCTTCTCAGCCTGCTCGTCGCCATGGCGGTGGTCTGCGCCGGTGTCTTCGCCGTCGGCTACAGCCGCGACCGCGTCCGGGCCCTCTTCCTCGGCGGCCTCACGACCGGCTTGGGCGTCGCGAGCATGCACTACCTGGGCATGGCGGCCGTACGGCTGCACGGTGACGTGAGCTACGACCCGACGTTCGTCGCACTCTCCGTGCTGATCGCCGTCGTAGCGGCGACGGCGGCCCTGTGGGCGGGTCTCCACATCAAGTCGCCGGTAGCGGTGGCCGTCGCCTCCCTCGTGATGGGCGCGGCCGTCAGCAGCATGCACTACACCGGGATGCTCGCCGCGCGGGTACACGTCAGACCGTCCGGCGCGGCCCTGCCCGGAGCCACGGCGATGCAGTTCATCTTCCCCCTCACCGTTGGTCTCGGGTCCTACCTGTTCCTGACCTCGGCCTTCGTCGCTCTGTCACCTGCGACCGGAGCAAGCCCGGCCTCTGCCACGGCCCGGGTGCCACTCGAAAACGTCACCCCCTGAGAACGGACACCGGGCGCATGTCCCGACCGACCGACTTCCGAGCGAGGAGGCCATGCGTACACCCCGTAGGACCCACACGGCCGATACCGGGACTCCGCCCGCGCGCGGCCGTCGCGCACACGCGGGACCACCCGCCGACGAGATCATGGAGGAGCCCTACTCTGCCGTCCCCGACCGCGTGCCGGCGCGCGCCGGACGATGGCGGCTACGGCCCCGCACGGTACGGGCCAAGGTCGTCTGCCTTCTGATGGTGCCGGTCGTCTCCCTGCTCGCCCTCTGGGGGTACGCCACCGTCAGCACCGCCCAGGACGTCGCTCGGCTGCGGCAGGCACGGCGTGTGGACATCGGGCTGCGCGGTCCGCTCGCCGCGGCCGTGGCCGCTCTGCAGACCGAGCGGTCGGCGGCGGTGCGCTACACGAGCGCCCCAGGCACCGTGCCGGGCGACACCCTCAAGGCCTTGGCGGCCGACACGGACAAGGCCGCCGCCGCGTTGCGGCTCGGCGACCACGGCACGGTCGCCGACAGCGAGGAGCTGCCCGGCGCGGTGGGCCGACGCCTGGAGCTCCTCGTCACCGCGGCCGAGGGGCTGCACACCCTGCGGGCGGCCGTGCTCGGCCGTCACGCCGGCTGGGACGAGACCTACGGTCAGTACACCCGGACCATCTCGACAGCACTGGCGGCGGACGGAGCCCTCACCGGGATCCAGGACGCCGCTCCCGGATCCCACGCGCGCGTGCTCCTCGAATTCGCCCGCGCGGGCGAATCCCTGGCCCAGGAGGACGCGGTGCTGTCCAGCCACCGCCTCGACGGCAGCCTCGCTGGGGAACGGCGGCGACTGTTCACCGGAGCTGTCGAGACCCGGCGTACCCTCACCGACTCGGCCACCGCCGATCTCTCCGGTTCGGAACGCGCCGCCTGGCAGGCCCTCGCGGGCAGCCCCGCCTACGCCACCGTCGGCGCCGTCGAGGACAAGGTTCTCGCGGCCGGTCCCGGCGGACGGGCCTTGAAGCGAGTTCCGGCAGCCGCCTGGAACGCCGCGCACGCGCGCGTGCGGGACGGCATGCGGACCATCGAGTCGAACGCGGGCCGCAGCGCGGTCAACCAGGCCGACCCGTTCACCCGGGGTCTGCTGACCCCGGCCGGCGCCGCCGTGATCTTCGGTCTGGCGACCGTCGTCGCGTCCCTCGTCATCTCCGTGCGCATCGGACGCGGACTCGTGATCGAGTTGATGAGGTTGCGCGACGACGCCCTGGAGATAGCCCGCCGCAAACTCCCCGAAGCCATTGGGAGACTGCGCGCCGGAGAGGAGATCGACGTCGACGCGGAAGCCCCGCCGGGACCGCCCTCCGAGGACGAGACCGGACAGGTCGCCGAGGCCTTGAGCACCGTCCACCGGGCCGCCCTGCGCGCCGCCGCCGAACGGGCCGAACTCGCCCATGGCATCTCCGGCGTCTTCGTCAACCTCGCCCGCCGCAGCCAGGTCCTGGTGCACCGTCAACTGAACCTTCTCGACAGCATGGAACGCAGATCCCAGGACCCGAACGAGCTCGGCGACCTCTTCCGGCTCGACCACCTCACCACCCGGATGCGCCGCCACGCGGAGAGCCTGATCATCCTCTCCGGGGCAGCACCAGGCCGGGCCTGGCGCATGCCGGTCTCCCTCACCAACGTCGTACGCGCCGCGGTCTCCGAAGTCGAGGACTACGCGCGCGTGGAGGTACGGCAACTCGCCGAGGCAGCGGTCGTCGGGGCCGCCGTGGCCGACCTCACGCACCTCCTCGCCGAGATCGTGGAGAACGCCGCCCAGTTCTCGCCTCCGCACACGCGCGTGCGGGTCACCGGTGAACCCGTAGGCAACGGATACGCGATCGAGGTCGAGGACCGTGGCCTCGGCATGGGCAGCGAGACCCTCGCCGAAGCCAACCGCCGTATCGAGCAGTCCGAAGCCCTCGACCTCTTCGACAGCGACCGGCTCGGCCTCTTCGTGGTCAGCAGACTCGCGGCCCGCCACCAGATCAAGGTGCACCTGAAAGCCTCGCCCTACGGCGGCTCCACCGCCGTCGTCCTCCTCCCCACGGCGCTGCTGCACGGAGAAGCGGCGGACCGATCTCACGCGAGCGCCGCGGACGACCGGCGGACCGCCGGAAGCGAGTACGCGCGCGTGCCCGCTCCGGTCCGACACCAGCAATCCGTACCGGCGCCCGAGGAACGACCCGCACTGGCGGCCATGGTGCCGACCGCGGCCGAGTACCCGCACGACACCCCGCCCCCCGGAGTCACCACCTTGCGACTGCGCCGACCGCCGGACCCACCCGGAGACACCGATGAACTCCCGCGCCGGGTACGCCAGTCGCACCTCGCCCCGCAACTGCGCCGGCAGACCGCCGAGGAACCGATCCAGGCCGCCCCGGCCGACGAGCACCGCACCCCCGAACTCGTACGGGACCGGATGGCGGCCTACCGGGCCGGCTGGTCCCGGGGCGGCGGCAGACAACCCGGCCGTGGCGCCCACCCCGCAGCGGGCCGCCACAGCAGTGAAGGAGACCCCGAATGATCCAGGACCCGAGCACGGAGTCCGCCCAGCGGTCCGGTGAGCTCGACTGGCTGCTGGACGACTTGGTGCTGCGCGTACGGGAAGTACGGCACGCCGTCGTGCTGTCCAACGACGGCCTCGCCGTCGGCGCCTCGAACGATCTCCGGCGCGAGGACGCCGAACACCTCGCCGCGGTCGCCTCCGGCTTCCACAGCCTGGCCAAGGGCGCGGGCCGGCACTTCGACGCGGGTGGTGTGCGACAGACCATGGTCGAGATGGACGACGGCTTCCTGTTCGTGGCGGCGGCGGGCGAAGGTTCCTGCCTCGCCGTCCTTACCGCCGTGACCGCCGACATCGGCATCGTGGCGTACGAGATGGCCCGCCTGGTCAAGCGCGTCGGTGAGCATCTGCGCACACCGCCCCGGGTCGGCGCGCGACCGCCCGCAGGCGACTGAGGCGAGAGGGCGGTCCGCTCGGATGACCGAGGACATGACCGGCGCCCGGAGCGAGCCAGGCAGCCAGTGGTACGACCAGGAGGCCGGGCCCCTGGTCCGGCCGTACGCCATGACGGGCGGCCGCACCCAACCCGGGCCCGCCGGAGTGCGCTTCGACCTGATCGCCCTCGTCACGCTCGACACGGGCGACCCCGGCATCGACGACGACACCGCGCTGGGGCCCGAACACCGGGCTCTCGTCGCGCTGTGCCGTACGGAGACGCAGTCCGTCGCCGAACTCGCCGCAGGGGCCGACCTGCCCTTCGGGGTGGTCAGGGTGCTCCTCGGCGACCTCCTGGGACTCGGCCGTGTCACCGTCAGCCGGCCGGTACCGCCGGCGCAGCTTCCCGACGAGCGCATTCTGCACGAGGTGATCGAAGGGCTGCGGGCGCTGTAGACGACGGCTCACCACCACCCGGACACGCACCTCACCGCCATGCGTGCCTTTTCGGGCAACGAATCGCTGCCGGTCGGTCACTTGGCGCAAACAGCGGTCGAATCCCCTGAAGCGCACCCGCAGTTGCCATCATGTCCACCTACCGACGTCGACCCTGGCCGGCACTCCCGAGAGAAGTGATCGATGGTCTCCGAGCACTCCGACGCCATGGACGGCGAGACGACCGACCTGGCGTTGAAGATTCTGGTCGCCGGCGGATTCGGCGTGGGCAAGACGACCCTGGTGGGAGCGGTCAGCGAGATCAAGCCGCTGCGCACCGAGGAACTGCTCAGCGAGGCGGGCCAGTTGGTGGACGACACCGACGGTGTCGACCGGAAGGTCACGACGACCGTCGCCATGGACTTCGGCCGCATCACCATCCGCTCCGGGCTCTCCCTCTACCTCTTCGGCACACCGGGACAGGACCGTTTCTGGTTCCTGTGGGACGAACTGTCGCAGGGAGCCCTCGGCGCCGTGGTCCTCGCCGACACCCGGCGCCTCGAGGACTGCTTCCCCGCCGTCGACTACTTCGAGCACCGGCGCATCCCGTTCGTGGTGGCCGTCAACTGCTTCACGGGAGCGCGCTCCTACGGAGATTCCGACGTCTCCCGCGCACTCGACCTCGACCCGGGAACACCGGTGGTCCTGTGCGACGCCCGGGACCGTGACTCGGGCAAGGAGGTACTGATCCGGCTCGTCGAGTACGCCGGGCGGATGCACACCGCCCGGCTGCTCGACTCCGTGAGCTGACGGTCCACCGGCCGGTCTCAGCCGGCGACGGCCTTCTGCGCCAGAACCTTCTCGACCCTGACCCGGACCAGCAGTTCGCCCGGTACGCCGTTGCGGGCACCGAACTCCTCGGCCCGCTCCTCGCCCATGTACCGGGCCGCGAGCAGGGTCGCCCAGTGCTTGACCTCGTCGAGGTCCTCCGAAAGGCGGGCGCGGCCCTGAAGCACCACGAAGTCGAACGGGGGCCGGTCGTCGTCCACGCACAGGGCGACCCGGCCGTCCCGGGCGAGGTTGCGTCCCTTCACGGTCTCCCGCCCGGTGTTGAACACCACGTCGTCCCCGTCCAGCAGGAACCAGATCGGTGCCACATGCGGACTCCCGTCGGCGCGCACGGTCGACAACTTGCCGGTACGGGTGCCGTCCGAGACGAACGCCCGCCATTCCTCGTCGGTCATGTTCTGTGCCATACACCTATCCTCCTTGCCCGCGTGGCACAGGTGGGGAAGGCTTGCGAGAAATCCTCCGGCCAGGGGGAGGCGGACCACGGGGAGCGCGGAACATGGCAGAGAACCAAGGGCTGGGCTGGCTGCTGGACGACCTGACCGAGCGGGTGGAGCACGTGCGCCACGCCATGGTCCTGTCCAACGACGGCCTGGTGACAGGCGCGAGCACGGGACTCCGACGCGAGGACGCCGAGCACCTCGCGGCCGTCTCGTCCGGATTACACAGCCTGGCCAAGGGCTCGGGCCGGCACTTCGGCGCCGGCCGGGTGCGTCAGACGATGGTCGAGTTCGACGACGCCGTCCTGTTCGTCACCGCGGCGGGCACCGGCAGTTGTCTGTGCGTACTCAGCGGTGCCGAGGCGGACATCGGCCAGATCGCCTACGAGATGACCCTGCTCGTGAACCGCGTCGGAGAACACCTCGGCCTGGACGTCCGCAACCCTGGGCGGACCCCGGTCACGGACCCTTGACCTGCGCGTTCGGCATCTCCCGTGGAGTTATCCACAGGCCCGCACCCGCATCGGCGGAACCGGCTACGGTGTGTTCACAGCCAACGCACACAGCGTGAACAAGGAACTCCGCGGGGGAGATCGACATGACAGGCAATACCCTCACCCAACCGTCCGACCTTTCGTACGCGCCGAGTCGTGCCGCCCGGGAACTGGGCCTGAAACGGGGCGAGTTCGAACTCGCGGTGCACCTCGGACGCATCCGGACAAGGCCCGATGAGGGAGGCGGTGGCCTACGCGTCCCCCACACCGAGATCGACCGGCTCCGCTCGACGCCGGACTTCCCTGAGTCCCTCCTCCAGAGCGTCAGCACCCTGGGCACCACGGAAGGCGCGGCCCTCCTGGACGTGACGACCGCCAGGTTCACCCGCCTCGCACGTCTGGGCCTGTTCGTGCCGGTGAAGTTCTACCTCAACCGCTACCGCACCGTCGTCTGGCTCTACCTCCGCGAGGAGCTACGGCAGTTCGCGGGCGACGAGCACAACGCCCCGTTCCTGAAAGGCCGTACACCGGACGGACCGCGGGCCCGGTTGCAGGCCGGCCTGGATCTGCGGGCCCGGAACTGGCGCGGACGCCACCTGGGCTTCCTGCTGCGAGAGGCGGACGACCCGTGGGAGCGGGCCGGGGCTCTGGCCGCCCTGCTCCCTCCTGCCCAGATCGCGGAGATCGCCCATGACCCCTGTGAGCGGGCCCACTTGAGCCGCTTCCGCCCCGAGCCGCCCGTCCATGGAACACCCGGATCACCCGGTGCCCACCTCGCCGAGCGGATCATGACGGCGGACGACCCGGACGAAATCGCCTGGCTCCGCGCGGACTTGGCACGAGCACTGGACGAGGCACGACTGCACCGCCCCGCACCGCGTCCGGAGCCCCGGGCCACCCCACCCCAGCCACCGGAGCACCCGCCGCTGCCGGCGCCGAGGAACTCGACCGCACGAACCGTGCTGACAACCCGCTCCGACCGCCACACAGCGCCTTTGAGCCGACACCCGTTCGCTACGGGCCGACCCGCGTCCCCTCCGCACCGGCATCCGTCCCCTACGGGCGCAAACCAACCCGAGCCCCCGCCCTTGCCGGTCGTCGCAGAACCCGCGCGCCCACGCGGCCTGTTGAGCCGGCTGCGCCGCAGAGACACGTGACCCGCGGCGCTCACCCGGGAGCTACAGGGCTCTGAACAGCCCTTCCTGGACGACCGATACGAGCAGTCGTCCCTCCCGGTCGTAGATGCGCCCGCGCGCCAGACCGCGACCGCCCGTCGCGATCGGGGACTCCTGGTCGTACAGGAACCACTCGTCCGCACGGAACGGCCGGTGGAACCACATGGCGTGATCCAGCGACGCCATGTCGAAGTTCCGTGGCCCCCAGAGGGGTTCGACGGGAATCCGGACGGCGTCCAGAAGCGTCATGTCGCTGGCGTACGTCAGCGCGCAGGTGTGTACCAGGGGGTCGTCGCCGAGCGGACCGACGGCGCGCATCCACACGGCACTGCGCGGCTCGGAGCCCTTGATCTCCTCGGCGCTCCAGCGCAGCCCGTCCGCGTACCGGATGTCGAAGGGCTGACGGCGCGCCATCCGCTCCAACTGCTCGGGCAGCGCGCCCAGATGGGCTCGGACCTCCTCCGTCACGGTCGGCAGGGACTCCGGGTCCGCGACTTCGCGGGCCGGCGGCAGCTGGTGCTCGAAGGGACCTTGCTCAGGTTTGTGAAAGGAGGCGGTGAGATTGAAGATCGTGCGACCCTGCTGCACGCCGGTGACCCGACGGGTGGTGAAGGACCTGCCGTCCCGCACCCGCTCGACCTGGTACACGATGGGTACGCCCGGCCGGCCCGGGCGCAGGAAGTACGCGTGCAGTGAGTGCACCGGGCGGTCGCCGTCCGTGGTGCGTCCGGCGGCGACCAGCGCCTGGCCCGCCACCTGGCCACCGAAGACCCTCTGCAAGGACTCGTGCGGGCTGCGGCCTCGGAAGATGTTGACCTCGATCTGCTCCAGGTCGAGCAGGTCGACGAGCCGCTCTGCGGGGTTGGTCATGGGTGGAGTTCTCCTGTGCTCAAAGCTGTCCGACGTCGGTGACACGGACGACCGCTCGGCCCTCCGCGTCGGAGGCAGCGAGGTCGACCTCCGCGCTGATGCCCCAGTCATGGTCGCCGTTCGGGTCGGCGAAAATCTGCCGCACGCGCCACAGGTTGTGCTGGGGCTCCTCTTCGATGAGGAGAAGCCGGGGCCCGCGCGCGTCGGGCCCGGTGCCGAGGTCCTCGTACTCGTCCCAGTACTTGTCCATCGCCGCGCCCCACGCTTCGGCGTCCCAGCCCGTCTCGGAGTCCAGCTCGCCGAGCTCCCGGACGTGATCGAGGGCGGCGAGCTCCACGCGGCGGAACATCGCGTTGCGGACGAGGACCCGGAAGGCGCGCGCGTTCGCGGTGACCGGCTTGACCTGGTCGGCCTTCTCCTGGGCCTCCTCGGCGGTCATCTCCGCCGGGTTCGCGAGCTGCTCCCACTCGTCCAGCAGACTGGAGTCCACCTGGCGCACCATCTCACCGAGCCAGGCGATCAGGTCCTCCAGGTCCTCGGACTTCAGGTGGTCCGGGACGGTGTGGTCGAGGGCCTTGTACGCCCCGGCCAGGTAGCGCAGCACGATGCCCTCGGTGCGGGCCAGCTCGTAGTAAGAGGTCAACTCCGTGAAGGACATGGCGCGTTCGTACATGTCACGGATCACGGACTTCGGCGACAGCGGGTGGTCGCCGACCCACGGGTGGCTCTTGCGGTAGGTGTCGTAGGCGTGGAAGAGCAGCTCCTCCAGAGGCTTCGGGTACGTGACGTCCTGGAGGCGCTCCATGCGGTCCTCGTACTCGACGCCGTCCGCCTTCATCGCGGCCACGGCCTCACCACGCGCCTTGTTCTGCTGGGCGGCCAGGATCTGGCGGGGGTCGTCCAGTGTGGACTCGACGACGGAGACCATGTCGAGGGCGTAGGACGGCGACTCCGGGTCCAGCAGCTCGAAGGCGGCGAGCGCGAAGGTGGACAGCGGCTGGTTCAGCGCGAAGTCCTGCTGCAGGTCCACGGTGAGACGCACGATGCGTCCTTCGCTGTCCGGCTGGTCGAGCCGTTCGACGATGCCGCCGTCCAGCAGCGAGCGGTAGATGGCGATCGCGCGCCGGATGTGCCGCAGTTGCTGCTTGCGCGGCTCGTGGTTGTCCTCAAGGAGGTGCCGCATCGCCTCGAAGGCGTTGCCGGGGCGGGCGATCACGGACAGCAGCATTGTGTGGGTCACCCGGAAACGGGAGGTCAACGGCTCCGGCTCCGCGCCGATGAGCTTCTCGAAGGTGCTCTCCGTCCACCCGACGAAGCCCTCGGGCGCCTTCTTGCGGACGACCTTCCGTCGCTTCTTCGGGTCGTCGCCCGCTTTGGCGAGCGCCTTCTCGTTCTCTACGACGTGCTCGGGGGCCTGAGCGACCACGAGGCCCGCCGTGTCGAACCCCGCCCGGCCGGCGCGCCCCGCGATCTGATGGAACTCGCGGGCGCGCAGAGTGCGGACACGTGTGCCGTCGTACTTGGCCAGAGCGGTGAACAGCACTGTACGGATGGGGACGTTGACGCCCACACCGAGTGTGTCCGTGCCGCAGATGACCTTCAGCAGGCCGGCCTGGGCCAGCTTCTCCACCAGACGCCGGTACTTGGGCAGCATGCCGGCGTGGTGGACACCGATGCCGTGCCGTACGTAGCGGGAGAGGTTCCGCCCGAACTTGGTGGTGAAGCGGAAGTTGCCGATCAGCTCGGCGATCTGGTCCTTCTCCTCACGCGAGCACATGTTGATGCTCATCAGCGCCTGTGCTCGCTCCACGGCCTGCGCCTGGGTGAAGTGCACGATGTAGACGGGCGCCTGCCTGGTCTCCAGCAGTTCGGTGAGCGTCTCGGTGAGCGGGGTCAGCCGGTACTCGTAGGACAGCGGCACCGGCCGGGTCGCCGAGCGGACGACCGAGGTGGGGCGGCCGGTGCGCCGGGTCAGGTCCTGCTCGAACATCGAGACGTCGCCGAGCGTGGCCGACATCAGGATGAACTGGGCGTGCGGCAGTTCCAGGATCGGGATCTGCCAGGCCCAGCCGCGGTCCGTCTCCGCGTAGAAGTGGAACTCGTCCATGACGACCTGGCCGACGTCCGCGTGCTTGCCGTCGCGCAGCGCGATCGAGGCGAGGACCTCGGCGGTGCAGCAGATGACGGGCGCGTCGGCGTTGACGGACGCGTCACCGGTCAGCATGCCGACGTTCTCGGTACCGAACATCTTGCACAGCTCGAAGAACTTCTCCGAGACCAGCGCCTTGATCGGGGCGGTGTAGAAGGTGACCTCGTCCCGCGCCAGGGCGGCGAAGTGCGCACCGGCGGCGATCATGCTCTTGCCGGAGCCGGTGGGCGTCGACACGATCACGTTCGCACCGGAGACCACCTCGATCAGTGCCTCCTCCTGGTGGGGGTAGAGGGTGAGACCGCGCTCCTTGGCCCACGACTCGAAGGCTTCGTAGAGGGCGTCGGGGTCTGCGGTCTGCGGCAGCTGGTCGATGAGGGTCACATGCCCATCTTGCCTGGACCGGGGACCGATGGGGGAATCGGCTGCGGAGACGAAGATCGCGAACGCTACGCTGTGTCGCCGACGGAGTGTCAGGGCATCTGCGCAACTGACCGGCGGTACAGGAAGAATGGGGCGGAAAGCGGCCATGATGGGACCAGCACACTCACTGTCGGGGGCAGCGGCCTGGCTCGGGGTCGGGGCGGCCGCGGCCGCCGGTGGACACCCGATGCCCTGGCCGGTGCTGCTGGTCGGCTCCCTGATCTGCGCGGGGGCGGCGCTCGCTCCCGACCTCGATCACAAGGCGGCCACGATCTCCCGGGCCTTCGGGCCGCTGTCCCGCGGTCTGTGCGAGATCGTCGACAAGCTGTCGTACGCCGTCTACAAGGGGACGCGGAAGCAGGGCGACCCCCGTCGCAACGGCGGACACCGCACCCTGACCCACACCTGGCTGTGGGCGGTCCTGATCGGTGCGGGAGCCTCAGCCATGGCGCTGACGGGTGGGCGCTGGGCGGTGCTGGCACTCCTCTTCGTGCACCTGGTGCTGGCCATCGAGGGACTGCTGTGGCGGGCGGCCCGCGGTTCGAGCAGCGATGTCCTGGTCTGGCTGCTGGCCGCGACCAGCGCGTGGATCCTCGCCGGGATACTGGACAAGCCGGGCAACGGCTCGGACTGGCTGTTCACCGATCCGGGCCATGGCTATCTGTGGCTGGGTCTGCCGATCGTGCTGGGCGCGCTGGTGCACGACATCGGGGACGCGCTGACCGTCTCCGGCTGCCCGATCCTGTGGCCGATCCCGCTGGGCCGCAAGCGCTGGTACCCGATCGGGCCGCCGAAGGTGATGCGGTTCCGTGCCGGCAGCTGGGTCGAGCTCAAGGTGCTGATGCCGGCGTTCATGCTGCTCGGGGGAGTGGGCTGCGCGGCGGCGCTCAACTTCATCTGAGGCCCCGGCCAGGACCTGTCATCAACAGGTGCGCCGCCGTCGTCGTTTCCCGCGGTCGCTCAGGCGCCGTGGGAACCCTGGCCCGTCCCGCCGGAACTGTGGTCTGTCCCGCCGGATCCCTGGCCCGTCCCGCCCGAGCCTGGGACCGTTCCACCGCCGTAGCGGCGCTCGAACTGGGCGATGCGTCCCTCCGAGTCCACCGTGCGGGCCTTGCCCGTGTAGAAGGGGTGGCTCTCGGAGGAGATCTCGACGTCGACGACCGGGTACGTCTCGCCGTCGTCCCACTCGATGGTCCGCTCGCTGGTGGCGGTGGACCGGGTGAGGAAGGCGTATCCGGCGGAGCGGTCGCGGAAGACCACGGGGTGGTAGTCGGGCTGCTTGTCCTGCTGCATGGTGGCTCCTCCTGCGGAGGGGGCTGGGGCGTCGGACCGTGGGAGTCGGGATCAGCCGAACGGGGAGTCCTCGTCGACGATGTGCATCGCGGCCTCCTCGGCGGAGGCGGCGGCTCCGTCGATGCCGACGTCCGTGGCGACCAGCGCACTCTCCTCGTCCTCGTGGGCCCCTTCGTCGGGGGCCACGAGACGACCGGAGCGGTTGTCGCCGACCTCGCCGTCCAGAAGTTCTCCGTCGGTGCCCTCGGAGTCGCCGAGACCGTCACCGTCGGGTACGCCGACATCCGGCAGCTCCTCGGAGAGCCGTTGGTCCAGCGACTCACCGTGCTGTCGCTCAGCGGCCGTCACATCGGAGCGCTCCACCGCCCACGGGCGTTCCGGAGGGGACCAGCCACGGTCCAGCGGATCATCGACGCCATCGGCCTCCAGCGTGTCCTCCCCGTCGAGGATCCCGGAGTCGGCCTGGATGTCGGATCCGTCGGGCTGGTAGACGTCGTCTCCCCATCCGTCGGAGCTGTTCACGAATACCTCCTGGTGATGCGGACCGGCCTGTCATCGGGGCGGTCGGCGGTGGATCGACGGTTCGCGGGGCAGAGGCCGTACCCGGCACGAACCGCGTGGTTCCCGGGCACTCCCCGAACCAGTGCCGCTTTCCAGCCTTCCACCCCTTTTCCCCCGTGCGCAACGGCACGCGGTCGGGGCGGGAGCTCCGCGCGCCCGCCCCGGCCCCGGTCGACCGCCGACGAGGCGGGTCGTGAACAGGGCAGTGCGCGGGGCGTCGCGGTTCGGGGAAGGGTTGCGGCGACAGTGGTACGGGAACGGCTCGAAGCTCCGCTCCACGCGGTCGACATCCGGCTCGGGTCGGTCGGCGTGACCGGCACGACCGCCGTGGTGGACAGGACCGGGGTGACCGGTACCGCCACCCTGGCCGGAACGACCGGCATGCGCGACACTCCCCTCCGCCGATGTCAGCTACGTACGCCCCGGCTACCCATGTGCCGACCACTCATGCCTCAGCCACTCCTGCCCCAGTACCACTCGTCCCGGTACCGCCTGTCCCGGTCAGCCCTGCCCGGGTCGTCCGGGCGCCGCTCATCCGTGCCAGGACCGCCACAGCGCCGCGTACGCTCCCTCCGCCGCGACCAGCTCGTCGTGGCTGCCCAGCTCGCTGATGCGGCCGTCCTCGACGACGGCGATGACGTCCGCGTCGTGGGCGGTGTGCAGGCGGTGGGCGATGGCGACCACGGTGCGGCCGTCGAGGACGCGGGCGAGGGAGCGTTCGAGATGGCGGGCCGCGCGCGGATCGAGGAGCGAGGTCGCCTCGTCCAGGACCAGGGTGTGCGGGTCGGCCAGTACCAGGCGGGCGAGGGCGATCTGCTGGGCCTGGGCGGGCGTGAGCCCCAGGCCGCCCGAGCCCACCTCGGTGTCGAGCCCGTCGTCCAGCGCCCGCGCCCAGCCGTCGGCGTCGACCGCGCCGAGCGCCGCCCACAGCTCCGCGTCCGCCGCACCGCTCCGGGCGAGCAGCAGGTTGTCGCGCAGGGAGCCCACGAAGACGTGGTGTTCCTGGTTGACGAGGGCCACATGGGAGCGGACGCGTTCGGCGGTCATCCGGGAGAGTTCGGCGCCGCCCAGGGTGATCCGGCCCTGGCGGGGCGCGTAGATGCCGGCGAGAAGTCTGCCCAGGGTCGACTTGCCGGCGCCCGAGGGGCCCACCAGTGCGATCCGGGTGCCCGGCGCGACCTCCAGGGACACCTCCCGCAGTACGTCCACGCCCTCGCGGTAGCCGAAGTGCACCCGGTCCGCGTGCACGTCGCGGCCGTCCGGCGCCAGGGAGATCTCCCCGGCGTCCGGTTCGATGTCCCGGACGCCGACCAGCCTGGCCAGCGACACCTGGGCGACCTGAAGCTCGTCATACCAGCGCAGGATGAGGCCCACCGGGTCGACGAGCATCTGGGCGATGAGGGCGCCCGTGGTCAGCTGCCCGACTCCGATCCAGCCGTGCAGGACGAGGACCCCGCCGATCATGAGGACCGAGCCGAGGACCGTGACATGGGTGGCGTTGATGACGGGGAACAGGACGGAGCGCAGCCACAGTGTGTAGCGCTCCCAGGCGGTCCACTCCTTGATCCGGCGCTCGGAGAGTTCGATGCGCCGGGCGCCGAGGCGGTGTGCCTCGACGGTGCGGCCGGCGTCCACCGTTTCGGCGAGAGCGGCGGCCACGGAGGCGTACCCGGCGGCCTCCGAGCGGTAGCCGGCCGGTGCGCGCCGGAAGTACCAGCGACACCCGACCACCAGCAGTGGCAGGGCGATCAGCACGGCGGCGGCGAGCGGCGGAGCCGTGATGACGAGGCCGCCGAGCAGCAGGGCCGCCCACACCACGCCGATCGCCAGCTGCGGCACGGCCTCGCGCATGGCGTTGCCGAGCCGGTCGATGTCCGTGGTGATGCGGGAGAGCAGATCGCCGGTGCCGGCTCGCTCCAGGACGCCAGGGGGCAGGCCGACCGACCGTACGAGGAAGTCCTCGCGCAGGTCGGCCAGCATGCGCTCGCCGAGTATGGCGCCCCGCAACCGCACCTGCTGGACGAAGCCGGCCTGGATGAGCAGGGCGGTCACGAACAGGCCGACGGTCAGGCCCAGATGGAGTTCCCGCGACCGGTCCGAGACCCGCTCGACGAGAGCGCCCAGCAGGTAGGGGCCGGCCATCGAGGCGATCACCGCGACCGTGTTGACGGTGACGAGGAGCAGGAAGGCGCGGCGGTGCCGCCGGAACAGTTCGGACACGTAGGCGCGTACCGTCGCCGGGGCACCGACGGGCAGGGTGTTGGCGGTTGTGGGGGCCGCCGGGTCGTAGGCCGGGGGCGCCACGCCGATCATGCGGTCTCCTCGATTTCTACCAGCGCGCTCCGCAGAGCGTCGTCGTCCTCTTCGGCGCCGCCCCGGGAAGGGACCTCGCCGTCTTCCAAGGTGTGCCGCAGAGCGAGGTGCTCGTCGCGCACGGCGTTCCGCGAAGCGACCCGCTCGCTCGCCGGGACAGCCTCCGGAACGCCCAGTTCGTCGTTGTCCACGTCCCGCAGGGCGGGGGCCGCGTCGTCGCACGGCACTCCGCGCAGCGCCGACCCGTCCGTCCCGCAGGTCCTGCTCGGGATCACGCCGACCGCGCCGACCGCGCCGACCGCGCCAACCGGCTCGGCCGCCCCGACCACGGCGCCCGGTTCGACCGGCTTGGTCGCCCCGTCCGCGTCGGCCGTCTCGTCCTCGGTCTCGCGGGTGACCACGGCGCGGTACCGCGGTTCGTCATGGATCAGGTCGCGGTGCAGGCCGACCGCCACGACCTCGTCCTCGTGCACGAGGAAGACGCGTTCCGCGCGGTCCAGGAGCAATGGGGAGGAGGTGAAGACCACCGTGGTCCGGCCGGAGCGCAGGCCGCGCAGGCCGTCGGCGATCCGGGCCTCGGTGTGGGAGTCGACGGCGGAGGTGGGTTCGTCCAGGACGAGCACCTCCGGGTCCGTGACCAACGACCGGGCCAGGGCGAGGCGTTGGCGCTGGCCGCCGGAGAGGGAGCGGCCACGTTCGGTGATGCGGGCGTCCATGGGGTCCTGGGCATCGACCGAACCCTGGACGAGCGCCGTCAGGACGTCCCCGCACTGGGCGGCAGCCAGTGCCTCCTCCGCGTCGACCTGGCCAGAGGCGGGCACGTCGAGCAGTTCGCGCAGCGAACCGGAGAGCAGCACCGGGTCCTTGTCCTGGACGAGCACGGCGGCGCGGGCCGAGCCGAGGGGCAGTTCGTCGAGAGGTACGCCGCCGAGAAGGACCGACGTGCCCTCCTCGGAGGGATGTCCGCCGAGCCGTTCGGCCAACCGGCCGGCCGCGTCCGGATCGCCGCACACCACGGCGGTGAGTCGGCCCGCGGGCGCGAGCAGACCGGTGGCCGGGTCGTACAGGTCTCCGCCGGGCGCGTCGGCCGCGCGGGTTCCGTCGGTGTCGGTCACCCGTTCCAGCGACAGCACACGGGCGGCCCGTCTGGCCGACGGACGCGAGAAGGAGTACGACATGGCGATCTCTTCGAAGTGCCGCAGCGGATAGCTCATGATCATCACCGCGCTGTAGACGGTGACCAGTTCACCGACGGTGATGCGGCCCTGACGGGCCAGGTGGACGCCGTGCCAGACGACCGCGATGAGCAGCAGACCCGGCAGCAGCACCTGGACGGAGGCGATCACGGCCCACATACGGGCGCTGCGCACGGCCGCGTGGCGCACCTCCTGGGAGGCCCGGCGATAGCGGTCGAGGAAGAGTTCCTCACCGCCGATACCGCGCAGCACCCGCAGTCCGGCGACGGTGTCGGAGGCCAGCTCGGTGGCGCGCCCGGCCTTCTCCCGTTGTACGTCGGCACGCCGGGTGGCGCGGGGCAGCAGCGGAAGCACGGAGAGGGCGAGTACCGGAACGCCCACGGCGACGACGATGCCGAGCGCGGGCTGGTAGACGACCAGACCGACACAGACGATCACGATCGTCAGCGCGGCGGCCAGGAAGCGCGACAGCGCCTCCACGAACCAGCCGATCTTCTCGACGTCGCCCGTGGAGACGGCCACCACCTCGCCCGCCGCGACCCGGCGGGTCAGCGCCGAGCCGAGGTGCGCGGCCTGGCGGGCCAGCAGTTGCTGGACCCGTGCGGCGGCGGTGATCCAGTTGGTGACGGCGGCCCGGTGCAGGAAGGTGTCGCCGACCGCGATGCCGGCTCCGCACAACATCAACAGGCCGCCGGACAGGGCGAGTCGGCTTCCGGAGCGGTCGACCACGGACTGCACGGCGAGGCCGACGCAGAACGGCAGTGCGGACACGGACACGAAGTGGAGCAGGCCCCAGGCCAGGGACTTGAGCTGACCGCCGAGCTGATTCCGGCCGAGCCACCAAAGGAATCGGGGACCCGACCGGGCATCGGGCACGCCCGGATCGGGATACGGAAGGTCTTGAATCTGCATGACGTCCCAGCGGCTCGTGTCAGGGGAAGGGATGGGGGAGAGGGGGCGGGGTGGAGAGGGGGGAGGGGGGAGAAGAGGCGGTCGGGGGAGGAGGCGGAGGGATCGCCGAGTGCGGCAGCAAACCGTGAAAGGTTCGCGTCATTCCGTGGTCGGAGGCAAGGGGTTTTCCGGGGTGGGGTGCGTCACCGGCGTACACCCATCGGGGGCGAGATGTCCGTGACCTGACGCAATGTGGCTGATCGCGATGTGAGCATGGGTTGATGCAGAGTGGCGGCACACGGCGTGCAACGGTCGCGATGGCGGCTCTCGTTTCCCTTCTCACGACCCTCTCCGCGTGCGGGAACGCGCCCCCGGCTCACTACGGCGGTCGTGGTGCGGGCGCGTCCGGCCGCGAGGTGGCCCCCAGCAGCCGTCCCGCGCTCGACCGGACGCGCATCCCGGGCGTCGGAGACCGTCTGTGGCGGCGCATCCCCGGCGACTCGGGCCAGGTGCTGGTGGTCTACGGCGAGGGGAAGGACTCCCCGTACTCCACCGCCGTCCTGTTCACGAGGTACGGCTCCAGCTGGCAGCGGACCCAAAGTTGGCCCACGCACAACGGCAAGAGGGGGTGGACCACCGACCATCACCTCGGTGACGAGCGCAGCCCGGTCGGCGTGTTCACGTTGACCGCCGCGGGCGGTGTCCTGGACGACCCGGGCACCCGCCTTCCGTACACCCAGTCGGAGGCGTTCACGGCTCCGCAGACGTGGGACGAGTCGCACTGGCACGACTTCGACTATGTCATCGCCATCGACTACAACCGCGTCCCGGGGAGCCCGCCCGACGACGGGGCCCAACCGGAGGGCGAGGCGAAGGGAGGCGGTATCTGGCTGCACCTGGACCACGGGAGCGGTACGTCTGCCTGCGTCAGTTTCCCCAAGTCGGGGATGGAGTACCTGTTGCGCACGCTCGATCCGGGCCAACATCCGGTCGTGCTGATGGGGGACAAGGCGGAGCTGAAAGACCAGCGACTGTCGTAGACCTTGTTTGCCTCCTTGCCTCCTTGCCTCCTTGCCTCCTTGCCGCCACTGCCCCACTGTTTCGTTGCCCAGCTGGCCCTCAACCCCTCAACCCCTCCGCCCCTCCGCCCCTCCGCCCCGTTGACCCGTTGACCCGTTGACCCGTTGGCTCATTGGCGGAGGTGGTCGGGTCGCTCTGTTGCGGGCGACGGGGGACTCACCGTAGAACACCGCCCATGAGAAGTCGGATAGTCATGTCCATGCTCGCCGGAGCGGCCCTCCTGGCGAGCACCCTCATCGGGGCGGCTCCCGCCCGGGCGGCGGTTCCGGTCCCCGGGGTCGCCGCCCCCGCAGAGTTCGGCACCGACTGGCACGATCCGCTCACCGCCGCCCCGCCCGTCGCCCGGCCCGCGGCCAAGTCCTGCCAAGTCACCCTCGCCGACGCGCAGTTCAGGGACTTCACGCCGTACAGGGGCACGTACACACCGCCGCGCGGCTGTGGTGACCGCTGGAGCAAGATCGTGCTGCGGCTGGACGGGACGGTCGCGGGACGGCAGTACGACCGGCTCGGCTATCTGCACGTCGGCGGTGTCGAGATCCTCCGTACGTCGACCCCTGAGCCGTCGCCCGACGGCATCGCGTGGTCCGTGGAGAAGGACGTCACGCGGTACAGCGCCATGTTCCGCACCGCGCAGGATGTCGAGATGCTCATCGGCAACGTCGTGGACGACACGTACACCGGGGTCATCGGTGTCAAGGCCACGCTGACGTTCTACGCGGGCGAACCGGCCGCCGGGCGTAGTCCGGACCGTGTCCTCACCCTCGCCGACGACTCGACCCTGACAGCCCCGCGCAACAGCGAACGTGTCGTGGCGGAGGTCTACGCCACCGGCTCGGGCGGGGGGTGCGAGGAGTTCTGGTACCTCGCGGTGCCCGGTTCGGCGCCGTACTCGTGCCAGGCCGACAAGGGTCCCTACCGTGAGGTGCAGATCAAGGTCGACGGTCAACTCGCGGGCATCGCGGCCCCGTTCCCGAACGTGTGGACCGGCGGCTGGTCCAACCCCTTTCTCTGGTACGTCATTCCGGGACCGCGCGCCTTCGACGTCAGGCCCATCGAGTACGACCTCACGCCCTTCGCCGGGCTCCTCGACGACGGCCGTCCGCACCGCGTGGAGGTCTCGGTCGTCGGTGTGCCCGAGGGGCAGAGCGGCTGGAGCGCGCCGGTGAACGTGCTCGTCTGGCAGGACGCGAAGCGCGCCCAGGTCACGGGGAAGCTGACCCTCGACCGGGCGGGCGAACTCGTCGACTCCTCGACCTACACGCCGGGTTCCGAAGGGCGGTCCGAGGAGCGGGTGGACACCGGGGCGGGGCACCGGCTGACCGTCGCCGGTTACGTCGACACCTCGCACGGCCGGGTGGCGACCACCGTGGACCGGGCGCTGACGAACACCTCCGTGCACCGGTGGACCGATGGCGAGAACGCCGACGGGCTCGACGCGACCTGGACGGACGACGAGTCCGTGACCGTCGACGGGCGCGGCCCGGCCAGGACGACGGCCACGCACCGGACGTACACCATGAGCGGGGTGACGACGATCGGCACGGACGACCGGCTGCGTACGGTTCTCGCGCTGGGCGACCGGGCGGCGGTCGTGGAGACGCGGGGCGGTCGGCGGACCGACTGGTCGCGGCTCGACGACTCCTCCACCGGGGACGCCACCTACACGCTGAACGTGCCACGCGACCAGCGGCACGCGGTCGGGACGTCGCGTGAGCGCTACCGGTCGTACGGCTCGGGCGGCTGCTACGACCGCACGCTCACCACCGCGCAGGGGGCGCTCACCGGGGACCGCCACGGCTGCTGAGTCGCGCAAGCACGCGCCGGGCGCGGCCGGGTACGGCCGGTCGTACCCGGCCGTCACCGGCCGGGGTGGCTCGCTTCAGTGCGAGTGCCCCGCCCCGTGCCCCTCGTGCTCCCCGCCGGGCGCCCCGTCCACCAGCGTGTCGAGCAGCCCGCGCAGCACCGCGCGCTGCTCGCCGGTGAGCGGGGCCAGGATCTCGCCGGCCGCGGCTCTGCGGGCGCCGTGCAGTTCCCGCAGGGCCTTGCGGCCGTCGTCGGTGATCTCGATGCGGATGACCCGCCGGTTGGCCGGGTCGGGCACCCGGCGCACCTTGTCGCTCGCCTCCAGCGCGTCGACCAGCGTCGTCACGGCCCGGGGTACGACCTCCAGGTACTCGGCGAGGTCGGCCATGCGCGGCGGCGCGGAGAAGTGCGAAAGGGTGCGCAGCAGCCGGGACTGGGCCGGCGTGATGCCGAGGTCACGCTCTGCCAGATGGTGCTTCTGGATGCGGTACACCCGGCGGGTCAGCCGCAGCAGTTGCTCGGCGAGCAGTCCGTCGGGATCCGGGGTGGTCATGCGGGAACAATATCAGGACCTTGTTCATTGTGAGTATAGGTAACAATGAGCTAAGCTCCCTCATCAGTCTTGGCCGTCTCACCCTCCGTAGGAGCCATGCCCCGAGATCACATCAACTGGACGCCCACCCCCGGCACTTCGACCGACGAACCCCGGCAGGTGCGCCGCATTCTCCGACTCTTCAAGCCCTACCGTGCCCGGCTCGGGATCGTCGGACTCCTGGTCGGCGCCGCCTCCCTGGTCACGGTGGCGACCCCGTTCCTGCTGAAGGAGACGCTGGACGTCGCCATCCCGCAGGGCCGCACCGGCCTGCTGAGCCTGCTCGCGCTCGGCATGATCCTCAGCGCGGTACTGAGCAGCATCTTCGGCGTGCTGCAGACCCTCCTCTCCACCACGGTCGGCCAGCGCGTCATGCACGACCTGCGCACGGCGGTCTACGGCCGGCTGCAACGCATGTCGCTGGCGTTCTTCACCCGCACCCGGACCGGCGAGGTCCAGTCCCGGATAGCCAACGACATCGGCGGCATGCAGGCCACCGTCACCTCCACGGCCACCTCGCTGGTCTCCAACCTGACCAGCGTCGTCGCCACGATCATCGCGATGATCGCCCTGGACTGGCGGCTGACCGTGGTGTCGCTGCTCCTGCTGCCGGTCTTCGTGTGGATCAGCCGCCGGGTGGGCAAGGAGCGCAAGAAGATCACCACCCAGCGTCAGAAGCAGATGGCCGAGATGGCCGCCACGGTCACCGAGTCGCTCTCCGTCAGTGGCATCCTGCTCGGCCGCACCATGGGCCGCTCCGACTCGCTCACTCGGTCCTTCGCCGAGGAGTCCGAGGGTCTGGTCGACCTGGAGATCCGGTCGAACATGGCCGGCCGCTGGCGCATGGCCGTCATCACGATCGTCATGGCCGCGATGCCGGCCGTCATCTACTGGACCGCCGGCATGGCCCTCCAGACGGGCGGCCCGGACGTCTCGGTCGGCACCATCGTCGCCTTCGTCTCCCTCCAGCAGGGCCTGTTCCGCCCGGCCGTCAGCCTGCTGGCGACCGGCGTGCAGATCCAGACCTCGCTCGCGCTCTTCCAGCGGATCTTCGAGTACCTGGACCTGCCGATCGACATCACCGAGGTGGACCGGCCGGTTCATCTCGACACCGTGAAGGGCGAGGTCCGCTTCGAGGGCGTCGAGTTCCACTACGACGACAAGAGCGGTCCGATCCTCGACGGCATCGACATCACCGTCCCGGCCGGCAGCAGCCTCGCCGTCGTCGGCCCGACCGGCGCCGGCAAGTCGACCCTCGGCTACCTCGTACCGCGGCTCTACGACGTGACGGGCGGCCGGGTCACCCTCGACGGGGTCGACGTCCGCGACCTCGACTTCGACACCCTCGCGCGCGCGGTCGGCGTCGTCTCGCAGGAGACGTACCTCTTCCACGCCTCGGTCGCCGAGAACCTCCGCTTCGCCAAGCCGGACGCCACCGACGAGGAGTTGCGCGCGGCGGCCCGGGCGGCCCAGATACACGAGCACATCGCCTCGCTGCCCGACGGGTACGACACCGTCGTCGGTGAGCGCGGCCACCGGTTCTCCGGCGGGGAGAAGCAGCGCCTGGCCATCGCCCGTACGATCCTGCGCGATCCGCCGGTCCTCATCCTGGACGAGGCGACCAGCGCCCTGGACACCCGTACGGAAGCGGCCGTCCAGGAGGCCATCGACGCGCTGTCCGCCAACCGCACCACGCTCACCATCGCGCACCGCCTCTCCACCGTCCGTGACGCCGACCAGATCGTGGTCCTGGACGCGGGGCGGGCGGTCGAACGGGGTACGCACGAGGAGCTGCTGGAGCGGGACGGGCGGTATGCGGCCCTGGTCCGCAGGGACGCCCAACTGGAGCCGACAAGCTGACGATATGCCGGTTTTGTGGGCATGGGCGGGTTACCGTGCCCGCATGCAGATGAACACTCCGCCACGGAGCACGATCCGCCTGACCCGCCGGGGCCGGGTCGCCCTCGTCGCGACCGGAGCCGTCGTGGCCGGCGCCGCCGTGGCGGTGCCCCTGCTGACCCTGGAGACCGGTGGCGCTCCCCGCCCCGCGACCCTGGTCATCCCGGAGGGCTGGCGTGCCGGGCAGATCTACCGGGCCGTGGACAAGGCCCTCGCACTGCCCGCGGGCACCACCAAGAAGTCCGTCCCCAGGGCCGACCTGCGACTGCCCAACGACGCGGAGGGCAACCCGGAGGGCTATCTCTTCCCGGCGACGTATCCGCTGGAGAAGAAGACCACGCCCGAGTCGCTGCTCCGCTCCATGGCCGGTACCGCGGACAAGAAGTTCAACGGCGCCCCGGTCGCGGCCGGCGCGCAGCGCAACGCGCTCAACGTCTACCAGGCGGTCACCATCGCCAGCATCGTGCAGGCCGAGGCAGCCACCCGAGCCGACATGGGGAAGGTGGCCCGGGTCATCTTCAACCGCCTCGAACGCGGGATGCCGCTGCAGATGGACTCCACCATCAACTACGCCCTCGACCGTGCCACTCTGCGCACCAGCGCCGACGAGACCCGGCTCGACAGCCCCTACAACTCGTATCAGCGCATGGGCCTGCCGCCCACGCCGATCGACAGCCCGGGGGAGGACGCGATGCGCGCGGCGGTCAACCCGCCCCCGGGGGACTGGCTCTACTTCGTCACGGTCAAGCCGGGCGACACCCGCTTCACCGCCAGCTACGAGGAACACCAGCGCAACGTCGCCGAGTTCAACGCCAGTCGTAAGGTCCGACCCACCCCCACAAGGTAGTTGACGAGTCGTCAGACGGTGACGGGTTCCCCGGCCAGCAGCCGTCTGATCTCCCGCACGGCGGCCCGGCCCGCCCGGTTGGCGCCGATGGTGCTCGCCGACGGCCCGTAACCGACGAGATGGACGCGCGCATCGGCGACCGTCCGGGTCCCCTCCAGCCGGATACCGCCGCCCGGCTCGCGCAGCCTCAGTGGTGCGAGGTGGTCGACGGCGGCCCGGAACCCGGTCGCCCAGAGGATGACGTCGGCAGGCACGTGCCGCCCGTCGTCCCACTCCACCCCGTCCGGGGTGATCCGGTCGAACATCGGCCGCCGGTCCAGGATCCCGTCGGTGATCGCCTGCCGGATCGCGTCGGTCAGCGGCAGCCCTGTGACCGAGACGACGCTCATCGGCGGCAGCCCCTGCCGCACCCGTTCCGCCACGAGCGCGACGGCCGCGCGGCCCGCCTCCTCGGTGAACGGACCCTCGCGGAAGACCGGCGGACGCCGGGTCACCCACGTGGTCGCCGCCGCGTACGGGGCGAGTTCCATCAGATGCTGGGTGCCGGACGCGCCCCCGCCCACCACGACCACCCGCAGCCCGGTGAACTCCTCGGGCCCGGAGTACCGCGCGGTGTGCAACTGCCGCCCCCGGAAGGTCTCCTGGCCCGGGTAGCGCGGCCAGAACGGCCGGTCCCAGGTGCCGGTCGCGTTGATCAGGGCCCGGGTCGTCCAGGTGCCGGCCGAGCTCTCGACGAGCAGCCGCCCGCCGGTACCCTCCCGGACGGCCCTGACGTCCACCGGGCGCCGCACCCGCAGGCCGAAGGCGCGCTCGTAACGGTCGAAGTACGCGGCGACGACCTCGGCGGACGGCCGCGCCGGATCGGCGTCCGTCAGCTCCATCCCGGGCAGCGCGTGCATCCCGTGCACCTTGCCGTACGTCAGCGACGGCCACCGGAACTGCCAGGCGCCGCCGGGCGCGGGGGCGTGGTCGAGCACCACGAAGTCACGGTCCGGCTCGAACCCGGAGCGCCGCAGATGATAGGCGGCCGCCAGCCCGGCCTGCCCGGCCCCCACGACGACCACCTCGACCGCACGCGTGCTGTCCACGCTTCCCCCAACCGCGCCGGGGCCGCGGATCTTCCCGACGCGGTGAGCGCCACCGGTGTGAAAGCCGGTGTATGGGTCAGGATGGAGGCATGTCAGCTGCTTTCACGACCCGTGTTCTGCACGTCGCCAGCGGATCCGACGAGAGGATCGTCGACCTGACCCGCGACTGTGAGGCCTTCCTGCGCGAGGTGGCGGCCGGCCGCGACGGCCTCCTGAACCTCTTCGTCCCGCACGCCACCGCCGGTCTGGCGATCATCGAGACCGGTGCCGGCTCCGATGACGACCTGCTGGCCGCCCTGCACACCCTGCTCCCCGCCGACGACCGCTGGCAGCACCGCCACGGCACCCCCGGCCACGGCCGCGACCACGTCCTCCCCGCCTTCGTACCGCCGCACGCGACGCTGCCGGTGCTGGGCGGCCGGCTGGAGCTGGGGACGTGGCAGTCGGTGTGTCTGGTCGACACCAACAAGGACAACCCCGACCGCCAGGTCCGGCTCAGCTTCCTGGGATGACCGGGACCGGTCGCCGTCAACTCCCGCGTACCGCCCACGTGTTGGCGGGAGTCACACCAGCTGTGTCGCCAGCTGTTCCCGGTACGCCCGGGCCGAGGCCATCACTGTGTCGAGGGTGTCCCGGGTGTGGATGAGCTCGTCGATGTGCGCCGAGAGCCGCTCGCGCTCCAGCCCCATCCGTTCCAGGGCGGAGTCGGAGTTCTCCTCGCTGGGCGCGTCGACGCAGGGCAGCAGTTCGGCGATGGTCCGGCTGGACAGACCCGCCGCGTACAGCCGCTGGATGAACGCGACCCGCTCGACCTCGTCGTCCGTGTAGTGCCGCTGCCCGCTGGGGCTGCGGCTGCTGGAGAGCAGCCCCTGCTCCTCGTAATAGCGCACGGACCGGACACTGACTCCGGACTGTGACGCGAGTTCCCCGATCCGCACGGAATCCTCCTGGCTCAATTCGGCGGCACAGACGCTTGCCTCTGACATCAATGTGAGGTTTTAGCGTAGCTGCTGTGCCCGAGACACGGGCACGGCACAGCACGGAGGAGCCCTCACATGACGTCCCTTCTCACCAGCTACCGGCTCGGTGACCTCACCCTGCCCAACCGGGTGGTCATGGCCCCGATGAGCCGGGTCCGGGCCGCCGCCGGAGGCCTGGCGACGCCGTCGATGGCGGCCTACTACGCTCAGCGCGCCACGGCCGGGCTGATCGTGAGCGAGGGGGTGCAGCCGAGCCTGATCGGTCAGTCCAACCCGGGTACGCCGGGGCTGCACACCGACGAACAGGTCGAGTCATGGCGTCCGGTGACCGCGGCCGTCCACGCCAACGGCGGACGGATCTTCGCCCAGCTGATGCACGGCGGCCGGGTCTCGCACCCCGACACCACGGGGCTGCGGCCGGTCGGCCCCTCGGCCGTCCCCGCCGTCGGTGACGTCTTCACCCCGACCGGGCCGCAGCCCACTCCCACCCCCCGCGCACTGGACACCGCCGAAGTGCCCGAGCACGCCCGGTCCTACGCCGAAGCCGGCCGCCGGGCGATCGACGCGGGCTTCGACGGCGTCGAACTGCACGGCGCCAACGGCTACTTGATCTCGCAGTTCCTCTCGTCCAACGCCAACCTGCGCACCGACGGCTACGGTGGCCCGGTCGCCCACCGGATCCGGTTCGCCGTCGAGGCGGTGGCCGAGACCGTCGCCGCCATCGGTGGAGCCCGGACCGGCATACGGCTCTCACCGGGCGGGACGTTCTGGGGAGTCGAGGAGACCGAGGTCCGGGAGCTGTACACCGCGCTGCTGGCCGAACTGGCGCCCCTCGGACTCGCCTACGTGCACCTTGAAGCCACCGCGGACGAGGAACTGCTGGTCGCCCTGCGCCGGGCCTGGCCGGGCGCCCTCGTCATGAACCCCGTACTGCCGATGGGACCGAAGCAGACCGGCCGGGACGACGCCGACCACTGGCTCGGCCTGGGCGCCGACCTCATCAGCTTCGGCCGTGCCTTCGTCGCCAACCCCGACCTGGTCGAGCGGCTGCGCTGCGGGCTCCCGATCGCCCCGGCCGACGAGGCGACGTACTACCAGGGCGGTGACTCCGGCTACCTGACGTACTCGGCGCACCAGTACGCCGCCTGAGTCTCCGGCCCGGCCGGCATCCGCGGCGTCCCCGGAATCCCTGGCGTTCTCGGCCTACTTGGTCTTCAGGTGGGCGGTCACCCGGGACAGCAGAGGCAGCACCGCGGCGAGGCTGTCCCGCTCGCCGGTGCTGAGGACCTCGCTGATCGCGGAGCCGAGCCAGTCGGCACGCCGCCGGCGTTCTTCGGACAGCCGGTGGCGTCCCGCCGGGGTGAGGTGGAGCAGGAGCTTGCGCCCGTCGCTGGGGTGCGCCTCGGCCCGCACGAGGCCCTGGCGGAGAAGTTCCTTGATCGCCTTGGCGGCCGACTGGTGGCTGACTCCCCGGAGTTGGGCGACTTCGGCGGTGGTGAGCGGGGAGTCGCGGTCGAGGTGACCCAGGACGGCGGCCTCGGCGAAGGGCATCGTGTCGGCCGTGCGCACGGTGCGTACGAGCTCTCCGACGGCCGAGCGAAGTTCTTCGGCCAGCTGCTGGTCGTCCATGGCGGTCAGCCTACTGGCACCGAGGGTGTGTGCAGCCGAGGTGTACAGTCTGGTTGTATAAACGTGTCCGCCCGGAAAGGATCCGCCGTGCAGCTCACCAAGCATGCCCACGCCTGCGTCTCGCTGGAGAAGGACGGGACCCGCCTGGTCATCGACCCCGGCACCCTCACCCCGGACGCGGCAGCGGCCGTCGCCCGGGCCGACGCCGTCCTGATCACCCACGAACACTTCGACCACTTCGACGAGAAGCTCCTCACCACCGCCCTCGACTCCCAGCCCGAACTGGAGGTCTACGGCCCCGCCGCCGTCGCCGCCTCCCTCGGCGACCGGGACGGCCGCGTCCACGCCGTCGCCGCGGGGGCCACCTTCACCGTCGGTTCCATCACCTTCACCGTCCACGGCCACCGGCACGCGCTGATCCACGCCGACATCCCCTGCCCCGACAACGTCGGCTACCTCCTCGACGAGGGAACCGTCTACCACCCCGGTGACGCCTACTTCGCGCCCGACGCCCCCGTACGCACCCTGCTGCTGCCGACCAGCGGCCCCTGGACCAAGTTCGGCGAGGCCGCCGACTACGTCCGCGCCGTCAAGCCCGAGCGGGTCATCCAGATCCACGAACTCATGCTCAGCGACCTCGGCCAGCAGTCCGTCGCCCACCTCCTCGGCGAGAACGGTCTGACCGGCCTGGAGATCGGCCGGGTCGAGGCCGGCGCCACCGTCCAGCTGTAGAGCCCGCGGGAGCGGGCGGGGCCGGGCCCGAGCGCGGTGAACGGCCCGGAGGCCGACGTAGAGCTTCCCGGGAGGCCCGAGTACCCCGAAGTCGGGCTAGTGCTGTGGCCGGGAAGGTTTGCCGGAAAGCTCGCGGCGTCCGGTGCGGTACATCGCAAGGCGGAGCATTGCCCGCGTACTGGATGTACTCGGGTGATGCGACAACGCGGC
>NZ_JBEXET010000042.1:0-75521 GCF_040606415.1 Streptomyces sp. NPDC005423 | reverse complement strand
CAGCACCCGTGGTTCCAGGAGTCACGAAAGGACCCCGACGGACCCTACGGCGACTACTACGTGTGGGCCGACGACGACAAGCAGTACCAGGACGCGCGCATCATCTTCGTCGACACCGAAGCCTCCAACTGGACCTTCGACCCCGTCCGCAAGCAGTACTTCTGGCACCGCTTCTTCTCCCACCAGCCCGACCTCAACTACGAGAACCCCGCCGTCCAGGAAGAGATCCTGGCGGCTCTCCGGTTCTGGCTGGACCTCGGTATCGACGGCTTCCGGCTCGACGCCGTGCCCTACCTCTACGCGGAGGAGGGCACCAACTGCGAGAACCTGGCGGCCAGTCACGCCTTCCTGAAGCGGGTCCGCAAGGAGATCGACGCGATGTACCCGGACACCGTGCTGCTGGCCGAGGCGAACCAGTGGCCGGAGGACGTCGTCGACTACTTCGGCGACTACGAGAGCGGCGGCGACGAATGCCACATGGCGTTCCACTTCCCCGTCATGCCGCGCATCTTCATGGCCGTACGCCGCGAGTCGCGCTATCCGGTCTCGGAGATCCTCGCCAAGACCCCGGCCATCCCCTCCGGCTGCCAGTGGGGCATCTTCCTGCGCAACCACGACGAGCTGACCCTGGAGATGGTCACCGACGAGGAACGCGACTACATGTGGGCGGAGTACGCCAAGGACCCCCGCATGCGCGCCAACATCGGCATCCGGCGCCGCCTCGCCCCCCTCCTGGACAACGACCGCAACCAGATCGAACTCTTCACCGCCCTGCTCCTGTCCCTCCCCGGTTCGCCGATCCTCTACTACGGCGACGAGATCGGCATGGGCGACAACATCTGGCTCGGCGACCGCGACGCCGTCCGCACCCCCATGCAGTGGACCCCCGACCGCAACGCCGGCTTCTCCTCCTCCGATCCCGGCCGCCTCTTCCTCCCGACGATCATGGACCCCGTCTACGGCTACCAGGTCACCAACGTCGAGGCGTCCATGTCGTCGCCCTCCTCGCCGCTGCACTGGACCCGCCGCATGATCGAGATCCGCAAGCAGAACCCGGCCTTCGGACTCGGCTCGTACACCGAACTCGCGTCGTCCAACCCGGCGGTGCTGGCCTTCCTGCGCGAGTACGAGGACGACCTCGTGCTCTGCGTGCACAACTTCTCGCGGTTCGCCCAGCCCACGGAGCTGGACCTGCGGGAGTTCAGCGAACGGCATCCCGTGGAGCTGGTCGGTGGCGTGCGCTTCCCCGCCATCGGACAGCTGCCGTACCTGCTGACCCTCGCCGGGCACGGCTTCTACTGGTTCCGGCTCTCCCGAGTCGCTGCCCGCACCGGCCGACGAATCTGAGCGTGTGCCGGCGAAAGGACGCCCACCATGTTGAAGACCGCATCCCTCCGGCCGGGCGGCGCCGGCCCGGACGGGGCCTCGGCGTCGCTCGCCGGGCTGCTGCGCGAATGGCTGCCCGGGCAGCGCTGGTTCGCGGGCAAGGACCGGCCCGTCACGGACCTCGACATCGTCTCCATGACGGAGCTGTTCCCGGGCTGTCTGCATGTGCTGCTGCACGCCGCCCACACCGGAGTCCCGGGCCCGGACGGCACTCCCCCGCCCGGCGACTGCTACCAACTCCTGCTCGGCGTACGGGAACACCTGTCACCACGGCTGGGCCGGGCGCTCATCGGGCGGGTGCAGCACGGGCCGCTGGCCGGCCTCGCGGTCTACGACGCGCTGCGGGACCCCCGTGCGGCACAGCTGCTGCTGGAGCGGCTGCGGCACCCCGGCACGGCGGGCCCGCTGCGTTTCGAGGCGGACGTGAAGGTGCCCGTGCCCGCCGGACTCCTGCCACGGCTGCTCGACGCGGAGCAGTCCAACTCCTCGCTGGTGTACGGCGACCGGTTCATCCTGAAGGTGTTCCGGCGGATCCAGCCCGGGGTGAACCCGGACCTGGAACTGCCGGGCGCGCTCGCCGCGCGGGGCTGCACCCGGGTGCCCGCGCCGGTGGCGTGGTTCCGTACGACCGAACCGCAGGCCGCGACCCTCGGCGTGCTCCAGCCGTATCTGCCCGGAGCCTCCGACGGCTGGGCGCTGGCGCTGCGGGCGCTCGCCTCCGGCGACGACTTCACCCCCCAGGCCCGCCAGTTGGGGGAGGCCACCGCCGACGTCCATCTCGCGCTGGCGGCCGCCTTCCCCTCCCGCGGCGACGCCGACATCCGGCGTACGGGTGAGGCGATGACCGAGCGGCTGGAGGCCGCCGCGCACTGTGTGCCCGCGCTCCAGCCGTTCGTCCCCGGGCTGCGGACCGCGTTCGCGGCGCTCGACGGCTGCGACTCCGGGCCGGCCGCCCAGCGCGTCCACGGCGATCTGCATCTCGGGCAGGTGCTGCGTTCGGGCCGCGAGTGGTTCGTCATCGACTTCGAGGGCGAGCCGTCCCGGCCGCTGGCCGAACGGCGCAGCGCGCAGTCCCCCGTCCGGGACATCGCCGGCATGCTGCGCTCCTTCGACTACGCCGCACGGCAGCGCCGCCCGTGGCGTCCGGAGTGGGCGCGCCGCTGCCGGGAGGCGTACTGCGCGGGCTACGCCGCCCGCGCGGGCTGGGACCCCCGAAGGAAACACGCCCTGCTGCGCGCGTACGAGACGGACCGCGCGGTGTACGAAGTGCTCTACGAGGCCAGACACCGTCCGGACTGGCTTTCCGTTCCCATGGCGGCGATCGAACGTCTCGCCGTCCGAGGAGGCTGACCCCCGTGGCCCTGCGTGACAGTGACATCCCGCCCGCCGAGTCGGGCGGCCCGCCCACGGCCGCTCGTCTGGCCCCGGCCGACCGCGACCGCCTGCTCGCGGGCAGCCATCACGATCCGCACGCGCTGCTCGGTGCCCACCCGGTGCCCGGCGGCGTCGTCTTCCGCGCGCTGCGCCCGTACGCGGACGCGGTGAGCGTCGTGATCGGCGGAACCCGCAGACGGCTGGCCCCGGAGGAGGGCGGTCTCTTCTCCGGTGTGCTGCCGCTCGACGCCGTTCCGGCCTACACCCTGCTGGTGGAGTACGGCGAGGACGAGCACGCGACGCACGACCCGTACCGTTTCCTGCCCGCCCTCGGCGACCTCGATCTGCACCTGATCCGGGAGGGGCGGCACGAGGAGCTGTGGAAGGCGCTCGGCGCCGAGCCGATGACCCATGAGGGCGTGGGCGGGACGCGGTTCACGGTGTGGGCGCCGAACGCCCAAGGGGTGCGCGTCGCCGGGGACTTCACCTGCTGGGACGGGACTGCGTACCCGATGCGGTCGCTCGGCTCGTCCGGAGTGTGGGAGCTGTTCCTGCCGGGGATCGGCGAAGGCGCGCGCTACAAGTTCGAGATCACGTCCCGGTACGGCGAACGGTTCCTCAAGGCCGACCCGATGGCCCGCCGCACCGAGGTGCCGCCCGCCACCGCGTCCGTCGTGACCGCCTCGCACTACGAGTGGGACGACGCGGAGTGGCTGGCGCACCGGGGCGACACCCCCGTGCACGAGGCGCCGTTCTCGGTCTACGAGGTCCATCTCCCGTCCTGGCGGCCGGGCTTGACGTACCGTCAGCTGGCCGAGGAACTGCCGGCGTATGTCAGTGAACTCGGCTTCACCCACGTGGAGTTGATGCCACTGACGGAGCACCCCTTCGGTGGTTCGTGGGGCTACCAGGTCACCGGCTTCTACGCGCCGACCGCCCGGCTGGGCACCCCCGACGACTTCAAGTTCCTGGTCGACGCCCTCCACCGGGCGGGCATCGGCGTACTGATGGACTGGGTGCCGGCGCACTTCCCCAAGGACGACTGGGCGCTGGCCCGGTTCGACGGGGATCCCCTCTACGAGCCCGGGGACGCGCGGCGCGCCGAGCACCCCGACTGGGGCACGTACGAGTTCGACCTCGCCCGCACGGAGGTGCGCAACTTCCTGGTGGCGAACGCCGTCTACTGGTGCCAGGAGTTCCACATCGACGGTCTGCGGGTGGACGCCGTCGCCTCGATGCTCTACCTCGACTACTCCCGCGACTCCGGTCAGTGGACGCCCAACGTGCACGGCGGGTGTGAGGACCTGGCCGCGGTGGCGTTCCTCCAGGAGATGAACGCCACCGTCTACCGCAGGGCGCCGGGCGTGGTGACGATCGCGGAGGAGTCGACGGCGTGGGACGGGGTGACCCGGCCGACCGACAGCGGCGGTCTGGGCTTCGGGCTGAAGTGGAACATGGGGTGGATGCACGACTCGCTCACCTACATGCAGCACGAGCCGGTGCACCGCAAGTACCACCACCACGACATGACGTTCTCCATGGTGTACGCCTACAGCGAGAACTACGTCCTGCCGATCTCCCACGACGAAGTCGTGCACGGGAAACAGGCGTTGGTCTCCAAGATGCCCGGCGACTGGTGGCAGCGGCGGGCCGGCCACCGCGCCTACCTGGCCTACATGTGGGCCCACCCCGGCAAGCAACTCCTCTTCATGGGGCAGGAGTTCGCCCAGGGCGCCGAATGGTGCGAGGCCGACGGCCCCGACTGGGGGCTGCTGGACCCGGCGTACGGCGCCGAGGCCGACCACCGCGGCGTGCGCGACCTCGTCCGCGACCTGAACACCGTCTACCGCGCCACACCGGCCCTGTGGCAGCTGGACACCCGACCCGCGGGTTTCCAGTGGGTCGCGGGCGACGCGGCCGACGACAACGTCTTCGCCTTCCTGCGCCTGGACTCCGACGGCACACCCCTCCTCGCGGTCAGCAACTTCTCCCCCGTCGTCCGCCACGACTACCCGCTGGGCGTCCCCGACACCGTCCCCGCCTGGCACGAGGTCCTCAACACCGACGCCGCCCACTACGGCGGCGGCGGCATCACCCACCCCGAGCCGGTCGAACCCGAAGCGGTGCCCTGGCACGGCCGCCCGGCGAGCATCCGGCTGACCCTGCCGCCGCTGGCAACGGTCTGGTTGCGACCTGGACAACCCACGACGCCGGCATCGCAGTTCCCGTGACCGAGCGGTCACACCTGGGCTACATTCGAGCACCGTCGATGACCGTACTCATCGGCGACGTCACACCCCGTACGACTCAGGAGCAGCGCATGCGCGACTTCGCCCTGGCTCCATCCGTCACCTCGTCCCTGACCGGCGGGCTCGCCGACACCGTCTTCGAGACGGCGGAGGCCGAACCCGCGCTCGCGGTCGTCGCGCGGCGGCCCGACCCGGCCTCCCCGGCGTGGGAGGAGGTGACAGCGGTGGAGCTGCGGGACGAAGTGGTCGCGGTCGCCAAGGGGTTGATCGCCTCGCGGATCTCCCCCGGCAACCGTGTCGCCATCATGTCGCGCACCCGCTACGAGTGGACGGTGCTCAGCCACGCGCTGTGGACGGTGGGCGCGGAGGTCGTACCGATCCATCCCACCTCCTCGCGCGAACAGGTCGAGTGGATGCTCCGGGACGCCGGCTGTGTGGCCGTGGTCGTCGAGGACGAACAGGGCATCATGACCGTCGGCACGGTGTGCGCCGCGCTGCCGCTGCTGCGGCACGTCTGGCAGCTGGACGCCGGGGCCCTGGACCAACTCACCGAGCGGGGCACGTACATCCCGCTCGCCACGGTCGACTCGCTGCGCCGGATCGTGCTGCCGGACTCGACAGCGGTCATCGCCTACACCTCGGGGACCACCGGCGACCCGCTCGGCTGCGCGCTGAGCCATCGCAACCTGGCGAGCCCCTGCGACACGCTCCTCGCGGGCTGGGGCCACATCGCCGCGCTGCCGGGCGAACAGCCGTCCGTCCTCGCCTTCCTGCCGTTCTCGCACGTCTACGGCCTGATGATCCAGAGCCTGTGCATGCGCGGCGGCCTGCTGATGGCGCACGAGCCGGAGATGAGCGAGGCGGCCCTCGCGTCGGCGCTGCGCTCGTTCCGGCCCACGTACCTCCACGCGGTGCCGTCGGTCTTCGAGCGGATCTACAAGAACTTCTTGCGCGCGAGCCAACAGGCCGGCCGCGGAGCCCTGTTCGAGCGGGCGGCCGAGACCGCGCGCAACTTCGCCGCCGCCGAGGAGCGCCGCCGGCTGGGCCGCGGCACCGGCCCCGGCTTCGACCTGCGCATGCAACACGCCCTGTACGAACGGACGGTGTACCGCAGACTGCGCGCGACACTGGGCGGCCGGGTGGTCCGCGCCACCTCGGGCGGCTCGCCCCTCAACCGTGAACTCTCCCTGTTCTACGCGGGGATAGGCATCTTCGTGTACGACGGCTACGGGCTGACGGAGACCGCAGGCGGCGTCACGATGCAGCCCCTGAACCGGGAGAAGTCCGGGACCGTCGGACAGGCGCTGCCGGACACCGAGATACAGGTCGCCGAGGACGGGGAGATCCTGGTGCGCGGCCCGTCGGTGTTCCAGGGGTACCTCAGCGACGAGGCCGCGACCCGGGCGGCGGTGTCCCACGGCTGGCTGGCCACCGGGGACATCGGGCGGCTGGACAGCGAGGGGTACCTGACGATCACGGGGCGCAAGAAGGACATCATCGTCACCAGCGGCGGCAAGAGCGTCGCACCGGCCGCCCTCGAACAGCGGCTGCGGATGCATCCGTTGGTCCACCAGGCGGTGGTCGTGGGCGACGACCGGCCGTGTGTGGGGGCGCTGATCACGCTGGACCCGGACTTCGTGGCGCACTGGCGGGCGGGTCTGGCGCCCCGGAGCGACATCCCGGGTCTGGAGACCCGCGAGGAGAACGCGCTGCGGGAGGAGATCGAACGGGCCGTCTCCGCCGCCAACAGCCCGGTGTCGCGGGCCGAGTCGATCCGCGTCTTCCGGGTCCTGCCCGAGCCGTTCGCGGTCAGCAACGGACTGCTGACCCCGTCGATGAAGCTGCGCAGGGACGCGATCGTGCGGCACTACGCCGTCGAGATCGACGCGATGTACCAGACACGCGCGCGCCCCCCGCGCCGGACGACGCCGGACGACCTGTCCGGCTGGGAGGACTCGGACAACGTGTTCCGGTGAGTTCACCGGCCGGGCATCACTCCGGGCGGCGGGCGACGACCGCGAACATCGTCACCGACATGTGCAGGGCGCCCTCTTCGGCGGCCTCGGTGAGACCGGCGTAGGCGCGGTCGCGCTGGGTCTCGGTCAGCGCGCCACGCCGTACGGCGGACTCGCCCAGCATGCGGATCAGCGGCCAGGTGACCGACCTGTGGTCCTGGAGGAGCGCCTGCGAGCCCCGGTCCTCGATGACCAGACCGGCCGCGCTGAGCTGGCCGACGAGCCGGCGTCCCGAGTAGGGGTTGGCGGCCCCGGTGAGCGCGCCGGAGGCGAACGCGGCCATGATCTCGGGGTCGCCGGGGTGCACGATCGTGGTCGCCCAGTCCGTGTCGAGCAGCGCCACCCGGCCGCCGGGAGCCAGCACCCGGGCGATCTCGGCGACCGCCTTGTCGGCCTCGGTGAGGTGCTGGAGCACCCGCTCGCACCACACCACGTCGACCGAGCCGCCGGGCACCGGCAGGGAGAGCGCGTCGCCGTCGGTGAAGCGGGCGGGGCTGTTCGCCTCGGCGCCGCGCCGCTCGGCGACGGACCGCAGGCCGGGGTTGGGCTCGACGCCCAGGGCCGTGCCGCGCGGGCCGACCGCCGTCGCCAGTTCGCGGGTGGTGGAGCCGGTGCCGGAGCCGACGTCGAGGACGCGCTCACCGGGCCGCACCGCGAGCGCGTCGTACGCCCACTCGCGCAGCCGTCGTACGCCGGGATTGGTCTCCTGGGAGTCGAGCGCGGCCACCAGCCGCGTCACGTTGTCGGGGTCGATGTTCTGGGTGCGGAAGCCCGACCCGGGCCCGGGCTGTGTGTGCGCCATGGCGTGCACTCTACGGTCAGGTCCGGTGCGGGAAAGGCCGCTTGAGGCTCATTGGGGTACCGCTTTTGTTCACACGTCACAGCGTCTACCGAGGGCCCCGGCAGGGCATGCTGATGCCCACGCGTTCGGCTGGCTGCCGCGCCCGGCTGGCGGAGCGGTCCGGGACAGGGTGGGATCGACGAGGTGCGAGCCGGCGATCCAGGGGCATGCGAACGGCGTCGAGGCAGAGCGCCTGGGGCCGCAGAAGGGATGGACACCGTGACACGAACGAGGATCCTGGTGGTGGGCGCGGGCTTCGCAGGAGTGGAGTGCGTTCGCCGTCTGGAACGGAAACTGACCCCCGACGAAGCCGACGTCACCCTGGTGACGCCGTTCTCCTACCAGCTCTACCTTCCACTGCTGCCGCAGGTCGCCTCCGGCGTCCTGACCCCGCAGTCGATCGCCGTCTCGCTGCGCCGCAGCAGCAAGTACCGCACCCGGATCATCCCGGGCGGCGCCATCGGCGTGGACGTCAAGGCCAAGGTGTGCGTGATCCGCACGATCAACGACGAGATCGTGAACGAGCCGTACGACTACATCGTGCTCTCCCCCGGCAGCATCACCCGCACCTTCGACATCCCCGGCCTGACCGAGCACGCCTTCGGCATGAAGACCCTCGCCGAGGCCGCCTACATCCGCGACCACGTCATCACCCAGCTCGATCTGGCGGACGCGAGCGTCGATCCGGTGGAGAAGGCCTCGCGGCTCCAGTTCGTGGTGGTCGGCGGCGGGTACGCCGGCACCGAGACCGCGGCCTGTCTGCAGCGGCTGACCCACAGCGCGGTCAAGCGCTACCCGCGCCTGGACCCGCGCCTGATCAAGTGGCACCTCATCGACATCGCGCCCAAGCTGATGCCCGAGCTGGGCGACCGGCTGGGGCGCAGCGCCCAGGAGATCCTGCGCAAGCGCGGTATCGACATCTCGCTGGGTGTCTCCATCGCCAAGGCGGGCCCGGAGGAGGTCACCTTCACCGACGGCCGGGTGGTGCCGACCCGGACCCTGATCTGGACCGCCGGGGTGGTCGCGAGCCCGCTCATCGCGACGCTGGGCGCGGAGACCGTGCGGGGGCGGCTGGCGGTCAGCGCCGAGATGAACCTGCCCGGTCACGACGGTGTCTTCGCCCTGGGCGACTCGGCCGCCGTTCCCGACGAGGCCAAGGGCAAGGAAGGGGCGGTCTGCCCGCCGACCGCCCAGCACGCGATGCGGCAGGGCCGGAAGGTCGCCGACAACGTGATCGCCACCCTGCGCAACCAGCCGCTCCAGCCGTACGTGCACAAGGATCTCGGGCTCGTCGTCGACCTCGGCGGCAGGGACGCCGTGTCCAAGCCGCTCGGCATCGAACTGCGCGGCCTCCCCGCCCAGGCCGTCGCCCGCGGATACCACTGGTCGGCCCTGCGCACCAACGTCGCCAAGACCCGGGTGATGACGAACTGGGTGCTCAACGCGGTCGCGGGCGACGACTTCGTACGGACCGGATTCCAGGCGCGCAAGCCGGCCAAGCTCAAGGACTTCGAGTACACGGACGCGTACCTGACCCCCGACCAGGTGCGGGACCGGGTCGAGGGGGCCCCGGTGCGGGAGCCGTAACATCGGGTGCACGGGATCTTGAGGTGAACCAGGGAGTACGGCGGCGTGAGGGCGGCGGGACGGTCGGTGCGGGCACGGGTGCGGGATCGGGTCGCGGCGTCCGATCCCGGACTGCTGAGACTGACGGCCGGACTGCGGACCGTTTCGGCGATCGCCCTCACACTGGCCGTGCTCTCGCTGTCGGGCGCCGGTGTGCGTCATCTGGTGGCCGGGGCCATGGCGGCCATGGTCTCCACCTTCGCCATCCGCGAGAAGCAGCGCACCGAGCAGGCGGTCACCCTGGCACTGGGCCTGCCGGTGGCGCTCGCGTCGGTGTCGCTCAGCGCGCTGCTGAGCTCGCGGGTGATCGCCGGTGACGTCTTCTTCGTCGTACTCATCTTCTGCGCGGTCTACAGCCGGCGCTTCGGCGACCGGGGCACCGCGCTCGGCCTGATCGGCTTCCAGGTCTACTTCCTCTCCCTCTTCGTCGGCGTGACGGTCTCCGCCCTGCCGGCGCTCTACGCCGTCCTCGGCGTCGCCTTCGCGTGCAGTGCCCTGGTCCGCTTCGCGCTGGTGCCGCAGACGCCGACGGGGACGCTCGACCGGATGCGGCGCGCCTTCCGGGCCCGGCTCGCCCAGCTCGTGGCCGCGCAGATCGAGCTGCTCGACGCCGACCCGGACGAGCTGGAGAAGGCGCTGGACTCGGTGCGGGAGGGGACGGCGCGGCTGCACGAGACGGCGCTGCTGATCCAGGGCCGGCTGGAGGACGGCACCTCGGACGCGGCGGTGGCGCGGCTCGTGCAGCGCCGGGTCGCCGACGCGGAGATCGCCGCCGAGCGGCTGGGGCTGCTGCTGCTGGCCGCGCGCAGCGCCGAGCGCGGCCACACCCTGACCCTGCACCTGCCGGGCGCGCCCGTCCCGTTGGGCGACCGGCTGCCCGAGCGGGACGAGACGACCGCGAACCTGCGCCGGGATCTGCAGGCGCTGCGGATGCTGGTGCTGCGGCCGGTGAGCGCGGACGCGAGCACCGCGCTGGCCCCTGTGCGCAACCGGCTGCTGGGGTACCGGGACGAGGAGAATCTGCCGGTGGCGCCGGACACCGTCCAGGACGTGTTCCGGGGCGTCGGCGAGGCCGCCCGCGCGGTCCTGGGGCTGCGGATCGCGCTGGACGGGCCGCAGGACGAGTCCGCCGACACCCCGGCGACGACCCGGTCCCGCGAGGAGCTGGACGCGGAGGACGCGGCGATCGCCGGCGGTGAGGAGGGCGAGCGGCCGGACGCGGCGCCCACCGGGCTGGACCGGCCGACGACGCGGGCCGCGGTTCAGGTGGCGGTGGGGTCGGCGCTGGCCATCGTGGGCGGGGAGTTCCTCTCCAGCCAGCGCTGGTACTGGGCGGTGCTCACCTGCTGGATCGTCTTCATCAACACCGCTTCCACGGGCGAGATCCTGGTCAAGGGGTACCGCCGGCTGCTGGGCACGGTGCTGGGGGTGGTGGCCGGGATCGGGCTGGCGGGGCTGGTCGGGCACCACACCTGGACGGCGTTCGCGCTGGTGCTCGTCTTCATCTTCGCGATGTTCTACACGGCGCCGCTGTCCTACACCCTGATGTCCTTCTTCGTGACCGCGATGGTCGGGCTGCTGTACACGCTGCTGCACACCTACAGCGCCGCCGTGCTGGTGCTGCGGATCGAGGAGACGGCACTCGGCGCGGTCTGCGGGGTGGTGGCGGCGGCGCTGGTACTGCCGGTGCACACGGACCGCCGTACGAACGAGTTGCTCGGTACCGTGCTGGCGCGGCTCGCGGAGGTCACCGACGCGGCGGTCGACCAGCTCAGCGGCGGGGCCGCGGCCGATCTGCTGGACAAGGCGCGCGACCTGGACCAGGCGCTGGCCGACCTGGGCGCGTCCACCCAGCCGCTGACCCACCCGATCACCCCGCTGCGGGCCCGGCGGGACACCGTGCGGTATCTCGTGGCGCTGCTGGAGACGTGCGCCTACCACGCGCGGTATCTGGCGGCCACGGCCGAACTGCTGCCGACGCACCCGTCGATCGCGGCGGATCCCCGGCTGCGCGGGGCGGGCCGCCGGATCGGCCGCAACATCGAGGTGATCGCCGCGCATGTGGCGGGCGAGCCGGACGCGGGGCGGGTGGAGACCGGGCCGAGCATCGCGTCCATGCTGAGCCCGGGCACGTCGGGCACCCCCCGCTACGGCCGGGTGACCGACCGGGTGCTGCGGCATCTCCAGCGGTTGGACGAGGCGGTGGCGGGCCTGGCGCGCCCGCTCGACGTGCCGGTCGCCACTCCGGAGAAGTGATCCGCCGCACGCGCATCCGTTCCCCCGCCTTCTGACGGGTGTTCCTGGGTAGGGGGTAGTCATGAGCGATGTGGTGGACTCGGACGAACTGTTGCGGCGCATCCAGCGGGCCCGGGCGTTCGCCGCCGAAGAGGTGCGGACCTGGTCGGCGAGGGACACGGAGCTGCGGCCGGCCGATCCGGGCGGGGCCCGTGACGCGGCGGTGCGCGGGCTTGCCTACGAGGCCGTGCTGCGGGTTCTGGACGAGATAGTGGCCCCGGGCAGAGCGGCCGGGAAGTGAAACGGGTCACGTAGCCGGTTCGCCGGTGCGCGGAACGGCCGCGCATGGTTTACGGTTCATGCACAGGTGCCCGCGGAGTCGACCTCAGCGTCCTCCGCGCTCCACCGTTTGACGGCCCTGGCTGGTCTCCCCCGTCCAGCCAGGGCTTTTTCACGTCCTCTTCCGTCCCCCGAGGTGCCCCGGACGGCCGAAGCGGCTGAAATAAGCGTAGGGAACATTCCGCAACCGAACTCCGGCGAGGAGCCCTGTGCCATGACCAAAGCGATAAAACTGCTCACCGCCCTGCCCCAAACCCAGCGGGAGCGGCTGATGGAGCTCGCGCGGGAGGTGTCCTTCGCCGAGGACAGCCGGATCTTCGAGGCGGGCGGGACCGCCGAACGCTTCTGGGTCATCCGCTCCGGCGCGGTCTCCCTCGACCAGCAGGTGACTCCCGAGCGGCGGGTGACCGTGGCCGGCCTGGGCGCGGGCGATCTGCTCGGCTGGTCGTGGCTCTTCCCGCCGTACCGCTGGGACTTCGGTGCCGAGGCGTTCAGCGCGGTGCGCGCCTACGAGTTCGACGCGTCGGCGGTGCTGGCGCTCTGTGTCGAGGACCCGCTGCTGGGGCTGTCCCTGGTCCGTGTCGTCGCGGAGATCCTCGCGTACCGCCTGGAGCTGACCCGCGGCAAGCTGATGGACCACTACGCGCTGCACCGGAACGCGACCTGACCGGGTGACCGGGTTCAGATCCGGTAGCGGCGCAGCGCCGGTACGGCGGCGGCGATGGTCAGCATCAGGACGACGACGAGGAGCCCGCCGCCGGCGACCGCGGTGCGCGTGCCGAAGGCGGAGCCGGCGGTGCCGTGCAGGACGTCGGCGAGCCGGGGGCCGCCCGCGACGACGACCGTGAAGACGCCCTGCATACGGCCGCGCATCTCGTCGGTGGCGGCGGACAGCAGGATCGCCCCGCGGAACACCATCGACACCATGTCGGCGACCCCGGCGGCGGCCAGGAACACCACGGCCATCCACAGGTTGCGGCTCAGGCCGAAGCCGGTGATGGCGACGCCCCAGGCGACGACCGCCCCGATCACCATCCAGCCGTGCCGGCGCGCCCGCGAGAACGTGCCCGAGAACAGGCCGCCGACGACGGCGCCGATGGGGATCGCCGCGAACAGCAGGCCGAGCGCGAGCCCTTCGCCGTACGGCGCGTAGGTCTCGGCGGCGAGCTGCGGGAAGAGCGCGCGGGGCATGCCGAAGACCATCGCGATGATGTCGGCGAGGAACGACAGCAACAGCACCTTGTGCAGCGCGATGTAGCGGAAGCCGGCGACGATCTCGCGCCAGCCCGCGCGCCGTGCCACCGCGCTCGCCAGCGGCGGCAGCGCGGGCAGCTGGAAGACCGCCCAGAGCGTGACGCACAGGGCCAGCGCGTCGATGAGGTACAGCTCGGGCAGGCCGATGACGGGGATGAGGACGCCCGCGAGCAGCGGTCCGACCACCTGGCCGGTCTGCATGACGGTCGAGCCGAGGGCGTTGGCGGCGGCCAGCTCGCCGGCGGGCACCAGGCGGGCGATGGAGGCGTTGCGGGCCGGGGCGTTGAGGCCCCAGAACGCCTGCTGCACCGCGAGCAGGACCATCAGGACGGCCACCGAACCCAGACCGGCGGCGGCCTGGACCCAGAACAGGACCGAGGTGACGGCTATCCCGCTGTTGGTGATCAGGAGCAGTTTGCGGCGGTCCATGGTGTCGGCGACCGCGCCGCCCCAGAGCGCGAACACGATGAGCGGCAGCAGGCCGGCCATGCTCGCGGCGCCGACCCACGCGGAGGAGCCGGTGATGTCGTAGATCTGCTTGGGTACGGCGACGGCGGTGAGCTGGCTGCCGACCGCGGTGACGATGGTGGAGGACCACAGCCGGCGGAAGGCGGGGATGCGCAGCGGGCGGGTGTCCATCGCCCAGCGGCGCCAGCCGCGCCGGGGTTCGCCGGTGTCCTCGGTGGTCTTCGGCTCGGGGTCCGTGGTGCTGCCGGTGCTCTCGCTCGTGTCCACAGGGTTCCTGGTTGCTCGTTACATCTTTCTCTCTCGGGCATCACTATCTCAGCTGCCGGCCGCTCTTCGAACAGGCGGTCTCACGATCCGGCCACGAGCACGGCACCGAGTCCGATCATGGTGGCGGCGACCAGACCGTCCAGCACCCGCCAGGCCGAGGGCTTGACGAGGACCCGGCCGAGCAGCCGGGCGCCGAAGCCGAGCGCGGTGAACCAGCAGAGACTGGCGACCGCCGCGCCGAGCCCGAACGTCCAGCGCAGGGAGCCGCGGTGGGCGGCGAGGGAACCGAGCAGGAAGACGGTGTCCAGGTAGACGTGCGGGTTGAGCCAGGTCATCGCCAGACAGGTGAGCACCGCCCGGCGCCAGGACCCGCTCGTCGCGCCCTCGGTGCGCAGGGCCGACGGTTTCAGCACCCGGCGGGCGGCGAGGACGCCGTACACCAGCAGGAACGCCCCGCCGATCAGGCCGACCGCGGTCAGCGCGCCCGGCCACGCGACCACGATCGCGCCCACCCCGCCGACCCCGAGCGCGATGAGCAGCGCGTCGGACAGCGCGCAGATGCCGACGACGGCGAGGACCGCCTCGCGGCGGACGCCCTGGCGCAGCACGAAGGCGTTCTGGGCGCCGATGGCGACGATGAGGGAGAGACCGGTGCCGAAGCCGGCGGCCGCGGCGGACAGGGCGGGTGTCATGCCTCGACGGTAGGCAGCGGCGTCCCACGCGTACAGCTAAAGATTCTTACGTAACATAAGTGCTCGTGATGGCGGAACTTCCCCTGGACCAAGTGCGGACGCTCCTCGCGGTCGTCGACGAGGGCACCTTCGACGCCGCGGCGGCGGCCCTGCATGTGACGCCGTCGGCGGTGAGCCAGCGGGTGAAGGCGTTGGAGCAGCGGACGGGCCGGGTGCTGCTGCTGCGCACCAAGCCGGTGCGGGTGACGGAGTCCGGGGCGGTGATCGTCCGGTTCGCCCGGCAGCTGGGCCGGCTGGAGCGGGACGCGCGGTCCGAGCTGGGGCTGAGCGGGGCCGGAGAGCCGACCCGGGTCTCGGTGGCGGTGAACGCGGACTCCCTGGCCACCTGGTTCCTGGGCGCGCTGACGCGGGTGGAGCCGGGGGCGAGGATCTGCTTCGAGCTGCGCCGCGAGGACGAGGCGCACACGGCGGCGTTGCTGCGCGAGGGCCTGGTGATGGCCGCGGTGACCTCCTCCCCGGACCCCGTACCGGGCTGCTCGGTCCGTCCGCTGGGCCGGATGCGCTATCTGCCGGTGGCCGCTCCCGACTTCGTCGAGCGCTGTCTGGGCGGCCCGCTGGGGGACGCGCTCGCCGAGGCGCCGGTCGTGGTCTTCGACCGGCGCGACGACTTCCAGGACGGTTTCGTCCGCGGTCTGGGTCCGGGCCGGGCCGGCGCGAGCGCGGTACGCCACCATGTGCCGACGTCGGAGGGGTTCGTCGCGTCCGTCGCCGCGGGCCTGGGCTGGGGCATGGTGCCCGATGTGCAGGCCGATCCCCTGCTGCGTGCGGGGCGGTTGGTGAACCTGGCGCCGGACCGGCCGGTGGATGTACCGCTGCACTGGCAGCAGTGGAAGCTGGACTCCCCCGCGCTCGCGGAGGTGGCGGCGGCGGTGGCCGGCGCGGCGGCCGGGGTGCTGCGCACCTGACCGCCGGTCGCGGACCGCGCGGCTGGCTTCGGACCGCCGGGCCGCACGCGCCTCAACTCCCCACGCTACGACCGCAGTTGGGCCGCCGCGCTGTCCAGCAGCATCTCCAGCGCCGTCGGGTAGGCACTGTCGGGCATCCGGGCCGCGAGGTGGCCGGCCGCCTCCGCGATACGCGGGTGGGTGCTGGCCGGGAGGCGGGCGTAGGTCGAGCGCCACATGTCCTCGTCGGCCCGCAGCGCGGCGCTCGGCAGCGCCAGCGAGGCGGCGTCCAGCGCGGCGAAGGCCAGCGTCTGGTCGATGAAGGCGTGGTAGATCCGCACCGTGTCCGGCAGCGCGAAGCCGGCCGTGCGCAGCACGTCGAGGACGGCCTCGTCGGCGGCGAGTTCGTTCGGGCGGCCGGTGACCCGGCCCGCGGTGAGCTGGGCCGCCTGCGGATGGGCGACGTAGGCGGCGTGGATGCGCAGGCCGATCGCGCGCAGGTCGGCCCGCCACTCCCCGGTCCGCCGCCATCCCCGCAGGGCCTCGCCGATCAGGGCGTCGCCGATGGCGAGCGTCAGGTCGTCCATGCCCCGGAAGTAGCGGTAGAGGGTGCTGGGGTCGGCGTCCAGGGCGAGGCCGAGCCGGCGGGCGGTCAGGCCGGCGCTGCCGTGTTCGCGCAGCATCCGCAGCGCGGTCTCGACGATCAGCCGCTCGGAGAGCACGGTGCCGTTCCTGGTCGGTCGGCGCCGGCGCCGCTTCTCCTCCGCCACCACGGGCTTCGGCACCGCCACCTCCTGTCGTCCGCTCCTTATGCCAACGCCATTGACCTTACGCGGGCGGACGGCGTTGTATCTGCGGCCAGGGCGCGCCACGTCTTCTACTGAGGGAGAGTTCCTGTCATGCGTGTACTGCTCGTGGGGGCCGGCGGTGTGGGGACCGCGGTCACCCGGATCGCGGCCCGGCGTTCGTTCTTCGACGCGATGGTGGTCGCCGACCACGACCTCGGCCGGGCGGAGGCCGCCGTCGCGGCGCTGGGTGAGGAGGGCGCGCGGTTCCGCGCCGAGCGGCTGGACGCGAGCGACGAGGCCGCGGTCGCCGCCGCGCTCCGGCTGCACGAGTGCGATGTCCTGCTGAACGCGACCGACCCGCGCTTCGTCCTGCCGCTGTTCCGGGCCGCGCGGTCGGCCGGCGCGAACTATCTCGACATGGCGATGTCGCTGTCCCGCCCGCACCCCGAGCGGCCCTACGAGGAGTGCGGGGTCAAGCTCGGCGACGCGCAGTTCGCGGACGCGGCCGACTGGGAGAAGGCGGGGGTGCTCGCACTCGTCGGCATGGGCGTGGAGCCGGGGATGTCGGACGTGTTCGCGCGGTACGCGGCCGACGAACTCTTCGACGAGATCGAGGAGATCGGCATCCGCGACGGGGCGAACCTCACCGTCGACGGCTACGACTTCGCGCCGTCCTTCAGCATCTGGACCACCATCGAGGAGTGCCTGAACCCGCCGGTGGTCTACGAGGCCGACCGCGGCTGGTTCACCACGGCGCCCTTCAGCGAGCCCGAGGTGTTCGACTTCCCCGAGGGCATCGGCCACGTCGAGTGCGTCAACGTGGAGCACGAGGAGGTGCTGCTCGTCCCCCGCTGGGTGGACGCCCGCCGGGTGACCTTCAAGTACGGTCTCGGCGCCGAGTTCATCCAGACCCTGCGGACCCTGAGTCTGCTGGGCCTGGACCGCACCGAACCGGTCACCGTGCCGAGCGCCGCGGGACCGGTCGCCGTCTCGCCCCGGGACGTCGTGGCCGCCTGTCTGCCCGACCCCGCGACGCTGGGCGGGCTGATGCACGGCAAGACCTGCGCGGGCACCTGGGTGCGGGGAACCAAGGACGGGGCGCCGCGCGAGGTGTACCTGTACCACGTGGTCGACAACCAGTGGTCGATGGCCGAGTACGGCTCCCAGGCGGTGGTCTGGCAGACCGCGATCAATCCGGTGATCGCCCTCGAACTGCTCGCCACCGGCGTCTGGTCCGGATCGGGCGTGCTCGGTCCTGAGGCGTTCCCGGCCGGCCCGTTCCTGGACCTGCTGACCGCGTACGGCTCGCCCTGGGGTCTGCGCGAGCAGTGACCGCGCGCTCAATCCCCTTCCGGCGGCGGGGTGTTGGGCAATCGCAGGGTGAAGACGGTGCCGACGCCCGGCCGGCTCTCCACCTCCGCCGTACCGCTGTGGGCGGCGACCAGGTCCCGGACGATGGAGAGGCCCAGGCCGCTGCCGCCGGTGCGGCGGCTGCGGGACTGGTCGGCGCGCCAGAAGCGCTCGAAGACGTGCGGGAGTTCTTCGGGCGCGATGCCCGAGCCGGTGTCGGCGACGGTCAGGACGGCGTCGTCGCCGTCGCCCCGCGCGGTCAGGGTGACGCTGCCGTCGGCGGAGGTGTGCCGCAGCGCGTTGGACACCAGGTTGCCGAGCACCTGACGCATGCGCACCGGGTCCGCGTCCAGCCAGAGGGTGGAGTCGGACTCGGTGCGCAGGGTGACCCCGGCCGTGTCGGCGGCGACCCGGTAGGCGGCGACGACCTGGTCGAGCAGGTCGTCGACGCGCACGGGCTCGCGGTGCAGCCGCAGGGTGCCCGCGTCGGCCGCCGCCAGGTCCTGGAGGTCGTCGATGACCCGCTGGAGGACCATCGCCTCCTCGTGCAGCGAGCCGAGCAGGGCCGGATCGGGTTCCACGACGCCGTCCCGGGTGACCTCCAGCCAGCCGCGGATGTTGGTGAGCGGGCTGCGCAGTTCATGGGCGATGTCGCTGACCATGGCCTTGCGCTGGGCCTCCAGGCGTTCCCGGCGTTCGGTCAGGTCGTTGAAGGCCTCGGCCAGGATGCCGGTCTCGTCGCGGGTCGTCACGGGCACCCGGACATGCAGTTCGGGCGACTGCTGGGCCGCCTCGGTCAGTGCGCGCAGGGGCCGTACCAGGCGGGTGGCGACGACGGCCGTCACCAGCACGGTGAGGGCGAGGACCGCGGCGGCGGCGCCGACGACCTTCGCCTTGTTCGCCGGTGAGACCTCGAAGCGGGGCGCGGTACTGTCGCCGCCGCCCAGGAAGAGCTGTGCCACGGGGGCGACGTAGGGCTCCAGTTGGGCGCGGCGCGCGGAGTCGACGCACGCCTTCGTCTTGCGCGCGTCGGCGGAGCCGGCCCGTCTGTCGACCGTTCCCGTGAGGTAGCGGGAGTCGAGGCTGCGGTCCGCGATGTCGACCCCGAGGTAATAGGCCTTGACGTGCAGGCCCTGCCGGTCCAGGCACGACTGCGCCCGTGCCATCAGGTTCTTCAGGGCCTTGTCCTCGGTCGGGGTGGGGGTGTTGAGCCGTCCGTCGGCACACTTCTCGGGTACGTAGTCGCCGGCGGCGGTGCCGTCGGGGTCGACGAGGACGGGCCGGCCGCTCGGCGTCATCGACACGTTCCGGACGAGGCCGAAGACGGCGAAGCACTGCTGCCGCACGGTCGCCAGCTTCCGCAGCCGGGTGCGTTCGTCGGCGGGCAGCAGGTACGGCCCGACGACCCGGGGATCGATTCCGCTGAGCTGTGCGCCGGGTTCGGTGTACGTGTCGGACTGCAGGGGATCGACGGTGGCGGCGGCGCTCGGCGGCAGCGGGGCGCCGCGCGGGGCGGAGTCGGCGATGAGGGAGCGGTCGGAGGCGGTGAGGGCGATGCGCCGGCCCATCTTCTTCGACAGCGCCCGCACGGTGGGCCCCACGCCCTTCCAGTCGGGGTGCGTCGCGGCGTACCCGCTGAGGTGGGCGAGGATGCGCATGTCGTCCGCGAGGTCCTGGCCCTGTTCCTCCTGGATGGCCCGGGTGGTGGTCTCCACCGCCAGCCAGGCCGTCGCCCCCACCGAGCAGAGCGCGATCAGCACGGTGGCGACGAGCAGCCGGACCAGGAGCCTCTTGTGCAGGGGTATGCGGGGCCTCACGGGCGACCGCCGCTGAGCTTGTAGCCGACGCCGAACACGGTCAGCAGCCGGACCGGCCGGCGCGGATCGGTCTCCGTCTTCCTGCGCAGGTTCATGATGTGCACATCGATGGCCCGCTCCGTGGACGACCGGTCGAAGCCGCGGGTGGACTGGAGCAACTGCCGCCGGGAGAAGACCCGTTCGGGCTCCGAGACCATCGCGAGCAGGATCTCGAACTCGGCCGGTGTGCACTCCACCGGCGTCCCGTCGCAGCGCACCTCGTGCCGTACCGGGTCGACCGAGAGACCGGCCGCCCGTACGACGCTGTCCTCGCGCCGGTCCTCGCCGCCGCGACCGCTGCGCCGCAGGACCGTGCGGATACGGGCCATCAGTTCGCGCGGGCTGTACGGCTTGGTCATGTAGTCGTCGGCGCCGAGCTCCAGCCCGAGCAGGATGTCGTCCTCGGTGGAGCGGGCGGTCAGCATGAGGACCGGGATGTCGTCGTCACGCAGCGCCCGGCACACCCCGAAGCCGTCGATCAGTGGCAGCATCAGGTCGAGCACCACGAGGTCGGGCGCGAGCCGGCGGGCCGCCTCGACGGCGGCGGCCCCGTCGTGGACCACGGTCGCGGTGTGGCCTTCCAACAGCAGGGAACGGCGGATCAGTTCGGCCTGCATCTCGTCGTCCTCGGCGACCAGCACATGTGCGCACACTTGGCGGATCCTAAGCGGTCAGTGTCGGAGGGAGTCGGCGTCGCCCATGACGACGACGGGGTGCCGGGCGGGGTCGAGGGTCCGCAGCAGTTCCTTCATGTGGCTCTCGGCGATGCTGACACAGCCGTGGGTGGGGCCGCCGTGGTCGACGTGGAACCAGATGCCGCCGCCCCGCGCGGCGCCGAGGGGACGGGTCCAGTCGAGGGGCGAGGTGCCGGGCGCGCGGTTGTAGTCGATGGCGACCACGTAGTCGAAGGAGCCGGCCAGGGACTCGCCCTCGAAGCCGGTGCCCGGCGAGACGAAGCCCGACCCGTGGTCGTACGGCAGCTTGGTGCCCGGGTCGCTGAGCAGGCCGCCCGCGTCGCTGAGCGTGTAGACGCCGATCGGTGAGCGCAGATCGCCTCCCATGTGGTGGGCGGACCAGCCCCTGAGCGCGTTGTGCGCGGGCCAGTTCGCCTCCGCCCGCCATCCGGTGCCGGTGCGCGCGTACAGGCCGACGGTGGAGCGCGGGGAGTTCGCGCCACGGCCCGTCACCAGGACGACCTGACGGGTGCCGGGGGATATCCGGGCCAGCATGCGGGGCCCTACGCCCGGCAGTTGGGAGGGGGCGGCCTCGGCGGAGACCGGCGCCGCCGACGGCGACGGGGAGGGAGCGGCCTGGGCGGTCGTGTGACCCGTCGCCGCCACGGCACCGCCGCCGCATCCCGTGAGGAGGAAGGATGCGGCGAGCAGTGCGCCCCGGGAGATGCGAGTGATCATGAGTCGACGATGACCCACACATGTGAGGAACTCGTCAGCTCCTACGACGTGGCCGGCTTGCCGTCCGAGTAGAGCCAGGCGTGGAAGAGGGCGTCCAGGTTCTTGCCGGACTTCTCCTCCGCGAGGCGGACGAACTGGGAGGTGGTGCCATGGCCGTAGCGGTGGTCGGTCGCCCAGGCGCGCAGGATGCGCAGGAAGGTGGTGTCGCCCACGGCCTTGCGGAGTTCGTGCAGGGTCATGGCGCCGCGGGCGTAGACGGGGGTGCCGAAGATGTCGGCGCCGCTGCCCGGGTCGCCGGGCGGGAAGGCCCACAGGCCGTCGCTCGCCTTGCGGGCGTACAGCGCGTCGAACTTCTGCTGGGCGGTCTTCCCGCCGTGCTGCTCGGTGTAGAGCCACTCGGTGTAGGTCGCGAAGCCCTCGTTGAGCCAGATGTCCTGCCAACTGGTCAGCGAGACGGAGTCGCCGAACCACTGGTGGGCGTTCTCGTGCACGAGGGTGCTCAGGTCGGGCGCCGAGTCGTAGAGCGGCCGGCCCTGGGTCTCCAGCGCGTAGCCGACGTCCGGGGCGTGGTCGACGATCGAGCCGGCCGAGCGGAACGGGTACGGGCCGAAGAGCTTGCTCTCCCACTCCAGGACGGAGGGCAGCTTCTTGAGGACGGGCGCGGCGGCGGTGGCCTCGCGGGGGTCGACGGCGTCGTAGACCTGGATGCCGTCGGAGGTCCGGTACTGCTGGACCTGGAACGTGCCGACCGTCGCGGTGGCCAGGTAGGCGGCCATCGGCTCGGCCTGGTGCCAGCGGTAGGTGGTCTGCCCGTGGGCGGTGCGCTGCCCGAGGAGGACCCCGTTGGCCACCGCGCCGCTGCCCCGCGGAACGGTGATCGTGAAGTCGTAGGAGGCCTTGTCCTTGGGGTGGTTGTCGGCCGGGAACCAGGTCATGGCGCCCTGCGGTTCGCCGGCCACGAAGGCGCCGTCGTCGGTGGTGATCCAGCCGTCGGCGGAACCGTCCGGGTCGGTGACCTGCTGGGGCGTGCCCGCGTAGGTGACGGCGACGCGGAACTCCTCGCCCTTGCGCAGCGCCTTGCGCGGGGTGATGACGAGTTCCTGTCCGTCGCGCCGGAAGGCCGCCTTGACGTGGTCGACGGTGAGAGCGGTGACCTTGAGTCCCTTGAAGTCGAGGTCGAACCGGGTCAGCTTCCGGGTGGCGCGGGCGGTGAGGACCGCGCTGCCGTCGAGGTGCCGGCTCGCCGGGTCGTAACGGAGCGTCAGGCCGTAGTGGGCGACGTGGTAGCCGCCGTTGCCGGCGAGCGGGAAGTAGGGGTCTCCCACGCCGGACGGGCCGGTCGTCGTGGCCGACGCGGGCGCGGCGGCGCCGAGCAGGGCCGCGAGGGCGAACGGGACGGTGGCGACGACGGTGCGCCGGGCCAGGACACCGCTGCGTCCGGGGACCGGCCGTCTGGGGTGCGTCACTTGCGCTCCTACGGGATGAGGGGGGTGAGGGGCTGAGGGGTGATCAACCGCTCCTGAGACTAGGGTCCGGGCCGCCCCCGAATCCCTCTTGTAGAGGTCAAGTTACGCCGCGTCGCCTCCGCCGCCCGGCGCGCTCCCGGTCGTAGGCTCACGGCACCATCGCCCTGCCAGGAAGGCCCGCCCGTGACCGTCCGCGTGCGCCGCGTCTATGAACCGCCCGAACCCGAGGACGGTGTGCGCGTCCTGGTCGACCGGCTGTGGCCGCGCGGCCTGTCCAAGGAGGCGGCCCACGTCGACGAGTGGCCGAAGGGCCTGACCCCGTCGGCCGGACTGCGCCGCTGGTACCACGCGGACGGGGGCTCCTACGACGAGTTCCGCGACCGTTACGAGGCGGAACTCGCCGCCCCCGAGGCGGCCCGACTGCTGGACTCCTTGCGGGAGTCGGTCCGTGCGGGGCCGGTGACCCTGCTGACGGCCGTCACGTCGCCGGAGGAGAGTCACGCCGCGGTGCTGGCCCGTCTCCTGCGCGAGTGAGGAGACGGGCGCCGGTGCCGGTCAGGCCGTCTGGGCGGCCGCGGCGCGGCCCGCCGCGCGCCCGGAGAAGAGGCAGCCGCCGAGGAAGGTGCCTTCGAGGGCGTTGTAGCCGTGGACGCCGCCGCCGCCGAACCCCGCGACCTCGCCCGCCGCGTACAGTCCGCCGACCGGGTTCCCGTCGGGGGCCAGCGCGCGTGAGTCGAGGTCGGTCTGGATGCCGCCGAGCGTCTTGCGGGTCAGGACGTGCAGTTTGACGCCGATCAGCGGGCCGGCCGCCGGGTCGAGGAGGCGGTGCGGGGTGGCGACGCGGCCGAGCCGGTCGCCGATGTAGCGGCGGGCGTTGCGGATGCCCTGGATCTGGGAGTCCTTGCTGTAGGGGTTGGCCAGCTGGAGGTCCCGGGCCTCGATCTGGCGCCGCACCTCGGCCGCGTCCAGGAGCGGCTTGTCGGTCAACTGGTTCATTTTCGCGACCAGTTGCTCCAGGTTACCGGCGGTCACGAAGTCCGCGCCCTTGCGCAGGAAGGCGTCCACCGGGCCGGGGGCGCCCTTGCCGAGCAGCCGGTCGCGCAGGACCGCCTTCTTGTCCTTGGCGGTGATGTCGGGGTTCTGCTCGGAGCCCGACAGCGCGAACTCCTTCTCGATGATCTTCTGGGTGAGGATGAACCAGGAGTGGTCGTACGCGGCTATGTCCTCGGTGGTGCGCAGGTACTTGAGGGTGCTGAGGGTGTCGTAGCCCGGCAGGCACGGGTCGGGCAGGCGGCGGCCGAGGGCGTCGAACCAGAGGGAGGACGGGCCGGGCAGGATGCGGATGCCGTGGCCGGGCCAGACCGGGTCCCAGTTCTGCAGGCCCTCCGTGTAGTGCCACATGCGGTCGCGGTTGACGAGCCGTACGCCCGCCTCGGTCGCGATGTCGAGCATCCGCCCGTCCACGTACGCCGGTACGCCGGTGACCATCTCGGCGGGCGGGGTGCCGAGCCGCTCGGGCCAGTAGCGGCGGACGATGTCGTGGTTGGCGCCGATGCCGCCGGTGGTGACGATGACGGCCTGGGCGGTGAGTTCGAAGGCGCCGATCGCCTCGCGGCTGGAGGAGATGCCGCGGGCCGCGTTGTCCTCGGCGAGCACCGTGCCCCGCACACCGCGCGCGGCGCCCTCCTCCATCACCAACTCGTCGACCTGGTGGCGGTGGTGGAAGGTGAGCAGTCCGTCCCGGCGGGCCTGCCGGGCGTGGTCGACGAAGGGGGCGACGACTCCGGTGCCGGTGCCCCAGCTGACGTGGAAGCGCGGCACGGAGTTGCCGTGGCCGTGGGCGCGCAGGTCACCGCGTTCCGCCCAGCCGACCGTGGGCAGCAGCTTGATGCCGTGCCCGTCGAGCCAGGACCGCTTCTCGCCGGCCGCGAACTCGACGTAGGCGCGCGCCCAGCGCACCGCCCAGCTGTCCTCGTCGTCGACGCGGTCGAAGCCGGCGCTGCCCTGCCAGTCGCTCCAGGCCAGGTCGAAGGAGTCCTTGATGCCGAGGCGGCGCTGTTCCGGCGAGTCGACGAGGAACAGGCCGCCGAACGACCAGAACGCCTGGCCGCCGAGGTTGGCGGCGTTCTCCTGGTCGACGAGCGCGACCCGGCGGCCCCGGCTGGTCAGTTCGTGGGCCGCGACCAGGCCCGCCAGTCCGGCTCCGACGACGATGACGTCCGCATCCATGGCGACCGTTGCCCTTCTTGTTGGGGGTGCTTCATCCGGGGGTGCCGCTGCCGTCGGTCAGCAGGGCGGTGAGCAGTCGCCCGAGCCAGGCGCGCGCCCGCTCGACGTCCTTGTCCAGCAGCAGTTGGGTGGTGACTCCGTCGTAGGCGGCGATCACCGCGTGCGCGGCGCCGTCGATGTCGCCCAGTACGCCGGGCAGTCGGGCCCGCCCTCGGGCGCGGCCGAGCCGGTCGGCGACGGCCGCGCGCAGTCGTGCCCGGTGGTCCAGCAGGCTCTGGGCGACGGCCGGGTCCCGGGCCGCGTGCACCAGGAAGTCGGTCTTGACCAGCAGCCAGTCCAGGTCGAGGAGGAGCACGTCGGTGACGCGGTCCACGGCGGCCGGTACGTCGAGGTCGGGGCCGTCGAGGGCGAGCGCGCCGGCGACCTGGTCGGCGATGAGCTCGGCCCGCTCGCGGTAGAGGGCGAAGAACAGCTCGTCGAGGCTGGCGAAGTTGGAGTAGAAGGCGCCCCGGCTGTAGCCGGCGGCCTCGCAGACCTCCTCGATGGAGACCCGGCCGAACCCCTTGGCCGCGAAGACCGTGAAGGCGGCGTCCAGGAGATTGGCCCGGGTGCGGACCCGGCGCCGGGTCACCCGCTTGACCGTGGTCTCGGCCGCCATGTCCCGCCCCCTCGCTGTTCGATACGCGAATGTATCCGATACACCGATGTATCGAAAGGGGTAGGACCGTCCGGGCCGGGATCTGGAGCACAATGGAACACATTTTCGAATCGGGAGTACGCTGGACCCATGACCACGCACCACCTCCAGGGCTCCCTCTTCGACCAGGCCGACCAGCTCCGCCTCGGCCCGCTCGACGGGATCCGCCGCACCGCACTCGGCCTCGGCGCCTGGATCGACGTACTGCCCGGCTGGCTGGCCGGCGCGGACACCCTCTTCGAAGAGCTGGTCTCCGAGGTGCCCTGGCGCGCGGAGCGCCGGCAGATGTACGACCAGGTCGTGGACGTACCGCGACTGCTCGCCTTCTACCGCGCGGAGGACGGACTCCCGCACCCCGTGCTGTCCGAGGCCCGGCAGGCGCTGTCCGCGCACTACGCGGACGAGCTGCGCGAGCCCTTCACCACCGCCGGCCTCTGCTACTACCGGGACGGCCGGGACAGCGTCGCCTGGCACGGCGACCGCGTCGGACGGGGCGCCCGCGAGGACACGATGGTGGCGATCCTGTCCGTGGGGGCGCCCCGGGACCTGCTGCTGCGCCCGGTGCGCGGCGGTGACTCGGTACGGCGGCCGCTCGGGCACGGCGACCTGATCGTGATGGGCGGCTCCTGCCAGCGGACCTGGGAGCACTGCGTGCCCAAGACCGCCCGTGCCGCGGGACCGCGGATCAGCGTGCAGTTCCGCCCGCACAACGTGCGCTGAGACGGGGCGGCGGGGAGGCGGGGCGCTCCGGTCGCGCGCCGGAGCCGTGTCCGGCGGACGGCGGCAGGCGCGGTCTCCCCCCACCTGCCCCGCGGTTCACCGGATCTGGTTGGCTGTCCCCCGTCGAGCCGCCACCTCACGAGGGACGAACATGCGGGCAGATGTACGCCAAGTCGCCGACGGCGCCTACCTGGTGCACGGGTCCAACACCAACTGGGTGATCCTCACGGAGGGCGACGCGGTGACCCTGGTGGACACCGGCTACCCCGGTGACCGTCAGCTGGTGCTCGACTCCCTCGCACAGGTGGGCAGTTCACCCGAGGCGGTGACCGCCGTACTGATCACCCACGCCCACAACGACCACCTCGGATCGGCCGAACACCTGCGCGCGGCCCATGGCATCCCGGTCTACCTCCACGAGGCCGAAGTGCCGCACGCCAGGCGGGAGTTCCTCCAGCAGGTGAGTGTCGGGGCCGTCCTGAAGAACGCCTGGCGGCCCGGTGTCCTGCCGTGGATGGTGCACGCGCTGCGCTCCGGCGGCACCGAGCAGCACCCCGTCACCGCCCCCGAACCCTTCCCGGGCACGGGCCGGCTCGACCTGCCCGGCGGACCCATACCGGTGCACACCCCGGGCCACACGGACGGGCACTGTGTGTTCCACCTGCCGGAGGCCGGCCTGGTCATCTCGGGCGACACCCTGGTCACCGGCCACCCCACTTCCCGGATCAGGGGACCGCAGCTGCTGCCCGACATGTTCCACCACGAGCGCGACCGCACCGTCGCCTCGCTCGCCGTTCTCGAAACGCTCGACGCCGACGTTCTGCTGCCCGGCCACGGCCCGGCCCACGACGGTCCGGTCCGTGACGCCGCACGACGCGCGCGGGAACAGGCCGTTTAGGGTCACCCCATGGCACTCCAGATCAACGCGACCAACCCGGAGCATCCCGCCCTGCTGCTCGAGCTGCCGTGGGACGTCCCCCTGGAGGAGTGGCCGGAGGAGTACCTGGTGCCGCTGCCGCGCGGCATCTCCCGGCACGTGGTGCGCTACGCCCGGGCCGGCGCCGAGGTGATCGCCGTCAAGGAGCTGGCCGAGCGGCCCGCCCTGCGCGAGTACGAGCTGCTGCGCGACCTGGACCGGCTCGGCATCCCCGCCGTGGACCCCCTCGCCGTGGTCACCGGGCGCGTGGACGAGACGGGCGGCCCGCTGGAGCCGGTGCTGATCACCCGGCACCTCGGCGGCTCGATGCCGTACCGCTCGATGTTCGAGACGACGATGCGCCCCGCGACCATGCACCGGCTGATGGACGCCCTCGCCGTACTCCTGGTGCGGCTGCACCTGGCGGGGTTCGCCTGGGGCGACTGCTCGCTCTCCAACACCCTGTTCCGGCGGGACGCGGGCGCCTACGCCGCCTACCTGGTGGACGCGGAGACCGGCGATCTGCACCCCCGGCTGAGCAACGGGCAGCGCGACTACGACCTCGACCTCGCCCGGGTCAACATCAGCGGCGAACTGCTCGACCTGGAGGCGGCCGGTGCGCTGCATCCGTCCGTGGACCCGATCGAGTTCGGCACCGAGATCTGCGGCCGCTACCAGGAGCTGTGGGAGGAGCTGACCCGCACCTCCGTGTACCCGGCGGGCAAGTACCGGCACATAGAGCGCCGGATCCGCCGGCTCAACGAACTCGGCTTCGACGTCGCCGAGATGCAGATCGAGCACTCGACGCACGGCGACACGGTCACCTTCGTGCCCAAGGTCGTCGACGCCGGGCACCACCAGCGCCAACTGCTGCGCCTGACCGGTCTCGACGCCGAGGAGAACCAGGCCCGGCGGCTGCTCACGGACCTGGAGAGCTGGATGGCCACCCAGGAGGACCACGCCCCGGGCGACCCGCTCGCGGCCCGCCCGGAGGTGCTCGCGCACCGGTGGGTGCGGGACGTGTTCCGGCCCACCGTGCGGGCCGTACCGCCGGAGCTGCGCGGTGCCATGGACCCGGCCGAGATCTACCACGAGCTGCTGGAACACCGCTGGTACCTGTCCGAGCGGGCCCAGCACGACATCGGCCTGGACACGGTGGTCACCGACTACATCAGCAACATCCTGCCCAAGGCGCGCGCCACCCTGGAGCCGACCGCCCCGGAGTGACTCACGGGTGCGGCACCACGGCGACCGGGCACTCCGCGTGGTGCAGCACCCCGTGTGCCACCGAGCCGACCCGCGCGCCCACCGCCGTACGGTGCGCGCGCCGCCCGACCACCAGCAGCTGCGCCCGCCCGGCCAGCGACAGCAGCACCTCCCCCGCGCTGCCCATCTCCACCTGCTCCACCACCGGCACCCCGGGGAAGCGCTCCCGCCACGGCGCCACCGCCTCGGCCAGCGCCTTCCTCTCGTACGGCGCCAGGCCGCCGGCCTCGTCGAGGAGCCGCAGGGAGCCGGGGCTGTAGGCGAAGACCGGCGGCAGCGTCCACGCCCGCACGGCCCGCACCCCGGCACCCCGGGCGGCGGCCGTCTCGAAGGCGAAGCCCAGGGCGGCGGCGCTGTCCTCCGCGTCGCCCTGCTGGCCGACGACGATCTCGCGCCCGGCGGCCTCCGCGGCGGGCCGGTCGCCGGCCCGCACGAGCACCACGGGCCGCGCGGCCTCGGCGATCACCTGCCGGCCGACGGAGCCGACCAGGAAGCCGACGACCGTTCCGTGACCGCGCGAGCCGAGGACGAGCAGTCCGGCGTCGGCCGCGGCCTCGGCGAGGAGGTCGGCCGGGTCACCCTCGCGGATGTCGGCGGACACGTCGAGGCCCGGGTGCCGCTCGGCGACCGTGCGCACGGCGTCGTCGGCCGCGTCCCGCACCCAGCGCTCCTGGGTCCCCCGCTCACCGGCGTCACCGGCGCCTCCGGCGTTCTCGGCGCCGAGGGCGAGGCGCGGCGCGTGCCGCCACACGTGCAGCACGCGCAGCGCGAGATCCCGCCGTACGGCTTCGCGGGCCGCCCACGCCAGTGCGGCGAGGCTCTCCGCCGTTCCGTCGACGCCTGCCGTGATCGGGCCTGTCATCCGCTGCTCTCCCTGTGTCGTGCCGTGTCGTGTCGCGCTGTGGTCCCATGTGCCCGGCCCAGTCTTCACTACCCTGCCCGCATGACCTTGACGTGGGAGCAGGTGGTCGTGGACGCGGCCGACAGCGGGGCGCTCGGCAGCTGGTGGGCCGAGGCGCTCGGCTGGGTGGTGGTGGGCGAGGCCCCCGGCGAGGTCGAGATCAGGCCGGCGCCGGATCGCCTCCCGGGGCTGGTCTTCGTGACGGTCCCCGAGCGCGAGGCGGGCAAGAACCGGCTGCATCTCGACTTCCGTCCCGACGACCAGGCGGCCGAGGTGGCCCGGCTGCTGTCGCTGGGGGCGCGGACCGCCGACGTCGGACAGGGCGAACAGCCGTGGGTGGTACTCACCGACCCGGAGCACAACGTGTTCTGCGTGCTCGGCTCCCGGCACCGCTGAGCCGCCTCCTCCCCAGCCCCCTGGGTGGCCGGAGCACGGGCGCGCGATCGAACATACGATGGGCGGGAGCCGGTGCGACGGCCGGTGCCCACCGGACCGCCGTGCCGCAACCGACCACTCGGGGTGGGAGACGTATGGCACAGGCCGCCGAACAGGCGCGGACCGTCATCATGACCGTGGACGACGATCCGGGGGTCTCCCGTGCCGTCGCCCGCGATCTGCGGCGGCGCTACGGCGAGTCGTACCGGATCGTGCGCGCGGAGTCGGGCGAGTCCGCGCTGGAGGCGCTGCGCGAGCTGAAGCTGCGCGGCGATCTCGTGGCGGTGATCCTGGCCGACTACCGCATGCCGCGGATGAACGGCATCGAGTTCCTCGAACAGGCCCTGGACGTGTATCCGGGCGCCCGGCGGGTGCTGCTGACCGCGTACGCGGACACGGACGCGGCGATCGACGCCATCAACGTCGTCGACCTCGACCACTACCTCCTCAAGCCGTGGGACCCGCCCGAGGAGAAGCTCTACCCGGTCCTCGACGACCTGCTGGAGGCGTGGCGCTCCAGCGACTACCGGCCCGTGCCCAGCATCAAGGTGGTCGGGCACCGCTGGTCGGCGCGCTCCTCCGAGGTGCGGGAGTTCCTGGCCCGCAACCAGGTGCCCTACCGCTGGTACTCGGCCGACACACCCGAGGGACGCCGGCTGCTCGGCGCGGCCGGGCAGGACGGACAGCGGCTGCCGCTCGTCGTCACCGCCGAGGGGAACGTGCTGGTCGAGCCGGACGCACCCGAACTCGCCGCCCAGGTCGGCCTCGCCACCACCCCGACGGCCGACTTCTACGACCTGGTCGTCATCGGCGGCGGGCCGGCCGGGCTCGGCGCCGCCGTGTACGGGGCCTCCGAGGGGCTGCGCACGGTGCTCGTCGAACGGTCGGCGACCGGCGGACAGGCGGGCCAGAGTTCGCGCATCGAGAACTACCTCGGCTTCCCCGACGGTGTCTCCGGCGGCCAGCTCACCGAGCGGGCCCGGCGGCAGGCCGCCAAGTTCGGGGCCGAGATCCTCACCGCCCGCGAGGTCACCGGGCTGGAGATCAACGGCGCCGCACGCGTCGTACGGTTCGCGGACGGCTCGGCGGTCGCCGCGCACAGCGTGATCCTGGCGACCGGTGTCTCCTACCGGCAGTTGCGCGCGCCGGGCAGCACCGACCTGACGGGCTGCGGGGTCTACTACGGTTCGGCGCTGACCGAGGCGGCCTCCTGCCAGGGCCACGACGTGTACATCGTCGGCGGCGCCAACTCGGCGGGACAGGCGGCGATGTACCTGGCCCGGGGCGCCAAGTCGGTGACGCTGCTGGTGCGCGGACCGTCACTGGCCGCGTCGATGTCGTACTACCTGATCCAGCAGATCAACGAGGCCGCCAACATCACGGTGCGCTGCTCCACGGTCGTCGAGGCCGCGCACGGCTCCGACCACCTGGAGCAGCTGACGCTGCGCGACACCGAGAGCGGGCGGACCGAACTGGTCGACGCGCAGTGGATGTTCGTGTTCATCGGCGCGGCCCCGCTGACCGACTGGCTGGACGGCACGGTGCTCCGCGACGAGCACGGGTTCATCCTCTCCGGGCCGGACCTCACCGACGACGGACGGCCGCCGGCCGGCTGGGAGCTGGAACGGCCGCCGTACCACCTGGAGACCAACATCCCCGGCGTGTTCGTGGCGGGCGACGCGCGCGCGGAGTCCGCCAAGCGTGTGGCGTCCGCCGTAGGAGAGGGAGCCATGGCCGTGATGCTCGTCCACCGGTACCTGGAGCAGTCATGAGCGGGAAGCGACTGCCGTGCAGCCCGCAGGAGATCTGCTCGCTGTTCCTCTTCGAGAAGCTGTCGTCGGAGCAGCTCGGACGGCTCTGCGGCGAGGGCCGGGTGGAGCTGTTCGAGCCGGGCCCCGTCTACACCGAGGGCACTCCGGCGACCTGCTTCTACGTGATGATCGAGGGCACCGTGGTGCTCTCCCGCCGGGTCGGCGGGGACGACGTGGAGGTCAGCCGGTCCTCGCAGCGCGGGGTGTACGCGGGCGCGATGCAGGCGTACATCGGGGAGCGGGTGCAGCAGGTGTACCTCAACTCGATGCGGGTGACGGAGCCGACGCGGTTCTTCGTGCTGCCCGCAGAGACGTTCGCGGACATCATGCGCGAGTGGTTCCCGATGGCGGTGCATCTGCTGGAGGGGCTCTTCTTCGGCCAGAAGAGCAGCCAGTTGGCGATCAGCCAGCGTGAACGGCTGCTGGCGCTGGGCTCGTTGTCCGCCGGGCTCACCCACGAACTCAACAACCCGGCCGCCGCCGCGGTGCGGGCCACCTCCACGCTGCGGGAGCGGGTGGCGAAGATGCGGCACAAGTTGCGCGTCATCGCCGCCGGCCCGTACTCGCGGGAGGCCCTCGCCAATCTCATCGACATCCAGGAGCGCACCGCCGAACGGGTCGCCAAGGCACCGACGTTGAGCCCGTTGGAGGCCTCCGACCGCGAGGACGCCCTCACCGACTGGCTCGACGACCACGGGGTCATGGAGGCCTGGCAGATCGCGCCGACGTTCGTGCAGGCCGGTCTCGACATCGACTGGCTGGAGCAGATCGCGGCGGCGGTGGACGAGGAGATCCTGCCGGGGGCGATCGGCTGGCTCAACTACACCGTCGAGACCGAGCTGTTGATGTCCGAGATCGAGGACTCCACGACCCGGGTCTCCCGCCTGGTCGGCGCCGCCAAGCAGTACTCGCAGCTGGACCGCGCGCCCTTCCAGGTCGCCGACGTGCACGAACTCCTCGACAGCACCCTGCTGATGCTCTCGGGGAAGATCGGCGACCGGATCAAGGTCGTCAAGGAGTACGACCGCACGCTGCCCAGGATCCCGGCCTACCCGGCCGAGCTGAACCAGGTGTGGACCAACCTGATCGACAACGCGGTCTCCGCCGTCAACACCGCGGGCGGGGACGGCACGTTGACCGTGCGGACGGCGCTGGAGCGCGATCAGCTGCTGGTCGAGTTCCGGGACTCGGGGCCGGGTGTGGCGCCGGAGATCCGAAGCCGTATCTTCGACCCGTTCTTCACCACCAAGCCGGTCGGCGAGGGCACGGGCCTCGGCCTGGACATCTCCTGGCGGATCGTCGTCAACAAGCACCACGGCTCCCTCCAGGTGGAGTCGGTGCCGGGCGACACCCGCTTCCAGGTCCTGCTTCCCCTCACCGCCACCCACGACGAGACTCCCGAGGAGCCGGCATGAACGACGTCACCGGAATCGACCCCGGCGCCGCACCGAGCGGCGCGGGATGCGTGGAGTGCGACGCCTCCGACGGCTGGTGGTTCCACCTCCGGCGCTGCGCGCAGTGCGGTCACGTCGGCTGTTGCGACGACTCCCCCTCCAAGCACGCCACCGCCCACTTCCACGCCACGGGGCATCCGTTCATCCAGAGCTACGAGCCGGGCGAGACCTGGTTCTGGAACTTCACCACCTCCGAGCTCTACGACGCCGGGCCGGACCTCGCTCCCCCGCTGAGCCACCCCGCCGACCAGCCGACACCCGGCCCGGCCGGCCGGGTGCCCGCGAACTGGGCGGACACCCTCCGCTGAGACGGCGCCGCCGTGGGCGGGGGCGCACTCACTCGTCGGCGGTCGTCGTCACGGCGACGCCGCGCGGGGTGACGGTGAACAGGCGGGAGCCGTGCGCGGGCAGCGCCTCGGTCACCTCGTTCCGGTACGTGCCGAGGTCCTGGTGCTTCCAGAGGTCCCGGACGGCCGCCTCGCCGGTGAAGCCGAGGGCCGTCCAGTCGGCGGTGACGGCGGCGGGGGCGTCGGCGAGGTTGAACAGGGCCACGGTGTGGGTGCCGTCGGGGTTCTCGGCGGCCCACACCTGCTGGTGGCCGGCGCGGGTGACCGGGCGCGCGGGCGGCGCGTCGCTCTGGTCGACGGCGATGACCTCACGGTTGGTCAGGAGGGAGAGGCCGTAGTCGTCGAGCCGGGTGAGGTCGTCACCGGTGTAGAGCGGCGACTTGGCGACGGCCCACAGGGTGGCGTAGCTCTGCCGCTCGGCCCGGGTCAGACCGTCCATCGCGCCGTTGCCGACGTCGAGGGCGTCGAGGTCGTTCCACCCGCCGGGGCCCGCGTGCCGGGTCCAGCGGGGGGTGTCGTCCCAGCGGTCGTCGACCGAGTTCTCCCAGCTGACCAGGGTGTCGCAGTAGCACTCGACGTCGGCGTCGATGCGCCAGCCGTCGGAGTACTTCTTCCAGTCGGCGGCGTGTCCGATGTCCAGGGACCAGGACACCTCCAGGTGGACCGGGCGTCCGGTGGCGGCGATGGCCCGGTGCCACGCGGCCACGTCGGCAACGTTGTCGTACTGCTCGCCGCTCTTGCCCGAGCCGGGTCCGACACCGTCGAGCTTGAGGAAGTCGTAGCCCCAGCCGGCGATCAACCGGGCTTGCGAATCCACGTACTTCTGGGTGCAGGGCCGGGAGAAGTCGAGTTTGTAGGCGTTGTCCCAGCCGTTGGTGGTGCGCAGGTCGCGGTAGACGATGTCGGCGGTGGTGCAGCCGTCGGCGTTCCACACGGGTGTCCTGCCCTCGCCGTAGGCCCCCTTCTCCAGGCCGGCCGGGAGGTAGATGCCGGCCTTCAGCCCCTTGGCGTGGAGGTGGTCGGCGACGGCCTTCATGCCGCTGGGGAAGCGCTGGGGGTCGGCCTGTTGGCGGCCGTACCGGTCGTAGCCGGGCTGCCAGTCGCTGTCCCGCCACCAGCCGGCGTCGATGTTGACGTTCTCGTAGCCGAACCTCTTCAGCTTGGCGGCGAGGGCGTCGGCCTGCTTGAGGACGTTGGCCTGGGTGAGGTAGCTGTAGTCGCCGTCCGGGTTGAGGCCCGGGTAACTGGACGTCTCCATGCTCCAGCTCGACCAGCCCATGTACGGTCTGGCCGCGAGGCTCGGGGGTGTGCGTCCCCGCGCCGCGGGGACGGTCGTCGCGAAGCCCACGGTGAGGGCCAGCACGACCACGGCTCTCCGGGCACGGGCGGACGTGCGGAGGAACATCATCGGCTCCTTGCTGGGGATGCGGAGGCGCCGGTCGGACTGGTCTCTGCTGGTCGGCGGTGGTGCAGCCGTCGGCGAACAGATCGTACGCGGTCGGCCCCCCGCGCCGGCCGGTGAGCACGCGTTCGGGGCGGAGCGGATTGTCAGTGGGGGACGGCACAATCGCCGTATGACGACGATCAATTGGGCCGAACTGACCCATGCCTACGGTTCCGCCGAGGACATCCCGGCCCTGTTCGCGCGGCTCGGTGGCGCCGAGGACGACGCGGTGTGGCAGGAGTTGTGGGGTTCGCTCTGCCACCAGGGTTCGGTGTACGACGCGAGCTGGGCGGCGCTGCCGGTGCTCACGGAAATCGCGCTGGGCCGGGCGCCCGGCGAGCCGACCCAGGCGGTGGTCATGGCCGGGCTGATCGCGACGGACCCGGACGACGACTGCCACGCGCGGTACGCCCCGGAGTTCGGGCAACTGCGCAAAGTCGCACGGGAGTTGATCGCCTTCCCCGAGCCGGATCCGCACACCTTCGTCTATCTCCAGATGTCCGTCCTCGCCTTCGAGCGCGCCGGGGTCTGGGCGGAGGCGCTGGAGGGCGTGAACAGCGAGGAGTTCGAGGTGGAGTGCCCGCACTGCGAGCACTGCCTGTTCGTCGCCTTCGGCGCGTACGGCTTCTTCGCCTCGGCCGGTGACTACGTGCCCGGCCGCGACACCGGGGCACAGGGGCGGACCGCGTTGCTGCCCGCCGACCCCGGCCAACTCGACGGTGTGGGGGCCCGGTTGTACGGCGAGGCGGTCGAGGCGGGGCGCGCGGAGGTCGCCCGGGCACTGACGTACGTGTTCGGGAAGGCCCGTTGCCCCGACTGCGACGCCGTGTTCACGGTCTCGGAGGCGGTGGAGAGGCAGCGGGCCTGAGCGGGCGCGGCCGGGTGCCCCGGGCGGGGGCAGGGCACCCGGCCGGGCATCAGCGCCTGGCGGTGGGGGTGTTGGCGACCGTGACGTTCACGGCGGCCCACGCCTTGTCGACGGTCTTGTACTCGGTGCCGCTCGCGCCGTAGAGGTCCGCCGCCGCCTTCAGCGTCGCGAGGCGCGCGTCGTGGAAGTCGGTCGTCGAGACCATGTAGCGGGTGAGCGCGCGGTAGAAGATCGCCGTGGCCTTGGTGCGGCCGATGCCCTCGACCGTGGAACCGTCGTAGGTGGGCGAGTTGTAGGCGACCCCGCCGACCGTCTTGCGGCCGCTGCCCTCCGCGAGGAGGTAGTACGCGTGCGAGGAGACGCCGGAGCCGGCGTGCACCTCGGCGTCGTACGTCCGGGGCGACCAGTAGTCGATCGTCCCCTCCAGCCTGTCGAGGGAGGGGTGGTCGAGGCGGCGCAGGAACTTCTGGGCCAGTCCGAGCTTCTCGCCGATCAGGTAGTTCGGCGGGTTCTTCGGGTTGGCGGCGCTGAACTCGACGTCGGAGCCGAAGATGTCGGCGAGGGACTCGTTGAGGGAGCCGGGCTCGCCGTACTGGTTGCCGTCCGCGTCGACGCGGGTCGGCTCCAGCTGGGCGGTCGCGTCGACGACGCCGTGGGTGAGTTCGTGGCCGGTGACGTCGAGGACGACGAGCGGCTTCTTGAACAGGTCGCCGTCACCGTCGCCGTAGAGCATGCAGTCGCAGGTCGGGTCCCAGAAGGCGTTGCCGACCCCGCTGCCGAAGTGGACCATGGCGCGGGCGCCCTTGCCGTTGTTCTCGATGCCCTTGCGGCCGAAGGTCTTCTTGTAGAAGTCGAGGGTCTTGGTGATGCCGTACTGGGCGTCGACGGCCGCGGTGTCGCGGTGCGAGACGGAGCCGTTGCCCCACTTGTCGGTGGTGCTGGTGAACTTGACGCCCCGGGCGAAGCTCTCCAGCTCGTGGTTCCTCGCGTCGCGGGTCTCGGTGCCCCAGCGGGTGGGGTCCTTGAGGAGGTAGCTGGTGCGGGCCGTCTGGGTGGTGGTCAGCGGGACCTTGCCGACGAAGAGGGAGCTTCCGGTGCCGGTGGCGGTGACCGGGTAGTGGACCGTGCGGGTCGCGGCGGCGCCGGTGAGCGCGGTCGGCTGTACGGCCGTCCCGGTGGCGGGGTCGAGCGTCTCGCCGCGGCGGCGCAGGGTGTCGATCAGCTTGGGCGAGAGGAACTCGTCGCTGTCGGGCGCGTTGCTGCGCACCTTGCCGGTGACGGCGTCGATGACGACCGTGCGCGAGCCGCCGCCGTCCGCGGTGCCGCTGCCGCTGACCGGCACCTGGTAGGCGAGGGCCGCGCCGCCGGCGCGGGCGTCCACCACGAGCCGGGCGCTGCCCGCGTCGCCCTGGGCGACCGCGGCGGCCTTCTCCTCGGCCTGCCGGGCCGTCAGGGTGGCCTTCGTGGTGGCGGGCCGGACGGTGTGGTCGGCGGCGCGGGTGACCCCGGTGTACGCCAGCCGGTGGTCGAGGTGGACGACGAGGTCGCCGCCGAGGACGGGCAGGCCCTGGTGGGTCCGTACGAACCGGACGTGGCGTGCGCCCTCCGGGTCGATCAGCACGTCCTGGGCGCGCAGCGCGTCGCCCTGGACGACGCCCGTGGCCGAGGCGTGGGCGAAGGCGGCGGCGCGGGCCGCCTCGACGACCGGCGCGGCGGTGGCGCCGGCGGAGGCGGTGGTCCGGTCGGCCCCCGTGGCCGGTCCCGCGAACGCCGTGCCGGCCAGTCCGGTGGCGGTCGTCGTCACCGCGGCCGCGATCGCCAGGGCGCGTATGTGGGCTCTACGCATGGATGAGGGTTCCTCCGTTCGGGACGGCCGGGATCGCCAACCGCCCGCATACATGGCGCTGTTGGACGCGCCACGGGGACTGGTCGGGCCCCGGGACGACCCTTACGGATCGGTCATGTGCATGTAAAGCCTGGATCGTCGCTATTCCTGCGTTTCATGGCAATACTTTGCGATTTGATCTCGCTAGGTGATCGCCAAGTGACCAACTGTGCGTCGCCTGTGGAGAGGTGACGGAGCACGGGTAGGTTGCCTCGCTCCGATGTGACCGATCTCGCAGACGGAGACGCGCCACCGGTACGGCACCCGAGCTCCGTGGCCGGGAACCGCCGTGGCCCCGCCGGGCGTTGGACCGGACGACGACTCACCCACGGGTGCGAGCGAGGGCGGCGCCATGAACGAGCTGGTCCCCGGCGGCAATCTGCCCCTTCCGGGCGGCGCCCTGACGCTGCGGGTGCCCGGCCCCTTCGACCTGTCCGCGCTCGTCACCGACGACAGCGGCAAGGTCGGCGGCGACCAGGACTTCGTCTTCTACAACCAGTCGGCAGCGCCCGGGTTGCGGCTGCGGGACGACGCGCTCGGCGTCGAGCCCGGCCGGCTGCGGGCCGGCGCCACCCGGGTCACCGTCGTCGTCAGCCCCGGCGAACCCGGCACTCCCCTGGGCCGGTTGCCCGTGCCCACGCTCCACGTCCTGGACCCGGCGGGCCGTCCGCTGGCCCGCTTCACCCCGGCCCGCACCGGGCGGGAGACGGTGCTGCTCCTGGCCGAGCTGTACCGGCGGGGCACCGGCTGGAAGGTGCGCGCGCTCGGCCAGGGGTACGCCGACGGACTCTCGGGCCTGGCACGGGACTTCGGGGTGGACGTCATCGAGGACCGGAGCCCGGCGCCCACCGGCCCGGGCGCGGCACCGGCCGCGCCTCCGCACTCCGCCGCCGCGCCCGGCCGCCTCCCCTCCCCCGCGACCTTCCTCGCGCCCGGCGCCTCCGTCGCGGACCCCGAGGGATTCCTCGGCCTCGTCAACTCCGCCCGGAATCAAGCCGGTTCACCTCCGGTCGTCCTCGACCCCCGGCTCATGAGCGCCGCCCGGGCGCACGCCGCCGAGATGGCCGCCGCCGGGTCCCTGAGCGCGGAGGGCCGGGACGGCACCTCCGTCTTCCAGCGGGTCACCCTCGCCGGGTACCGCTGCCTCACGGTGGGCGAGCACCTCGTCTCCGGTCCGCGCACCCCGGCGGAGTTCGTCGCGTACTGTCTGCGCACCGAGCGGCCCCGCCGTACGCTGCACGACCCGGTCCGCACCGACGCCGGATTCGGGTACGTCCGCGACGGCCGCTCCGGGGACACCTACTGGACGGCGCTGTGGGCCGTACCGCTCACCGCCGGAGCGCTGACCCGGACGGCCGACGAGGTGGTCCGCCGCACCAACGGGGAGCGCGCCCGCGCCGGGCTGCCGCCGCTGGCCGTCGATCCGCTGCTCACCGCCGCCGCGCAGGCACACAGTGCGGACATGGTCGCCCGTGACTTCTACGCGCACACCTCACCCGACGGCGCGCAGCCCTGGGACCGGGCCGCCGCCGCGGGCTCCCGACGGCGTTCCATCGGGGAGAACATCGCCTGCGGCCAGCGCTCCGCCGCCGAGGTCGTCGACGGCTGGATGAACAGCCCCGGGCACCGGGCGAACATCCTCAAGCCGGCCTTCACCCACCTCGGCGTCGGCGTGTCGGGCGGCGGCCGGACGGGGACGTACTGGACCCAGCTCTTCGGCGCCTGACGCGACGGCCTGGCGGGGGCTCGCCGCACGATCTTGGCGGAACGGAAGCGTCCGCGACAGGATGCCCGCATGAAGGGTGATCTGTTTTCCAACGAGCACATGGTGCAGCCGGCCACCGCGCCGGGCATGGCGGTCGAGAACGCGAAGTGCATCCGGTACACGGTGAACGGCGAGATGCTCGCCCGCCAGGGGGCGATGATCGCCTACCGGGGCAACCTCCAGTTCGAACGCAAGGGCCAGGGCGTGGGCGGGATGCTCAAGCGCGCGGTGACCGGTGAGGGGTTGCCGCTGATGGCGGTGCGCGGCCAGGGTGAGGCGTGGTTCGCGCACGAGGCCCAGAACTGTTTCGTCGTGGACATAGATCCCGGCGACGAGTTCACGGTCAACGGCCGTAACGTGCTCTGCTTCGACGCCTCACTGTCGTACCAGATCAAGACCGTGAAGGGGTCCGGCATCGCGGGCGGCGGCCTGTTCAACAGCGTTTTCTCCGGACAGGGCAAGCTGGGACTGGTCTGCGAGGGCAACCCGCTGGTCATACCCGTCTCGCCGCAGTACCCGGTCTACGTCGACACCGACGCGATCGTCGGCTGGACCGCCCACCTCCAGACCTCGCTGCACCGTTCGCAGTCCATCGGTTCCATGCTGCGCGGCGGCTCCGGCGAGGCCGTCCAACTGATGCTCCAGGGCGAGGGGTTCGTCGTCGTGCGGCCCAGCGAGGAGGTGCCGCAGAAGCCGCAGCAGCACTGAGGCCCGTCGAATGATCCGGGTCGCAGAGGCAACCTCCCGGGCCGTACCGCCGTCTTGATCCTCAACAACGCCCGACGCCCTGGCCCCCCACGGGCCAGGGCTGATTTCCGGCGCACTATACACACCATGTATACACAGAATGTCTACATGAGGTGCATACGGACCGAAAGGCATCGATGTACGGCAAGGCATTCGCCCCGGAGTACCAGGGCGCCCTCACCACTCTCTCAGTGAACTCCCCCCTCGCGGACGTACTGGCCGCCGGCACCGAGCAGTTGGCGGCGGCCGAGCGGTCGGGAGAGCGCGGTGAGGCGGCCCGCTCGGGGCTCGCCGTCGCCGAGGCGCACCGCCGGCTCGGCCAGGTGCGCGAGGCGGACCAGGCGTGGAAAGCCAGTTACCGTGCCGCCCGTGCGGCCGGGGACACCGCCGCGATGGCGTGGGCCCTGTGGAGCGGCGGCACCCTGGCCCGGCAACGCGGCGCGTTCCCACTGGCCCGGCGGCTGCTGGACCTCGCGGCCCAACTCGGCGAGCTCGGCGGCGACATCGTCGTCCGCGGCTACTCACTGGCCGGGCTCGCCGAGACGGGCCGCATCCAGGGCGACTACGAGGCGGTCGCCCGGCTGCACGAACAACTGCTGGCCGAGGCCCGCCGACGCGGCGAGGCCCGGCACACGGTCTGGGCGCTGGAGGGCATCGCCCAGATCCACCGCAACACCGGTTCCTACGACACGGCGTACGCGATGTTCGAGGAGGCGGCCGGGATAGCGGCGGGCGCCGACGACCGGCGCGGGCACGCCTGGGCGCTGCGCGGGCTCGCCGACATCGTCTCGGTGCGCGACGGGGACACCGGGCGGGCGCTCGCCCTGCTCTCCGAGGCGGAGGAGAGCTGCCGGGCGATGCAGCTGTCGAGCGCGCTGGCCTACAACCACAAGATGCGCGGCAACGTCCTCTACCGCGCCGGGCGTTACGCCGAGGCGCGGGACCTCTACGAGGAGGCACTCGAGGAGTTCCGGGCGATGAGCGAGCCGCGCGGCGAGGCGCTCTCCCGGCTCGGCCTCGCCAAGTCGCTGGCCAGGCTGGGCCGCGACCGGACCGAGACGGCGGCCGAACTGACCGAACTGGCAGGCGTGCTGGAGCGGATCGGACTGCGGCACGCGCACCGGATGGTGGCCCGGGCTCAGGAGGAGCTGGGCCTCACGGCGGAGGTCGCACGGTGACAGCGCTCCGCTCGGCCGTGGCGACCCCGGCCGCACCCCAAGTCCTCGACCGCTGCCGGGAGTTGGTGCGGCCCGCACTGGAGGAGGCGGTCGGGCGGCTGCATCCGTGGACGGGCGAGATGGCCGCGTACTCGTTCGGCTGGTGCGAGGTGGGCGGCGCGCCCGCCGCCGCGCCGGGCGGCAAGGGCGTGCGGCAGGCACTCGCCGTGCTGGGCGCGGAGGCCGCCGGGGCGCCGGAACGGGCCGGGGTCACCGCCGCGGTGGCGGTGGAGCTGGTGCACACCTTCTCGCTGCTGCACGACGACATCATGGACGGCGACCCGACCCGGCGCCGCCGCCCCACCGTGTGGAAGGCCTACGGCACGGGTCCGGCCGTCCTCGCGGGCGACGCCCTGTTCGCGCTCGCCGTGGAGACGCTCGCGGCGGCACCGGGCGGTCCCGGCGGCATCCGGCTGCTCTCCGCGGCCCTCGCCGACCTGGTGCGCGGGCAGGCGGACGACCTGCTCTTCACGGCGCGTCCCTGGACCGGGCCGGAACGGGTGGACCCGGACGAGTACCGGACCATGGCCGAGCAGAAGACGGGGGCGCTGCTGGGCTGCGCGGCGGCGCTCGGAGCCGTCCTCGGCGGCGCCTCCCCGGCGACGGTGGCCGCGCTCGACCGGGCCGGACGGCGGCTGGGGGTCGCGTTCCAGCTGGTCGACGACGTGCTGGGGATCTGGGGCGACCCGGAGGTCACCGGCAAGCCCGTCCACGGCGATCTGCGGGAGCGCAAGAAGACGTTCCCGGTGCTGGCCGCGCTCGCCTCGCCCTGCCACGACGCCCCGCGCCTGGCCCGCCTCCTGGAGTCGGGGCGGGATCCCGGCACGGCGGCGGCGCTGGTCGAGGCGGCCGGGGGCCGCCGGGCGGCACTCGCCGAGGCCCGCCGGCAGCTCGCCGGGGTGGAGAGCGCCCTGTCCGGCGTGCCGCTGGCGGCCGGACCCGTCGACGAACTGCGCACTCTGCTGGAGTTCCTGGTCCGCCGCGAACTCTGACGGAGCCGCCGATTTGACCCGCGCGCCGTCGCGGGGCGAGGGTGCGGACGAGCGCGGACCTCCGCCTTCCCGCGCCGAAAGGGTGGTTGTCGTGATCGGCGTACCGGACATCGAGGTCGCGGCCGAGCGGATCGCCGGACACGTGCTGCGCACTCCGACGGTGTCGAGCCCCGGCCTGTCGGAGCTGCTCGGGGTCCCGGTCACCGCCAAGCTGGAGCTGCTCCAGCGCACCGGTTCCTTCAAGGCGCGCGGCGCGACGGCGAAACTGCGGGCACTGAGCGGGGCCGAACTGGCCGCCGGCGTGGTGGCGGTCAGCGGCGGCAACCATGGGATCGCGCTGGCGGTGATGGCGGCGGCGCTCGACGTGAAGGCGACGGTGGTCATGCCGCGCTCGGCGCCCGCGCGGTCCGTCGAGATCGTCGAGGCGGCGGGGGCGTCGCTGCGGCTGACCGACGACATGCCGAGCGCGTTCGCCCTCGTCAACCGGTTGCGGGACGAGGGGCTGACCCTGGTCCACCCCTTCGACGACCCGGTGGTGATCGCTGGACAGGGCACCGTGGGGCTGGAGTTCGCCGACGACGCCGGTGAACTCACCGATGTGCTGGTCAGCATCGGCGGCGGCGGACTGATCGCCGGAGTCGCGGCGGCGCTGCGCGCCCGCCGCCCCGACGTCCGCGTCTGGGGCGTGGAGACCGAGGGCGCCGATGCCATGTCCCGGGCGCTGGCGGCGGGCGGCCCGGTGCCGGTCACCCCCTCCTCGATCGTGACCACGCTCAGCGCCCCGTCCGTCTCGCAGCTGACGTACGACCATGTCTCCGCCCTGGTCACGGAGGTGCTCGTGGTCTCCGACCGGGAGGCCGTGCGGGGCTCCCTGGAGCTCGCCGAGCACGCCAAGGTGTGGACGGAGCCGGCCGCCGGCTGTCTGCTGCCCGCGGCGCGGCAGGTCCTGGAGCGGGTCGGTGAGGGCGCCCGGCTCGGGCTGGTGGTCTGCGGGGGCAACGCCACGCCCGGCGCCATGGCGGCCTGGTCGGAACGGTTCGGGCTGCGTTGAACAAACGCCAACGGGCCTTATGGACAAGCGAGTTCGAAGGGTCGAACGGACGGCATATTCGACAGGCAGTTCGCATTCGGGTTCAACGTGTCCCCGTTTGCCACGGGTTACCACCAGGTCGGCCCAGGTCCATTCGGTCATGGGCGGCCTGTCGCCCGGGAAAGGTCCGTACCCGGCCGGGTGCGCGGCGGGGCGTACGACTGCTCCACCGCACGTGAGAGGCCTCAGACCCCGCGAACGTCCGTTATTTCAGGGCCAGTTGCTCCCGGTCGTTGAATAAAGGGCAGGAATCACCGGCCAATTGGCCGCCAATTGAACGCACCCCGCCGTGCCCGCCGTACTTCTGGGAAAGGTAAGTGCCCGGGTTCAACGAGGGATGGCCATGGTCGAGGCGCACGTCTCCGTACACGAGTTGATTGCCGGGAGATACCGGCTCATGGAGGTCGCGCACCGCGAGACGAACCGGATCGCCTGGTACGGCGAGGACACCGCCGCCGGACGCCCCTGCCTGCTCACCCGGATCGGGCTGCCCGCCGACCCCGGCGGGGAGACCGCCCGGCTGACCACGGACCGCATCCTGCGCACCTCCGAGGTGATGGGAGGGCTCCGGCCGGGCGCGGTCGCCACGGTCGCCGACGCCGTCGTGGAGGGCGGCACCCTGTGGACGGTCACCGACTGGATCGACGGCACACCGCTCGGCGAACTCCTCGCCCGTCACGGCACGTTCACCGCCGCCCGGGCCGCCCGGATCGGGCTCGACGTGCTCGACGTGCTGGAGGCGGCGCACAGCGAGGGCATCACCCACGGCGAGCTCAGCCCCGGCCAGGTCTTCGTCCGGGACGGCGGCGGGATCGTCCTCACCGGCTTCGGGGTCGCGGGCGCCACCCTCGTCCCCCGCGTCACCGCCCCGTCGTACGCCTCCCCCGAGCAGGCCCGCGACGAGCGCATCGGGCCGGCCGCCGACCTGTGGGCGCTGGGCGCGATCCTCTACACCCTGGTCGAGGGGCATCCGCCGTTCCGCGACCGGGGCCGGCCGGAGGCCACCCTGAAGGGTGTGGACCGGTTGCCGCTGCGCGCGCCGTCGCGGGCCGGGCCGCTGGCGCAGGTCGTACTGGGGCTGCTGCGCAAGAACTCCCGGGAGCGGCTGAGCCGCCCGGTGGCACGCGACGCCCTCCTCCGGGTCCTCGACGAGGACCCGGACGGCACCGGGGAGACCGCCCCGGTGCCCCGTACCCGCCGGGCCTACCACGCCGTCCTGGGTGCGGGAATCACCTGGAGCGGGCGGGGCATGGCCGCCGGGACCGCGCTGGCCGTGGGGACCGTCACCGTCGCCGTCCTCGCCGCCACCCACCGGCTGCCCGGCACCGAGTCCTCGGCGGCGCCCGTACCCGGCCCGGCGACGACCGCCTCCGCCTCCGCCACCGCCGGCGCGCCGGGCGACCGGGTCGACGGTCACGCCTCAGGGCCGGCCGCCACGCCGTCACCCACGTCGAAGTCGTCCACCGCCCCGTCGGCGTCCGCGTCCGCCTCGTCCCCGTCGGCCGCCGCCTCGGCCGCCGCCTCGCCCGGCCCGTCCGCCAGTGCCTCGGCCCTGCCCGCGGGCTTCCGCGTGTTCACGGCCCCCGAGGGCTTCTCCGTCGCTCTGCCCCGGGGCTGGCAGCCGATCGGCACCACGCGGCGGTCCGGCCAGGCCTACCGGGTCGAGTTCGGCGCCTCCGGCGATCCGCGCACGCTCGCCGTGACGTACAGCACCCAGGCCGGCCCCGATCCCGTCGCCGTCTGGCGGGACGACGTGCTGCCGAACCTCTCCAGGACCGTGGGCTTCCGGCAGATCGGAGCCATCAGGGCCACCACGTACCAGCACGACAAGGCCGCCGACCTGGAGTGGTTCTCCGGCACCGGGAGCCGACGGCTGCGCACCTTCGGGCGGGGCTTCCTCATCGGCGGCGGCCGCAGCTTCTCGCTACGCTGGACGACCCCGGCCGCCGAGTGGAACAGCACCGCCGACCGCCAGGCCCTCGGTACGTTCCTGAACACGTTCCGCCGGTGAGCGAGTTGAGGGCCTCGACCAGCGAGGGGCGGGCCCGTCAAAGCACCGGCAATGGGCGGATATAGGCTGCGGGTCCGCACCCCACGCCACGCACCCGACTCAGGAGACCCGCCTTGACCCTGGCGACCGACCCGGCCGAGACCATCCCCGCCCCTTCCGACGCAGACGACCTCGTGACACGCGACGCGCGGGAGTTCGGGGCTTACGCGCGCACCGGCGGGTGGGCCTTCGGGCTGAAGGTGGCGCGCAGTGTGCGGCCCGGCGGGCAGGGCGCGCAGGAGACGCCGAAGGTGTCCGCGAAGGAGTTCGCCGCACTCGCCGACTGCTCCGCCGAGCGTGTCATGCGCTACTACAAGGCCTGGGACCGGGCCGCCGACGACGGCATGGTCCCGCACTTCGAGGCCCTGGCTCCGGGCCAGGAGGTCGAACTGCCGGACGCCGACGTCTGGTCGACCTACTACGTCGCCCGCTCCAGCGCCACCTCCGAGCGCGGTACCGCCATCACCGAGGCCGCCGAGGCCGAGGGCATCCGGCCCACCAAGGCGCTGGAGGTCGCGGAGAACCCCACCGCGCTGCGCGCCGCGATCCTCGCCGACCCCTCCACGGCGCGGGCCGCCCGGCAGGCCCTGCTCGACCGGGTGCGCGAAGACCCGGACCTCCAGGCCGAATTGGCGCGTGACGTGGTCCGCACCGACGACCTGAAGAAGGCGGTGGCGACGGAGAGCCGCTCGGCCGACCGGATCGGCTACGTCCGCCAGATCGCCGAGTCGGGACAGGTCAGGACCCCGGCCGGACAGACGATCGACGCGCCCGCCGACGTACGCCAGGAGGCCGAGCGGCATCTGTCGCTGCTCGACGAACTGGACGACGACGAGGACACCGGCGGATGGGCCACCGAGGCCTACGACACCGTGAAGAACCTGGTGGCCGAGGCGGTCCAGGCCGATCCCGAACTGCGCGTCCAGGAGAAGCGGACCAAGTTCTACAGCAGTCTGCAGAAAGCGACGAAGGCCTTCGAGGAACTGACCTTCGACGACGCGCAGGAGTTCTACGAGGACGACATGGTACAGCGTCTCGAAGAGCTCCAGGAGGCCATCGGCAGCTGCCTCACGGCCCTGCGTGAGCAGCGGGGCACCGCCGGCTGAGTAGCCGTACTCATGCGGCGGTCCGCGGTTCCGGCCACGATGAGGCTCCCGACGACCAGGGAGTCACACCGTGGCCTTTTCCGCATCCGCCCCCCGACGCCGACTCCCGTTGCTGATGGCCGGGTTGGTGGTGGCGGGGATGGCCGTCTCCGCCTGGCACGCGCTGGATCCCACGACCTGGCTGCTGGAGACCGTGTGGGTGATCGTCGGCCTGCCGGTGATCGTCCTGCTCTGGCGCCGCTTCCCGATGACCGACCTGCTGTGCTGCCTGCTCGCCGTGCACGCCCTGGTCCTCGCCGTGGGCGGCCACTACACCTACGCGCAGGTGCCGCTGGGCGACTGGCTCCGCTCCGCGTTCGATCTGAGCCGCAATCCCTACGACCGGATCGGCCACCTCACGCAGGGCTTCGTACCGGCCGTGCTGGTACGGGAGTTGCTCGTCCGCACCTCTCCGCTGCGCGGCAGCCGCTGGCTGGCGCCGCTCACGGTCTGCGCGTGCCTGGCGTTCAGCGCGCTCTTCGAGTTGTTCGAGTGGGCGGCGGCCGTGATCGGCGGCCATGGCGCGGACGCCTTCCTGGCCACTCAGGGGGATGTGTGGGACACGCAGTGGGACATGTTCTGCGCGCTGATCGGGGCCACCGTGTCGGTGCTGGTGCTGAGCCGGGCGCACGACCGGCAGCTGGCACGGCTCGGGGGAGACCTGGCCGCCTCCCCCGGGCCGGTGCTCACTACCAGCGGTTCTCGACCTGCTCCTTGATCCGGCGGTCGTAGAGGTTTTGGATCGCCGTGCGGGTCTCCTCGGAGAGGGCGGGCAACGCGGCGGCGGCCGCGTTGGCGCGGGCCTGTTCGGCGGAACGGGCGCCCGGGATGACCGTGGTGACGCCGGGCTGGTCGATGATCCAGCGCAGCGCCAGCTGGGCCGGGGTGTATCCCTCGGGGGCGAGCGCGGAGAACTCGGCCGCCGCCTCCACACCCCTCACGAAGTCGACGCCGGAGAAGGTCTCGCCCTGGTCGAAGGACTCGCCGTGCCGGTTGTAGGTGCGGTGGTCGTTCTCCGGGAAGACCGTGTCCCGGGTGTACTTGCCGGAGAGCAGCCCGGAGGCGAGCGGGACCCGGACGATGACGCCGACACCGGCCGCCCTGGCCGCCGGCAGGACCTCGCGCAGCGGCTTCATCCGGAACGCGTTGAGGATGATCTGCAAGCTCGCCACGTTCGGCCGGGCAATCGCGGTGAGGGCCTCCTCGCAGGTCTCCACGCTGACCCCGTAGGCGGCGACGCGCTCCTCCTCGACCAGGGTGTCCAGGGCGTCGAACACCTCGTCGGAGGAGTAGACCGACGTCGGCGGGCAGTGCAGCTGCACCAGGTCGATCCGGTCGACGCCGAGGTTGCGGCGGGAGCGGTCGTTCCAGGCGCGGAAGTTGTCGAGGACGTAGTTCTGCGGGATCTGCTCGACCCGGCGCCCCATCTTCGTGGCGACCAGGACGCGGAGGTCGGGACGGCTGCCCAGGAAGGCCGCGATGGCCTGTTCGCTGCGCCCGTCGCCGTACACGTCGGCCGTGTCGAAGAAGGTGACCCCCGACTCCGCCGCCGCCTCCAGTACCGCCAGTGCGTCCTTGTCGTCCACGTCGCCCCAGTCGGCGCCCAGCTGCCAGGTGCCGAGACCGACGACGGATGCCTGCCGGCCCGTCCTACCGATTACACGTTCGTCCATGGCCCCAGTCTGTCAGCCGCCCGTCCGGCACCCGGAACGGGCTCCTCCGGTCACCGACCGGGCGGCGGCGGGCACCCACGATCCGTGTCCGCCGGGGTCTACGAGTCCGGTCGGGCCGGGTCCCGGCGCCCTGGTCGGCGTCCGGGAGTCCGGCTCCCCGCCCGGCGTCGCGCGGAGCCGGGCGGGTGGCTCAGCGGGGCGTCAACTGGCCCTGCACAGTGGGTCCGTAGCGTTCCACGATCGTCTCGATCGCCGTGGCGCGCAGCCGGGTGCCGCGCGCGATGCCGTACATGACGCCGAGGCCGAGGAGGGTCGCCACCGCCAGTTCGGCGCGCAGGCCGGCGTCGGGGCCGGTGAGCCGTTCGGTGAGGCGGTCGACCACCTGGGCACGGAAGTTGTCGCGCAGGATGTCGCCGCGGTCGCCGTGCAGGGGCGCGAACGCGATCCGCAGCAGCGGGTCGGCGCCCCGCTCGCGCTGACCGGTCACGACATGCCGGACCATGTGCCGGCCGAGTCCGTCGAGCGGAGCGTCGAGCAGGGCGTCCGCGTCGCTCTCGAAGGACATGACACGGGCGAACAGGGCGTCCTTGTTGCCGAAGTACTTGAGGACGAGCGGGGGACTGACACCCGCCCGGTCGGCGACGGCCTTGAGGGTGATGTCGGTGTGCGCGGTCCGCGCCAGCAGATGGCGGGCCGCCCGGAGGATGGCCGCCTTGGTCGCCTCGGCGTCCCTGCGTGCGGACGGGGAGGCGGTGGGTGGGGTGCTCACGCCGCTCATGCTCCCTCCAGCGCCCCGTCGCGCGCGCCGCGGGTGCGGTTCCCCGCTCCGCGGGTGCCGCCGGAGGCGGGGTCGCCGGGGATGGTCAGCGCCGTCGCGCTCGCCAGCAGGGCGACCACGCCGGCGACGCCGAACGCCAGGAGGTAGCCGTGCAGCGTGGGCAGCGGAACACCGCCCACCGGGCTGGTGTGGTGCACGAGCACGGCGGCGACGGCGGCACTGGAGGTGGCCTGGCCGACGGTGCGCATCAGGACGTTGACCCCGTTGGCCGACGCGGTCTGTCCGGCGGGGACGGCGCGCAGGATGAGGGTGGGGAGCGCGGAGTAGGCGAAGGTGGTGCCGGTGGCCACCACCGTGGCGCCGAGGATGATCATCCACAGGTCGCGGCTGTCGGCGATGCGCACGGCGTAGCCGAGCGCGATGACGGCGGCGCCGATGGCGAGCGTGACGCGCGGGCCGCGGGCCGTCGAGATCCGTGCGGAGACGGGCGAGAGCAGCAGCATGGTGATGCCGCCGGGCAGCAGGCAGAGACCGGTCTGCACGATGGAGAGGCCGAGCCCGTAGCCGGTGGCCCTGGGCGCCTGCACCAGTTGGGCGGTCACCAGCGAGTTGGCGTAGAACGCGAAGCCCGTCAGGAGGGCCGCCACGTGGGAGAGGCCGACCCTGGGGCGTGCCACCAGCCGCAGGTCCACCAGGGGCCGGGCGGCGCGCAGTTGCTGCCGGCACCACAGCCCGAGGACGACGGCCGCGCCGAGGAACAGCGCCGACACGCGCGGGCTGCCCCACCCCCACTGACCGCCCTGGGACACCCCGAGCAGCAGACAGACCAGGCCGGCGGCGAGGCCCACCGCGCCGGCCACGTCGAAGCGGCCCGGCTCGCGGACGGGCGACTCGCGCACCGCCCACCAGACGGCGCTCAGCCCCAGCACGCCGAGGGCGGCGCAGACCCAGAACATGACGTGCCAGTCGGCGTACTGGACGATCAGCGCCGCGAGCGGGAGGCCGAGCGCGGCCCCGATACCGACGGTGGAACTCATCAGCGCCACCGCGCTGCCCCGCCGCTCCGGCGGGAGTTCGTCCCGGAGGATGCTGATGGAGAGCGGTACGACGGCGGAGGCGGCGCCCTGGAGGGCGCGGGCGGCGATGAGGACGCGGATGTCGGAGGAGAGCGCGCACATGACCGAGCCGAGGGTCATCAGCCCGAGGGCGCCGGTCAGGACCCGCCGCTTGCCGTACATGTCGCCGGCGCTGCCCAGCACCGGGGTGAGCACGGCCCCCGAGAGCAGGGTCGCCGTGACCATCCAGGAGACGGCGCCCGCGGAAGCACCGGTGAGCCGGGGCAGGTCGGGCAGGAGGGGGACGACGACGGTCTGCATGACGGCCATCAGGATTCCGCCGAAGGCCAGCACCGGGACCGTGAACCGGCTCCGCGAGGTGGGCGGCGCGGCGGGAGCGGCGGGCGCGGCGGATATCGGGGCGGGCTGGTCCATCGGCACTCCAGTGGACACGGAAAAGCGGGTGAATGAGAATTCACCCTATCTGGTGAATACCCATTCACCCGCCGCTCACGACCGTGACGGAGGCCCGCCGGGGGTCAGTCGCGGGAGGTGAGCGCCCGCGCGTGCACCGTGCGCGCGACCTTCGGGCCGAGCCAGCGCTTCAACCGGCGCAGCGCCTCCAGCCGGCCCGCCGCCTTGTCGATGCCGTAGTAGAGCTGGGGCGGGACGTAGGGCAGCAGGGGCGAGTGGCGCTGGCCGAGCAGGGCGAACATGCGGTGCGGTGGGAGGTCGATGTAGCGGGCCAGGTTCTCGTACCACTGGGCGCTGTAGCGGGCCGCGCTCTGGATGGACAGCAGGGCGGACCTGCGTTCCCGCTCGTAGGCGGCGAGGGCCCGCGGGAGTTCGGCGTGCGCGCGCAGGGCGGCGGCCAGTGCCATGGCGTCCTCCAGGGCGAGGGTGGTGCCCGCGCCGATGGAGTAGTGCGTGGTGTGGGCGGCGTCGCCGAGCAGGACGAGGTTGCCGCGGTGCCAGGTGCGGTTGGTCAGGGTGCGGAAGGTGAGCCATGGGGAGCTGCCGTCGGCGGCGGGGCGGCCGATCAGCGGGTGGCCGTCGAGGAGGTCGGCGAAGAGCTTCTCCAGGAGGGCCGGCCCGTCGGCCTCCGCGGCGCGGTCCAGGCCCAGTCCGGTCCAGGTCTCGGGTGCGCACTCGATGACGCAGGTGCTGCCCTCGGGCCCGAACGCGTAGCCGTAGCACCAGATCCAGCCGTGCTCGCTCTCCACGAAGGCGAAGGTGAAGGAGGAGAAGACCTTGCTGGTGCCGAGCCAGATGTACTGGTTGCGGCCGGGGACGAGCGTGGAGCCGAAGTGGTCGGCGTGCCGGGTGCGCACCGCGCTGTGGACGCCGTCGGCGGCCACGACCAGATCGGCGTCGGGCAGGTCGTCGGGGTCGATCTCGTGGTCGAACTCCAGCCGTACGCCGAGCTGTCGGGCCCGTTCGGCGAGGATCTTCAGCAGCCGGTGGCGGCCGATGCCGTGTCCTTCGTCGCCGGGCTGGGAGGTGGTCAGGTCACGGACCCGGGCGACGCCGTCGCTCCAGCGCACCGAATGCTCGTCGACGGCCTGGGCCGACTCGGGGTCGTGGGCGCGGAGTTGGTCGAGCAGTCCGCGCCAGTACGTCACCCCCCAGCCGTAGGTCGAGCCCTCGGCGTTGCGCTCGTAGACGGTGACGTCGTGGGACGGGTCCTGGAGCTTGAGCAGGATCGAGAGATACAGGCCGGCGGGCCCGCCTCCGACACAGGCGACCTTCACGCGCACACCCCTGGAGATTACTCAAAGTGGTCAAGCGGACCCGCAGAGTAGCAGGCGGTGACGTCGGTTCGGCCGCACCGGCGTGCGGGACGGGGGCACACCACCCGGGCGCGTGCGGACGGCGCGGAGGTGCCCCATGTTTCCGGCACCGGTGGATCGGGGGGCGGTTACGCCTCGGCCGTACGGCACTCCGGGTGGCCCCAGCCCTGGGCGTTCTTGGCGATGGGCTCGCCGGCCGCGTAGGAGCGACCGCACAGACAGCGGCCGGGGAACTTGGCCTTGATCGTACGAGCCGTCGAACTCCCGCTCTTGCGGGGCGACTTGGCTCCCGAGGGGCGGGCGGCCTTCTTCGGGGTGTCGGGCGAGGGCGGCGGCTCCGGGGAGCCGAGGTCGCTGCCCGCCGGTTCCTGGACGATGGCCGCCTGGCTGGCCGCGCGGTCGGCGAAGTCGTTCAGCGGGTCACCGTCGACCTGGTGGGCGGGGACGTAGCGGAACTCGACCGAGCGGCCGTCGAGCAGTTCGTCGATGCGGACGACGAGGTCCTGGTTGGCGACCGGCTTGCCGCCGGACGTCTTCCAGCCGTTGCGCTTCCAGCCGGGCAGCCAGGTGGTGACGGCCTTCATGGCGTACTGCGAGTCCATCCGGATCTCCAGCGGTACGTCCGCCGCTGTCGCCGTCAACAGCCGTTCCAGGGCGGTGAGTTCGGCGACGTTGTTGGTGGCTCGGCCCAACGGGCCGGCCTCCCAGCGGGCCGGACCCTCCTTCTCGTCCCCGACGACCCAGGCCCATCCGGCCGGCCCGGGGTTTCCCTTCGAAGCCCCGTCGCACGCGGCCACCACACGTTCACGCATGCGCCCGATCATGCCATGGCCCCGCGCCGCGCCCGGCGGCGGCAGGTGTTCCTAGACGTCCGTGACCGTCGGCGGCTCACCTTCGGTCGTGGTGGCGTCGATCACCGAGAACGAGGCACCCTGCGGATCGCTGAGAGCGGCAAAACGGCCGAAGGGGCTGGTCATGGGGCCGAAGCGGAGGACGGCGCCGAGTCCGACGGCTCGGGCGACGGTGTCGTCGCAGTTCTCGACGGCGAAGTAGACGTTGACGTACGGCGGCACCTCGGGCGGGAACTCCTCGCCCATCCGCATCCGGCCGAGGACCGTCGCCTCACCGATGCCGAACAGCCGGTAGTCGACCCCGGAGTCGTCCATCTGCCGGGCGGCGTAGGGGAAGACGGCCGGGAAGAACGCGTCCGCCTGCTCCGGCCGGCGGGTGTAGATCTCGGCCCAGGCGTAGGCGCCAGGTGTCCCCGTCGTCTCGAAGCCCTCGTGGGTCCCGCCCTGCCACACGCCGAACGCGACGCCGCTCGGGTCGCGGGCCAGGCAGAGCGTGCCGAAGTCCCCCACCCGCATCGGCTCCACCACCACCTCGCCGCCGTTCTCCCGGATCTTGGCCGCGGTGGCGGCCGCGTCCGGTGAGGCGAGGTAGAGACACCACTGCGGCTGCGCGTCCTGGCCCGGCATCGGCGGTACCACGGCGGCGACGGCCTTCCCGTCCAGGTAGGCCTGCGTGTAGTTGCCGTACACCGACGCCGACTCGCCGAAGGTCCAGCCGAGGACCTCGCCGTAGAAGCTCTTCGCCGCCTCGACGTCACCGAACATCGCGTCGGCCCAGCACGGGGTTCCCTCGGGTTGTACGGCCATGACGACGGCCCTCTTCCTCTGTCGACCTGCCCCCGTGCTCACGCTAGTCACCTCCGCGGTGCCCCGCGCGTCGAGGCACCGCACCCCGGGTGTCCGGACGCGCGCCGACTCCCGCCGCCCGCCCGGCCCCGCGCTACGCCCCCGTGTAGGCCCGCTCCAGCTCCGCCAGGTCGAACTTGCCCATCGCCATGAACGCCTTGGTCACCCGGGCCACCTTCTCGGGGTCCGGGTCGGTGATCATCTCGCTGAGCCGGGCGGGGACCACCTGCCAGGACAGCCCGTACCTGTCCTTGAGCCAGCCGCACGGGCCGGGCTCGCCGCCGCCCTCGGTGAGCCTGGTCCAGTAGTAGTCGATCTCCTCCTGGTCCGCGCAGGCGATCTGGAAGGAGACCGCTTCGGTGAAGGTGTACAGCGGCCCGCCGTTCAGTCCGATGAACTTCTGTCCGTTGGCGGTGAACTCCACGGCGAGCACGGAGCCGGCCGGCAGCGGAGCGCCCTCGCCGTACCGGCTGACGCGTCCGATGCCGGAGTTCTTGAAGATCGACACGTAGTGCTGGGCGGCCTCCTCCGCCTGGCCGTCGAACCAGAGACACGTGGTGAATCCGTCGGTGGTCATGTGCACCTCCATGAAGGGGAACGCGGTCACGGGTATCGACCGATCCTCGCCCGGAAACTCATCGGTCCGCCCGCCGGACCGTCCGGACGTCGGGTCCGGCGCCCCCTTCGAGCGGCGGCCGCTCTGCCGTCGGCGAATCTGCTACGGGCCTAGAAATCGGCGGTCGGGGCGGTTCCCGGCCGAGAGTGGGAGCAGGTCACCACCCCACCCCGAAGGAGTGCCGATGTCTCCGCTCACCGCCGTTCCCGCCACGGCCCGTATGCCGCGGGCCGAGGAGGGCGACACCCCGCCCACCCGGTTCGACGACGACCTCGCCGCCCAACTGCTCGCGCGCCGCGTCGTGTTCCTGGGCACCCAGGTCGACGAGGTCTCCGCCAACCGGATCTGCGCCCAGCTCCTCGTCCTGTCGGCGGAGGACCCGAGCACCGACATCAGCCTGTACATCAACAGCCCGGGCGGTTCGGTGACGGCGGGGCTGGCGATCTACGACACGATGCAGCTGATCCCCAACGACGTGTCGACCCTGGTCATGGGATTCGCCGCCAGCATGGGCCAGTTCCTGCTCAGCGTCGGCACGCACGGCAAACGGTTCGCGCTGCCCAACGCGCGGATCATGATGCACCAGCCGTCGGCGGGCATCGGCGGCACCACCGCCGACATCGAGATCCAGGCGGCGAACCTGGACTTCACCAAGCGGGCCATCGAACGCATCACCGCGCACCACACCGGCCAGAGCGAGGAGACCATCTCCCGCGACGGCGACCGCGACCGCTGGTTCACGGCCGAACAGGCCCGGGAGTACGGCATGGTGGACCAGGTCGCGGTCTCGCTCGCCGACATCCGCCCGAACGCCTCCAAGCGACGGATGGGGCTCTGACATGGGGACGTACACGATTCCGAACGTCGTCGAGCGGACCCCGCAGGGCGAGCGGTCGTACGACGTGTTCAGCCGGCTGCTCGCCGAGCGGATCATCTTCCTCGGCACCGAGATCGACGACGGCGTGGCCAACGTCGTCATCGCGCAACTCCTCCACCTGGAGTCGTCGGCCCCCGACAGCGAGATCGCGATCTACATCAACTCGCCCGGCGGTTCCTTCACTTCACTCATGGCGATCTACGACACGATGACGTTCGTGCAGGCGCCGATCTCCACGTTCTGCGTCGGCCAGGCGGCCTCGACGGCGGCCGTGCTGCTGGCCGGCGGGGACCACGGGCGTCGCTTCGTCCTGGAGCACTCACGGGTGCTGCTGGGTCAGCCGGCGAGCGGCGGACAACGCGGCATGGTCTCCGATCTCGCCCTCCAGGCCGCGGAGATGATCCGGATCCGCGCCCAGGTCGAGGAGGTGCTCGCCCGGCACACGCACCACGAAGTCCCGGTCCTCCGCGCCGACATGGACCGCGACAAGGTGTTCACCGCGCGCGAGGCGGTGGCGTACGGCCTCGCCGACGAGGTGCTGACCCGGCGCCTCCTCCCGGTCTGAGCCCACCGGCAGCCCACCGGCAGCCCGCCAACGGCTCCACCAACGGCTCAAGGGCGGCGCGCCGCGGCAGCGCCGTCAGGCCGCCAGGCAGAGGCCGTTGTGGGCCGAAGTCGACGTACCGCGGCGGGTGGTGGAGCCGACCCGGGTCAACTCGCCCTGCGCCAGCGACAACAGGTCGCCGAGGCCGAGGCCGAGCGCGTGGGCGGCGGCCGCGAGGACCTCCGAGGAGGCCTCCTTGCGGCCGCGCTCCACCTCCGAGAGGTACGGCATCGAGATCCTCGCGGCGTCGGCGACGTCCTTCAACGTCCGCTCCTGCGCGAGCCGTTCACGGCGCAGGACATCGCCGACGAGGTCGCGCCAGAGGGGCTCCCTGGGCGCCGGGCCCGGTGCCGGGGAGGGCGCGGGGGCGGGGCGGTCGGACACCGGGGGGCGGGCGGTCCCGGGGTGCCCGGCACGCGGGCGCAGGGGGATGACGCGGGCTTGGTTCGGCGCTTGGCTGCTCACTCCCCCAGCCTAGAAGCGCTCGACTCCAGCGGAAGGGAGCGGCGTTCCGCCCTCGGTGGAATCGCCGACGCGGGAGGTGCCGGACCATGACGATGCGGGACATGTTCGACGGAACGGCCGAGCCGTACCAACGGGCGCGGCCCACCTGTCCGGCGTCACGTCGAGGTACTCGTCGACGGGTGTATCACGCGTCGCCGAGGCCGACCACCGCGCGGACCCGCTTGCCGACCGGGACGCGTTCGACGGAGACCTGGGCGGCGACGGCGTGGACGATCTCCAGCCCGTGCCGGCCCACGCGTGCCGGGTCGCGGGGGAAGCGGCGCGGCAGGGCGACGCTGCTGTCGCAGACGGAGACGGTCACGGTCGTGTCCGTGCCCTCCAGTTCCAGGATGTAGGGACCATTGCTGTGCCGGTCGGCGTTGGTGACCAGTTCACTCACGACGAGGAGCACTTCACCTGCGACCCCGGCACCGACCGTGGCGCACCACTCGGTCTTGAGCTGTTCGAGGAAGAGCCCGGCGAAGGCGCGCGCCTCGGCGATGCATCCCGGTTCACCGGTGTAGTGCGCTGCCCGGCGCAACGGTTCGACGGGTACGTCGAAAGCGGTCTGTACCACATCCCCGTCCAGGTAATCGATCATGCCCGTCTCTCTCAGAAGCCGCCCCGCGTCGTCCGGCCGGACGAGGTCGCAGCAGTCTGGTACCCCGCAACGCGCTCGGCACTCCCCCTCTTCACATGGCCGGTGAACCCGACGCCGGCGACACCGGCGCGCTGAACGCGGACCCGGTCGTCGTGCCGGGGGCCCCGGAGGCGCTCGACGGAGGCTGCGCGGAGGGGGGTTCGGAGGACGGTGGCGCGGAGGACGGCGGCTCGGAACTCGGGGGCGGCGGGGAGTGCGATGACGGAGCGGACGGCGAGGACGGTGAGGAGGCCGAGGAAGACGAAGACGAAGACGACGACGAACTCGACGAACTCGACGACGAGTTGGGCGACGAGGTGCTCGTCGAGGGGACGGCGGGGTGGACCGGCGGCTTGGTCGGGTGGTCCTTGCCGCCGGTGTCGCCGTGGTGACGGGCGAACCAGCCGTGGTGGTGGGGGTCGTAGAGGACGAAGACGTTGACGGTCCGGGGCGCGGGCGTCACGACGACCACGTTCTGCGGCCGGTAGGCGGGCCAGGAGTCGCCGGTGCGCTTGACGGTGCCCTGCTGGGCGACGGGCGGCGAGAGCGGGTTGCCGCAGGCGCAGCGGACGCGGGGCACGCCGTGGTCGTCGATGAGGACGGCGGTGCCGGCCTGGAGGACGGCCTGGTAGGTGGTGGCCGCGGCGGCGCGGTAGCCGTGGTTGGTGACCCTGGTGTCCATGCGCAGCTGTACGGGGGTGAGAGAGCGCAGATAGGCGGGGACGCCGGCCGGCTGCACACCGGCGACGGAGGCGAACGCCCGGTTCTTCGCGGGGGCCGCCCCGAGCGCCTTGATCTGCTTCTCCACGTCGCAGCTGGAGACGTTGCGGGTGCCGCCGTAGAGGCCGGGCGCGCCGCCGTCCACGCCGCGTACCGCGTTCGCGGGTTCGGAGGCGGTGGGGGAGGCGGAGACCGGCGGGGCGGAGTTCTCGGTCGCCGACGACTCCGTGAACGGGTCGGGGCCCGTCTTGTCGGCGGCCTGGAGGAAGACCTCACCGCGGCCGGCGGACCCGGAGCCGCCGCCGGGGCGGGTGAGGACGACGGCGACGATCACGGCGGCCACCACCAGCGTGGTGATGACCGCGACACGCGGCGCGGACCTCCACCAGGGCCGGTGCGGCTCCGGAGCTCCCGGACCACCGGAGCCGCCTGAGCCGCCTGGGCCCCCGCTGCCCCCCGGCGGCTGCGACGGCGGCCCCGACGGCGGCTGCGAGGGGCCCGACAACGGGCCGGAAGGGGGTCCAGTGGGGCGGCCGGAAGACGGCGGTTCGACGCTCACGAGCACTTCCTCCCGACGTGGGTTCTCGCGGCACTTCGCATGATTTATGCCGTTCTGTCCACGCCGAACCCATTGTGTGCTCGGATCCGGTACCGCCCGCAAGCCGAATCGGACGGACCTCCCGGCGGGCGTTCCGCGCGGAGGCTGCCTAGCGTGGCAGCGTGAGCCTCCCACCCCCGGCTGATCATGCAGTCGCCCGCCACGGCTGGGTCCAGGCCGTGAGCACCGTACTGGCCGCCCTGCTCGCGATGGGCGTGATCGCCGCGCTGGGGCTGTGGGCGGCCGGCGCGACCGGCCTGCCCGGGGACGCCTTCCCCCGGGTCGTGGCGGCGACCGTCGTGACGGCCGTCGGCGGCACCATCGCCATCTCGGGCGACGCCGGTGCGATCGCCGGGACCCGGGCCGGGCTGACCGCGATCCCCTTGTCGGTGACGCTGGTCGGCGCCCTGGTCGTCGGCGCGGGATTTCTGCGGCCCCTGCGGCACCGAGCGGTCGCCGGCACCGCGGAACTGGCCGGGTGGGCGGGCCGGATCGCCGTCCTGTGGCTGGCGGCGATGGTCGGCGTGTCCCTCGCGGCCCGGCAGAAGTTCGCCATCTCCCTCGGCAACGGCACGCTCGGCGACATCGGCGACGTACTCGACACCTCGCCGACGGTCGGCTTCCGGGCCGCCGTCGTCGAGAGCGTCCTCTTCGCCTTGCTGTGGCTGGCGGGCGTCCTCGTCCTGGCCCTGCTGGTCTCCCGGACGGCGCCGCTCCCGCCCCGCCTGGTCCGCCTCCACGCCTCGGTACGCCCCGCCGCCCACGCCGTCCTGGTCCTGCTCCTGCTCTACGTGGTGCTCGGCCTCGTCACCGCCCTGGTCGTCGCGGCGACCCGGGGCCACGCCACCCAGACCTTCGCCCTGATCCTGCTCGGCCTGCCCAACCTGGTGTGGCTGACCCTCACGATCGGTCTGGGCGCGACCTGGCACGGCCGCGTCGTGGGCCCCTTCGGACTGCCCGTGCCGCACCTGCTCGACCAGGTGCTGCGCACCCCCGACTTCTCCACGCTGAACCTGCGCACCCTCGCCCATTACGACGGCCGGGTGTGGTGGCTCCTCGTGATCGACGCGGTCCTGCTGTGGGCCGCCGCGTTCGTGATGGCGGCCCGCTCCCCGGCCCGCACGCGCGTCTGGCAGCACGCCGTCCACCTCGCCGTCGCCCTGGCCCTCGCGGTCCTGATGATCTGTCTCACCTGCCGGCTCTCCGCCCACTACGGCCTCTCCCTCCTCGGCATCGGCGACGCCGGCGGCGGCCTGTCCGGCCGGCTCTCCCTGCGACCGGAGCTGTGGACGGCGGTCGGCCTCGGCGCGCTGTGGGGACTGGTCGCGGGGTTCCTCGGCGCGCTGCTGGCGAAGCCGGTGCGGCGGCGGGGCGAGGTCGAGAAGAACGGGAACGGGCCCGCGGCGCGGGCTAACCGCGCCGCCTGAACACCGGCTCGGCCCAGTGCGGGGGCGGCGGCGGCCGGCCGTCCCGCGGCGGGGCCGCTCGCAGGTCGACCTGGGTCCGCGGGTGGCCTGCGGCGGGGGTGCCGCGCAGGCCGGTGACGAAGGCCAGGCAGGAGTCGTAGCGGTCGTCGGGGGACTTGGCGAGGGCCTTGGCGAAGACCTGGTCGACGTGGGGCGGCAGACCGGGGCACGACTCGGTGGGCGGCGGCGGCTCGTCGTACTGGTGGGCCCAGAGGAGGGCCATGTCGTCGTCGCGGCGGAACGGCGGGCGGCCCGCGAGGCACTCGTAGACGACGCAGGCCAGGCCGTACACGTCACAGCGGCCGTCCACCGGGCGGCCGGAGATCTGCTCGGGCGCCACGTAGTCGAGGGTGCCGACGAACTGGCCGACGGTGGTGAACCCGGTCAGGGAGAGCGACTTCTTCGTGAGGCCGAAGTCGGTGAGGTAGACGTGCTCGGGATGGTCGCTGTCGGTGCCCCGGGCCACCAGGATGTTGCCGGGCTTCACATCCCGGTGGACGAGCCCGTGCTCGTGGGCCGCGTCGAGGGCGGAGGCGACCTGGCCGGCGATCCGGACGGTCGTCGGGAGGGGCAACGGGCCCGAACTGTCCAGGAGATGACGCAGGTCGCTGCCGGCGACGTAGCGCATGGCGATGTACAGGACGCCGTCCGTCTCCCCGGCCTCGAAGACCGGGACGATGTGCGGGTGGTCGATCGCGGCGGCGACCCGGGACTCGTGGGTGAAGCGTTTGCGGAAGGTGTCGTTGCGGGCGAGTTCCGGGGCCAGCAGTTTGAGGGCGACCGTGCGGTCCAGGCGCAGGTCCTGGGCGCGGTAGACCACCGCCATGCCGCCGCGGCCGATCTCGCGGTCGAGGCGGTAGCCCGCGATCCGTCGGCCGACCAGTTCGGAGGGGCGGCCGGAGAAGAGGCCGGTGTCGCGGACCATCACGGGCCGCCGTCGGGCCGTACCACCTGGGTCGGGGCATGGCCGAGGTCCGGGGCGGCATGCTTCTGGTCCCGGGCGGCGGCCTCGGGGCCGTCGTCGGTGGCGTAGGCGCTGAGGCGGATGCCGTCGCCGTAGACCCAGCGTTCGTGGTCCGCGTCGTAGAGCCATACGGACTCGCCGTCGACGATCACACCGATCCGCAGCCCGTGGGTGCGGGCGTGGAAGGACGAGCCGTCCAGTCCGCCGGCCGCCCGTTCCTCGACGGCGGCCCGGTAGCGGGCGAGGCTCTGTTCGGCGCGGGCGAGCAGGGGGCGTGGGTCGGCGCTGCGGGTGAGGGGGCCGCCGGCGGCGGGCGGGTCCTGGGGTACGGCGAGGAGGTGGCGGCCGTCGACCCAGGCGGCCCAGCCGTTGGAGCACAGGACCCGGGCCCAGTCGCCGCGCTGCTCCAGCAGCTGGACCGGCAGCAGCGGGTCGAGCGGGACGGTGGGCCGGCCCGGGTCGGGGACCTCCCAGGCGGGCATGCCGTGCTGGGGCACGACGTGCGTGGGCGCGAAGCCGGCGGTCGTCATCGGGGTGCCCCTCCTACTTCCGCATCACGGCCGGCTCGTGCCGGCGCAGCAGCCGGGAGACCGCGAGACCGAAGAGCGCCGACAGCACGACCAGCATCGCCATGTCGAGCAGCCACACCCCGGCGGAGTGCCGGAACAGCGGATCGCCGGTCAGCGTGCCGGGCACGATCCGGGCCAGTCCGATGGTGCCCGCCATTCCGCCGAGCGCCCATCGGGAGGGCACCAGCCAGGAGAGCTGGTCGAGGCCGGGCACGCCGTGCAGTTTCAGCAGAGCGCCGCAGAACACGACCTGCACGATGGCGAGGAGCACGAGCAGCGGCATCGTCACCTCTTCCTTGCGCACCAGTGCGGAGACCAGCAGACCGAGCACCATGGCGGTGAAGGAGAGCAGCGCGACGGCCACCGTGATCTCGATCAGCGGGGGCATCAACACGCCTTTCCCGCCTGGGGCGTTGAGGTTGACGCCGAGCAGGGCGACCAGGGTGAGGACGATGGCCTGGAGCACGGTGATCGCGCCCAGCACCACGATCTTGGAGAGCAGGTACGCCGATCTGGAGAGGCCGACGGCCCGTTCGCGCCGGTAGATCGCGCGTTCCTTGACGAGTTCGCGCACCGCGTTGGCCGCGCCGGTCAGGACTCCGCCGACGCAGAGGATGAGCAGCGCGTTCATCGCGGTCTCCCGGGTCAGCCTGTCGCCGGCCAGGGCGCGGGCCATCGCGCCCATTACGAAGGGCAGCGCGATCATGATGACGAGGAAGGTGCGGTCGGCGGCGAGGGCGGCCGTGTAGCGGCGGACCAGGGTGCTGAGCTGCGCTCCGCGGCTGCGGGGCCGGGGCGGCGGGGCCACGGTGACCGGGCCGGAGCGGGGCAGCCGGGGCTGCGCGGTCGACTCGTCGATGTACCGGCGGTGGAACGGGGAGTCGCGGAACTCCCCCGCCCAGTCCCGGTGGCGGTCTCGCTCGAAGGCCTCGAACGCCTCCGGCCACTCCTCGAAGCCGAAGAAGGCGAGGGCGTCCCCGGGCGGCCCGTAGTAGGCGGTCCTGCCGCCGGGCGCGAGCACGAGGAGCCGGTCACAGACGTCCAGGCTGAGGACGCTGTGCGTGACGACGATGACGGTCCGGCCGTCGTCGGCGAGGCCCCGGAGCATGTGCATCACCGAGCGGTCCATGCCCGGATCGAGGCCCGAGGTGGGTTCGTCGAGGAAGAGCAGCGACGGCTTGGTCAGCAGTTCCAGGGCGACGCTGACCCGCTTGCGCTGACCGCCGGAGAGGCTGTGCACGGGCTGTCCGGCCCGCTCCTCCAGGCCCAGTTCGCGGATCACCTCGTCCACCCGGTCGCGTCGCTCCACCTTCGCGGTGTCCTGCGGGAAGCGGAGTTCGGCCGCGTAGGTGAGGGCGGCGCGCACGGTGAGCTGGCCGTGCAGGATGTCGTCCTGCGGGACGAGACCGATGCGCTGGCGCAGTTCGGAGTAGTCGCGGTACAGGTCGCGGCCGTCGTAGAGGACGGTGCCGTGGTCGGCGGGGCGCTGGCCGGTGAGGGCGTTGAGGAGGGTGGACTTCCCGGCGCCGCTGGGTCCGACGACGGCGAGCAGGCACTTCTCCCCTACGGGGAAGGACACCCGGTCGAGGAGGATCTTGCGGCCCCGGTCCACCGCGACGGTGAGGTCCTGTACGTCGAGGGAGACCTCGCCGGTGTCGACGTACTCCCGCAGCTCGTCGCCGACCAGGCAGAACGCGGAGTGCCCGATGCCGACGACGTCACCCGGCCCGATCCGGGCGCCGGTGACGGGCTGGCCGTTCAGATACGTGCCGTTGTGGCTGCCGAGGTCGGCGATCTCGTACGTGCCGTCGGGCAGGGTGCGCAGTTCGGCGTGGTGGCGGGAGACGATCAGGTCGTCGACGACGAGGTCGTTGTCGTCGGCGCGCCCGATGCGGACGGCGCGGGCGGGCAGCGGCCGTACGGTGGTGGGGCGGCGGAAGGTGCCGGTGAGGGCGGGGACCGAGACGACCGAGGGGCGCTCCGGTGCGGGCGCCGGGCGGCCGGCCAGGACGAGGCGGGGGCCGTCGGCGGGGTTGCCGAACCGGATCACGCTGCCGGGGCCCACGCCCCACTCCTCGACGCGGCGGCCGTCGGCGTAGGTGCCGTTGGTGCTGTGCTCGTCCTCGATGGTCCAGTGGTCGGCCTCGGGCCGCAGCACGGCGTGGTGCCAGGAGACCCGGGAGTCGTCGATGACGATGTCGCACAGGGGGTCGCGGCCGACGTGGTAGTCCCGGCTCGGGCTCATCATTGTGGAGCCCGTCTCCGTCTCCAGGAGGAGTTCGGGCGCAGTCGGCGTGACCGGCCGCTCTGCCATGCCCAGAATTCTACCGATTCGCCCAGGAGTGCGCCGTTCGGAGAGTGGGAGGGAGCGGTCCCGGCGGCCGGGCCGGTTCAGGCGACGGGCACGGCCAGCGAGGGGAGGGTGCGCTGCATGCGCAGGGCGTCCACCGACTCGGCGAGCAGTTCGTACTCGGTGGTCTCGTCGCTGGTGGCGATCCGCACCAGCCGGCCGGCCGCCAACTCGTTGGCCACCAGCTCCTGTTGGCCGTCGTCGCCTGCCCAGGCGCGCAGCAGTCCCGGTACGTCGGGCACCGTGCCGGCGACCGGGACGAGGGCGCCCGCCGGGAAGACCGGGTTCTCCGGGTCGGGATCGAGACGGTCGGCGATCCAGCTCGCGCGGTCGCGCAGCCACCACAGGGCGAGGGCCAGGGTCGGGGCACGGTAGGTTCCCAGGGGCACTCCGATACGCCTGCCGTCGCAGGCGCCGTACGCGGTGACATGGCACAGGAATTCGTCGTGCACGATCACTCCCCCGTCGCGTCCGCGGCTTGCCGGTCGGACCTCGCTTTCCTTACGGCTCAGTTGGCCGGTGAGCTGCGAACGATGGCGGTTTCACATCGTGAAGATGTGCCCTAGCTGTCGAGTATGTTGACTCCTGAAACACTGTCACCACGGCTTTTCAGCCAGTCTCTTGGCATATTCAAGGGCTTGATTGGCCGAATTGCTGCGGGGGCCTGGACGTCATTCCGCGACTGTCATCGCCCGACGGGCGAGCGACGCGCCGGGCCGCCCGGGACAGGGCGCGCGCGACGGCTGGACGAGAATTCCGAGCGCTCCCCTGACCAGCGAGGACGGCTTTGAAGGAGATCAGCCCGGCAGTTCCGCGGGCACCGCGCGTCAGGGAAACCCAGCGGCCCGCCGACGGAACCTACACCTGCCGGACGGCGCCGTCACCGTCCGCCCGGAGATCTGGCCGCCCCGATGCGCGCACCGCCGACGCCGGGTGCCGCGGCTACGGCCGCTCGGCGGCTCAACTGTCGGAGACGCCACACACTTCCGGTGAAGGCCGAGCTCCGTGCGGCGATCGGGAAGGCGGAGGGCGACCGGGTGACCTGCGCCCGGAGGAACGGCTCAACTCCTGAGCACGCACCCGTAGTTGGACGGTCCACTCCCGAGGCCGTGAGGCCGCCCGAGAGACCAGGGCGGGCCGCCGCGCGCCGTCGAAGCGGCGGCGGCCCGGCTCCGCGAGGTCAGGCAGCGGTCACGGCCTGACGATCGCGTCGATACGGGCCAGCTCCTCGGCGTCGAAGTCCAGGTTGCGGGTGGCCGCGACGCTGTCCTCCAACTGCTGCGGGCTGCTCGCGCCGACCAGGGCGGAGGTCACCCGGCCGCCGCGCAGCACCCAGGCCAGAGCGAGCTGCGCCAGCGTCTGGCCGCGCCCCTTGGCGATCTCGTCGAGGGCGCGCAGCCGGCCCACGAGGTCCTCGGTGACCGCCTCCGAATTGAGGAACGGGCTGTCGCTCGCCGCCCGGGACCCCTCCGGGATGCCGTCGAGGTAGCGGGAGCTGAGCAGGCCCTGCTCCAGCGGGGAGAAGACGATGGAGCCGACGCGGAGTTCGTCCAGCGCGTCCAGCAGACCCTCGTCCTCGGGGCGGCGGTCGAGCATCGAGTAGCGCGGCTGGTGGATCAGCAGCGGGGTGCCCAGCTCGCCGAGGATGCGGGCGGCCTCCCGGGTCTGCTCCGCCGAGTAGTTGGAGATGCCGACGTAGAGCGCCTTGCCCTGCTGGACGGCGGAGTGCAGGGCGCCCATCGTCTCCTCGAGGGGAGTCTCCGGGTCGGGGCGGTGCGAGTAGAAGATGTCGACGTACTCCAGGCCCAGCCGGGACAGGCTCTGGTCGAGCGAGGAGAGCACGTACTTGCGCGAACCCCACTCGCCGTACGGGCCGGGCCACATCAGATAGCCGGCCTTGGTGGAGATCACCAGTTCGTCGCGGTACGGCGCGAAGTCCGCCTTGAGGGCGTCGCCCAGCGCGGACTCGGCGGCGCCGGGCGGCGGGCCGTAGTTGTTGGCCAGGTCGAAGTGGGTGACACCTAGGTCGAAGGCGCGGCGCAGGATGGCCCGCTGCGTGTCGACCGGCCGGTCGGGGCCGAAGTTGTGCCACAGGCCGAGCGACAGCGCGGGGAGCTGCAGGCCGCTGCGTCCGGTGCGCCGGTAGGGCATGTCCGCGTAACGGTCGGGGTGTGCGGTGTACAACGCGACTCCAGAGGTGTGGGCACTGCTGCTGCGAATCCTGCTCATACGCCGCCCACTCTCCCCCGGCCCGCGGGCAGCGGTCCAACAGGAGAATGCGATGAAATTCAGCGGTTACGCTTCTCAATCATGGAACTGCGTCATCTCCAGCACTTCGTCGCGGTCGCCGAGGACCAGCACTTCACCCGGGCCGCGGAGCGCCTGATGGTGTCCCAGTCGGGCCTGTCGGCGTCGATCCGGGCCCTGGAGCGGGAGCTCCAGACCCCGCTCTTCGTGCGGACCACCCGCCGGGTGACGCTCACCGAGGCGGGCCGCGCCCTGCTCGCCGAGGCGGAGCGGATCCTCGCCCAGGTCAGGACCGCGCACGAGGCGGTCGCCGCGGTGCAGGGTGTGCTGCGGGGCACGCTTGCGCTGGGCACCGAGCAGTGCATCGCCGGGGTGCGGGTGGCCGGGCTGCTCGCCGCGTTCCGGCGCCGTCACCCGGACGTGGAGATCCGGCTGCGCCAGGCGGGCTCCGGCGCGCTGGCGGAGGAGGTCGCGGCCGGCCGGCTCGACCTGGCCTTCGCCTACCGGACGCAGGCGGACACCGACCAGTTGCGCTCGCTGGCGCTGACCAGCGAGCCGATGACCGTGCTCTGCCATCCCAGCCACCGGCTGGCCCGGACCGGGGCCGCGCTGACCCCCCAGGACCTGGGCGGCGAGGTCTTCGTCGACTTCCACCCGGACTGGGGTCCGCGCCGCACCACGGACGCGGCCTTCGCCGGCGCGGGCGTACGGCGGACGGTCGCGCTGGAGGTCAACGATGTGCACAGCCTCCTGGACCTGGTCGACGAGAACCTCGGTGTCGCGGTGGTCCCCCAGCACTTCCGGGACAAGCGGCAGGCGCTCACCGCGCTCCCCCTGAAGGGCACCGGCGACGAGGCCTACGAGACGGTGGCGCTGCTGCCGCCGCCCGAGGCCACCAGTCCGGCGGCCCGCGCCCTGATCACGCTGCTGGAGACAGAGGAGTTGGCGCCGGCCGCCGAGGACGCGGACCCCGCCTGACCGAGGGCTCGTCGGCACAGACGATATCCGGACAACGGCGGCTGGCCGAAAAGCGGAACTGATGGTCCGTCACATTCCGTTCGTCGAGGGCACGTTCAGGCCTGTCGCCGAGCGGGCGACCGCGCACGATCCGCCGGTCACCGGTCGCGTCCCGCGCGACAACGACCCTCCCTCCCCGCGCGACGGCCCCGGCCTGCGGGTGCCGCCGGGCGGGCGCGGGAGCCGTATTCCGGACGCGTGAGCGACCGCGATGCGCGATGGTGGTCGTATGCATGCAAAGGACATCCTCATCGACGGCTTCGGCCGCATCCAGGAAGAAGTCCACTCGGCGGTGGAAGGACTGTCACCGGACCAGCTCCACGCCCGTCCCGGCTCCGACGCCAACTCGATCGCCTGGCTCGTCTGGCATCTCACCCGGGTCCAGGACGACCATGTCGCCGACGCCTCCGGTCTCGACCAGGTGTGGCTCACGGAGGGCTGGGAGAAGCGCTTCGGACTCGACCTGCCACGCGCGGACACAGGCTACGGCCATACGTCCGCGAAGGTCGGCACGGTGCGGGTGGAGTCCGCCACCCTGCTGACCGGCTACTACGACACGGTGCACACCCAGACCCTGGGGTACCTGCGCGGGCTGGCCGCCGAGGACTTCGAGCGGGTCGTGGACGAGCGCTGGGACCCGCCGGTCACCCTCGGCGTACGGCTCGTCAGCGTGCTCTCCGACGATCTCCAGCACGTCGGACAGGCCGCCTACGTCCGGGGGCTGGTGGCGAGCACGGACGCGTAGCCCGGCAGGACGACGTCCTCGATGAGGGCCCTGCGCTCGTCGAACGGGAGGAACGCGCTCTTCACCGCGTTCACCGTGACCGTGCGCAGGTCCTCCACCGTCCAGCCCGCCTGCTCGACCAGGAGGGACATCTCCCGGGTCATGGTCGTACCGGAGACCAGCCGGTTGTCGGTGTTGAGGGTGACCCGGAAGCCCAGGTCCTTCAACGCGGTGATGGGGTGCTCGGCGATCGAAGTGGCCGCGCCCGTCTGGAGGTTGGAGGTCGGGCACATCTCCAGGGCGATACGGCGGTCGCGCACCCAGCCGGCCAGCCGGCCGAGCTTGCCGTCGACGATGTCCTCGGTGATGCGGACACCGTGCCCGACGCGCTGGGCGCCGCACACCTGGACGGCCTGGTGGATGCTGGGCAGCCCGTGCGCCTCACCGGCGTGGATGGTGAACGGGACGCTCTCGGCGCGCAGGTGCGCGAAGGCGCCGAGGTGGTCGGCGGGCGGGAAGCCGTCCTCGGCGCCGGCGATGTCGAAGCCGACGACACCCGCGTCCCGGAAGGCCACGGCGAGGTCGGCGGCCTCCCGGACCCGGTCGAACATCCGCATGCCGCACAGCAGGGTCCGGACCTGGAGGGGCGTTCCCGCCGCGGCGGCCTTCGCCATGCCGGCCGCGAGGCCCTCCTGGACGGTCTCCACCACCTCGGCCGGGGCCAGCCCGCCGTTCACCATCAGCTCGGGGGCGTAGCGCACCTCGCCGTAGACGACCCCGTCGGCGGCGAGGTCGAGCACGTACTCCTCGGCGGCGCGCAGCAGGCCCTCACGGGTCTGGAGCACGGCGAGGGTGTGCTCGAAGGTGGCTATGTAGCGCACCAGATCACCGGAGTTGGCGGCGTCGAAGTACCAGGCGGCGAGCGCGTCCGGGTCGGTGGTGGGCAGGGTGTGTCCCACCGCGTCCGCGAGTTCCACCACGGTGGCGGGGCGCAGGCCGCCGTCGAGGTGGTCGTGGAGCACGGCCTTGGGCAGCCGGCGGAGGGTGTCGTGGTCGACGGGGGAGGCGGTCATGTGCGGTGTTTCCTCGGCAGGTGTGCGGTGGGGTGGGGTCAGTCGGTGGCGGGCTGGAGCAGGTCCCAGCGGTTGCCGTACAGATCCTGGAAGACGGCGACCGAGCCGTAGGGCTCGTGGCGGGGCTCCTCCAGGAAGGTCACCCCGGCGGCGCGCATCCGGGCGTGGTCGGCGGCGAAGTCGTCGGTGTGCAGGAAGAACCCGACCCGGCCGCCGGTCTGGTCACCGATCCGCCCGCGCTGCGCCTCGTCCTTGGCCCGGGCGAGGAGCAGTCCGGTGCCGGTTCCGGCTGCCCCGGGGGCGACGACGACCCAGCGGGATCCGTCGGGCCGCGGAGTGTCCTCGACGAGCCGGAATCCGAGCGCCTCGGTGTAGAAGCGGATCGCGTCGTCGTAGTCGTCGACGACGAGGGTGACCAGGGCGATACGGCTCATCGGGACCTCTCGGGAGGGGGATTGACGGGAGAGGTTATACGTAAAACGTCGTTGCCGCCAGTCGAGGTTCCGAGGGGGTGAGAAGAGGTGGCGACGACGGGCGACGGACCGGGGAAGCGGGCCGGCCCCTACGGAGCCTCCTCGCCCTGCGCCACCTCGACCTGGTGATGGAAGTCGATCATCCCCGTGGCCGCGGCGCCGCAGGAGAGGCCGGCCCAGGCCAGGAGCAGGGCGGCGGCAGCGGCGGCGGCCCGGTGGGCGCCGGGCGGGCCCGCCAGCAGCGCCTTGACGCGGAGCGGGACGGGCCCGGTGGTGGCGCCGGCGGCGAAGCCGGGGCGGGCGGAGCGGGCCGCCGACTGTCCGGCGAGGGCCGCGCGGGCGATGGCGCGAGCGGTCAGCCGACGGTCGCCGACGGCCGAGGCGGCGGCCTCGTCCGCGACGCGCTCGGCCGCGAGTCGGATCTGGTGGCGGACCGGCCGCAGTGCCGGGTGGCAGTGGGCGGCCAGTTCCGCGGCGGCGAGGAAGTAGTGGTGGCCGCCCGCGTTGTGCGCCCGCTCGTGCGCGAAGAGCGCCTCGCGTTCGGCGGCGTCGAGGCTGCGCAGCATCGCGGTGGTGACGACGATCCGGTGTGGCCGGCCGGGCAGCGCGTACGCGTCCGGGTCCGGGGAGTCGACCACGCACAGGTCGCCCGCGGCCGGCCCCCGGTCGGCCTCCGTGCGGGCCGCGCGGAAGGCGCGGGTCTGCCGCAGCACCGCGCGGGCGACGGTCCACAGGGACACGGCGAGGGCGCCGACGGAGAGCGTCGCCGCCGGCACGACGAAGGCGTCGGAGGCGGTACGCAGCGGGTGGACGAGTTCGCCGAGGGCGGCGAAGACGGAGAGCTGGAGCAGCCCGGTGAGGACGAACGCGCCGAGCGCGGCGAGGGAGCAGCCGGCGGTGACCACCGTGCAGAGGGTGAGCAGCCACAGGGCGGTGCGGGGCGCGAGCCGGTCGAGGGCGCGGCGGGTGACCGGCGCGACCAGGAAGGGCAGCGCGATCGGCAGGAGCAGCAGCGCGATCATCCGTCACCTGATTCGAGGAGGTCGCGCAGGACCCGCTCGTCGTCGGGGCTGAGCTGGGCGACGAAACGGGCGAGGACGGTCTCGCGGTCCAGGTCCCGGTCGAGTTCGGTGTGCATCCGGCGGGCGGTGAGTCCCTGGGCGTCCTGGACCGGGTAGTAGGCGTAGCCGCGGCCCTGGCGCCGACGCTCGACGACACCCTTGTCGTGCAGACGGGTCATGATCGTGGTCACCGTCGTGCGCGCCAGGCCGGAGCCCAGGCTGAGCTGCACCTGGCCGGGGGTCTGCGGCGCGCCGGCGGCCCAGAGGGCGGCCATGACGGTGGCCTCCAGCTCGCCCGCCGGTCGGCGTTCGTCTCTCGCGTCGGTCATGGGAACGATCCTCACCCCGTGCTCGTCTACAGTTCAGTAGACCGTCTACAGGATTGTAGTCGGGCGGGTGCCTGCCGGACTGCGCCCGCGCACCCATTATGAAAGGGGCCGTCGCGATGACCGCAGGACTTCGCACACCCATTCTCCTGCATGCCGCGCCGGGCCCCTTCGGCATAGCCGCCTTCCGTCTCCCCCCGGTTCCGACGACGGAAGAGCCTGTCCATGCCGTTCATGTGCCCCCGTTCCGGGCGGAGTCGCGCGGAACCCCGGCTGTCCGCGCTGCTGCGCCGCCGCCTCGGACCCGCCGTCGCCGTGACCTACGCGGCCGCCGCGGTACTGCCCGCCCCGGGCCTGTGGCTCCGCCGCCCGCACCCTCTCGACGCCGCCGGCCTGGGTGAACTCGCCTTCTGCGTACCGCAGTTGCTCCTCGCACTGGTCCTGTTCAGCGCCGGCTGTCAGGTGCCGCCGCACGGACTGCGCCTGCTGTTGCGGCGCCCGGCAGCGCTGGTCGCCGGTCTCGTCCTGCACGTCCTGGTGCCACTGCTGATCGTGCCCGGGGTCGCGTTGGCGCTGCGCGCGTCGCCCGACCAGGACGGCGGCAGCGGAATGCTCGCCGCGATGATCCTCGTCGTGGCGATGCCGGTGGCGGCCGGCGCCACGGTGTGGACCGCGAAGGGGGACGGCGACCAGCCCACGGCCGTCGGCCTGGTCCTCGCCTCCACGCTGGTCAGTCCGCTGACCGTGCCGGTGACCCTCGCCGTCCTGTCTCCGCTGCTCAAGGGCGACTACGCGGGCAGACTCGCCCCGGTGGGCCACTCCGCCGGGCACGCCTTCGCGCTCACCTCGGTCCTCCTGCCGTGCGCGGCGGGCCTCCTGGCCCGGCTCGCGCTCCCCCGGCCGGCCGGGGAGGCGCTCCTGCGCGGCACCGTCCCGGCCGCCCTGGCCGGGTCGCTGCTGCTCACCTATGTCAACGCCAGCGGGGTGCTCGGCCCCTTCCTGCTGCATCCGCGCCCGGTCCTGCTCGCGGGGGCGCTCGCCGTCGCCGCCACGGTGTGCGGCCTGTCCTTCACGCTCGGCCGGGCCGCCGTACGGGTGCTGCGGCTGGACGCGCGGACCGGCGCTTCGGTGACGCTGGCCTGCGGGATGAACAACAGCAGCGCGAGCGCGGTCCTGATCACGACGGCCCTGCCCGACCGTCCGCACGTCCTGCTGCCGGTGCTGGCGTACGGCCTGTTGCAGAAGATGGCCGCCGGGCGGGTGGTGCGACGGGTGGGGAGGTGAGCCGGTGCGGAGAGCCGGGCCGGGGCCTCAACCGGCCCTGTGGTGCACCGCGTCGAGGCGGGCCGCTTCCTCGTCGGTGAGGCGTACGGCGCCCGCCGCGATGTTCTCGGTGAGATGTCCGGGGTCGCCGGTGCCGGGAATGGCCAGCACATGCGGGCCCTGCCGCAGCGTCCACGCGAGCCGGATCCGGGCCGGGCTCGCGCCGTGCGCGCGGGCGATGTCCAGTACCTCTTCGGGGTGCGCGGTGGTGGCGCCGCGCGCCCCGCCCGCACCGGCGATCGCGAAGAACGGCACGAAGGCGATGCCCTGTGCACCGCAGATCCGCAGCATCTCGTCGGTGCCGGGAGCGTGGTGGTCCAGGCCGTAGCGGTTCTGCACACACACCACCGGGGCGATCTCCTGGGCCTCGGCGAGATGGCGGGGCTCGACGTCGGAGAGACCGAGGTGCCGGATCAGGCCCTTCTCCCGGAGGTCGGCGAGCGCGCCGAAGTGCTCGGCGACGGAGTCCTGCCACATCCGCCGGAGGTTGACGACGTCGAGCTGGTCACGGCCCAACTGGCGGGGGTTCTCCTCCACTTGACCGCGCAGTTGGTCGGGCCTCGCGGAGGTTCCCTACTCCCCCGCGTGGTCCCGGTGGGGCCCGACCTTGGTGACGATGACGAGATCGTCGCCGTACGGCGAGAGCGCGCTGTTGATGATCTCGTTGGCCGACCGCAGGGACGAGAAGGAGAAGGCCGCGGTGTCGATGTGGTTGACGCCGAGTTCAACCGCCTTGCGCAGTACGGCGATCGACCGGGCGCGGTCGCTGGGCGTGCCGAGGTGGAAGGCGGCGCTGCCGGTCAGTCGCATCGCGCCGAAGCCGATCCGGCGCACGGACAGGCCGCCGAGTTTCCCACTGCCCGAGGCGGCCGCGGTGATCTCCTCTGAGGTCATCGGCGGAGTCTCGCACAGGGCCGGCGTGCGGCGCCCGGGGCGGCACGTCGGCTCGACTCCCGCCCCAGCAGGCAGTGATGAGGCGCGGTTCACCCCAACGGCCGGTGCGGTACGCCCAGTTCCCCCACGCGGCCGCCCGGGGCGCGAGCGCCGCGACGGCGTGCCGCCGGCCCCTCGCGTGCAGGGGCGGCGGCATGCCGTCGCGGCGCGGCCGGGTCAGCTCAGCGGCTTGTCCAGCACCGCCTTGCGGTGGCTGAACGTCTCGATCGAGTAGCGGCCGTGGTAGTTGCCCATGCCGCTCTCGCCCACACCGCCGAACGGCAGGTCGGAGACGGTGAGATGGGCGAGCGGAAGGCCGTAGCCGAGGCCGCCGGAGGAGGTCTCGGCGACGATCCGGTCGCGGGTGACGGCGTCGTCGCCGAAGACGTACAGGGCGAGCGGCTTGTCGCGGTCGTTGATGAAGTCGATCGCCTCGTCCAGTCCGGGCACGGTCACGATCGGCAGGATCGGGCCGAAGATCTCCTCCGCCATGACGGGCGAGTCCGGGTCCACGTCGGCGAGGACGGTGGGCGCGATGTACTTGTCGGCACGGTCACTGCCGCCACCGACCACGACCCGGCCGGAGCCGAGCAGCCCGGCGAGCCGGTCGAAGTGCCGCTCGTTGACGATGCGGCCGTACTCGGCGGAGGTCTGCGGGTCGGCGCCGTGGACCGCCTCGACCGCGCTCGCCAGCAGGGGTTCCAGCGCGGCGGCGGTCTCCGGGTCGGTCAGGACGTAGTCGGGGGCCACACAGGTCTGGCCCGCGTTGAGGAACTTGCCGCGCGCCAGGCGCTCCGCGACGACCTTGAGGTCGGCGCCCCGGTCGACGAAGGCCGGTGACTTGCCGCCGAGTTCGAGGGTGACCGGGGTGAGGTGCTCGGCGGCGGCCCGCAGGACGACGCGGCCGACGGCGCCGTTGCCGGTGTAGAAGACGTGGTCGAAACGTTCGGCGAGCAGGGCCGTGGTCTCGGGGACCCCGCCCTCGACGACGGCGACCGCGTCGGTGTCGAGGTAGGCGGGCAGCAGCCGGGCGAGGGCGGCGGAGGTGGCCGGCGCCATCTCGCTGGGCTTGACGACGACGGCGTCGCCCGAGGCGAGCGCGCCGACGACCGGGGTCAGCAGGAGCTGCACCGGGTAGTTCCAGGGGGCGATCACCAGGACGACACCGAGCGGGTCGTACTGCGTCCAGGCGGTCGCGTCGGCGCCGAGGTGGGCCGGTACGGGCGCGGGCTCCGGGCGCAGCCAGGCGTCGAGGTTTTCGAGGGTGTGGTCGATCTCGCGGATCGTGAAGCCGATCTCGGTGCGCTGGGCCTCGGTGGCGCTCTTGCCGAGGTCGGCGTGGAGGGCGGCGGCCAGGTCGTCGCCGTGCTCCGTGAGCAGCTCGCGCAGCCGGCGCAACTGGGCGGTGCGCCACGCCACAGGCTTGGTGCGGCCGGTGCGGAAGGTGGCGCGCAGCCGGGCCACGATGTCGGCGGGCCGCTCGGGGGTGGAGTGGGTCACGATGCCTCGCTGATCTGATGCGGAAAGGACGACGGTCGGGTGTATAGGCCAACCTTTCATCCACCAACATAATTCCGCCGTCGGCCGTCTCACTTTCGGCGACCGGGCGGTCACACCCTCCGACAGTTCCCCCGACGGCGTTCCGGGGGCGAAACGGGTCCCCGCGGGCCCGGCGCGCGCACGCTCCGCCGCCCGAGCGGGAGAATCTCCCCATGACCAGCCCGCCCCACCCCCTCGTCACCCGCGCCCGCCGGCTCGCCGACGACCTCCTCGCCCCGCAGGCCGAACGCGTCGACCAGGAAGGCGTCCCGGCGAGCCACCTCGACGCCGTCAAGCGGTCCGGCCTGCTGGGGGTGAGCGCACCGGTGGCGTACGGCGGCTCGGCGGCTCCCGGCGCGGTGGCACGGGCGACGGCGGAGATCCTCGCCGGGGCCTGCTGCTCGACCTGGTTCGTGCAGACGCAGCACCACACACCGGTGCTGACCCTGACGAAGAGCGAACTCCCTGTGCGCGAGAGGCTGTTGGGACCGCTGTCGAGCGGTGAGCTGCTGTCGGGCGTCGCCTACGCGCACCTGCGGGCCCACCCCCGGATCCCGGTGCGGGTCACCCGTGAGCGGGGCGGCCGGCGCTTCGACGGAACGGTGCCCTGGTACACCGGGTGGGGCCTGAACGACGTCATGCTGCTGGCGGGCGTGACGGACGCGGACGAGGCGCTGTTCGCGTTCACGGAGGCGCGGGAGCAGCCCGGGCTCCGCCCCTCGTCCCTGATACGGCTCGCCGCGCTCACCGCCTCCCGCACGGTCTCCCTGGAGCTGGACGGCCTGTGGCTACCGGAGGAGGCGGTGGTCCTGCGCGTGCCGTACGGGGAGTGGGCGGCGGCCGACCGCCCGAAGGCGACGAACACCTCTCCCGCGGTCCTGGGCGTCGCGGAGTCGGCCCTGGCCCTGCTGGACGAGGACACGGCCGGCCCGCTGCGCACCCGGCTCGCCGAGATCCGCCGCCGGGCCTACGCGCTGGCGGACCACCCGGTACCGCACGAACACCTCGCGGAGCGGCTGGCGCTCCGGACCCGGGCGTACGAGGTGATGAGTACGGCCACCACGGCGGCGGTGGTGGCCGGGGGCGGCAGGGCGCTCGCGCTGACCAGCAGGGCACAACGGCTGGCGCGCGAGGGACTGTTCCTGCTGGTGCAGGGCCAGACGGCGGAGTCCCGCCACGCACATCTGAACGCCCTTGCGGGCAGGGCGACTTGAGGTCCCACGCCTCGACGCGACGACGCCGGGCGGTCACGCCAGGCGGTCACGCCGGGCGGTCACGCCGGGCGGTCACGCCGGGCGGTCACGCCGGGCGGTCACGCCGGGCGGTCACGCCGGGCGGTCACGCCGGGCGGTCACGCCGGGCG